>NZ_JAMOKS010000012.1:0-197374 GCF_023656785.1 Parabacteroides caecihominis
CCCAACCACGTCGATGGTACTGCGTAAAAGTGGGAGAGTAGATAGCCGCCGTTTTAGAGTCACAGACTCCAAACAAATGAAAGGAATCAATCGTAAGGTTGGTTCCTTTTTGTGTTTATAGCTTCTTTTCGTTTTTATTCTTCCTGATTTAACATCTCTCTTATAATAATGTATCTTCTTTTCCGTTCTAATATACATTGAGTATGAATTTTAGATTATGAGCAGTATATATGATTCCCGGCAACGGCTGAAATATCTTTTCATTTTAATAGCCACATTGATTGCGATCGTTTCAGTGTTTGTCTCTGATAAGCTTGTAAAGAGTTTAGCACAGGAAGAACGCCAGAAGGTCGAGATTTGGGCGGAAGCGCAACGTATGATTGCTACCGAAACCAACGGTTCAAATATGGCTCTTATTCTAAAGATTCTGGAAAGTAACACCACGATACCTGTTTTATGGTGTAATGAGAAGGACAGTGTAATTGCAGAGAAGAATATCGACCTTCCGGAAAAGGATTCAGACTTGTTTCTGAAAAATAAAGTACGGGAATTAAAGAGCAAGAATCCTCCTATCCTGATCGACATGCAGGATGGAACCTTCCAGTATTTATACTACGACGATTCTATTATCCTGAAAAGGCTGCTTATCTATCCTTATGCCCAGTTGACAGTTGTTTTCATATTTATCCTGATCGCCTTCCTGGCTCTTGCCAGTACGAAGAAGGCAGAACAGAATAAAGTATGGGTCGGATTGTCGAAGGAGACAGCCCATCAGCTAGGAACTCCTATCTCTTCTTTGATCGCCTGGGTGGAATATCTTCGTACAAAAGAAATCGATCCGTCCCTCCTGGGTGAAATGGAAAAAGATGTGAAGCGTTTGGAGATGATTGCAGAACGTTTCTCGAAGATTGGATCAAATCCCGATCCGACACCGGTAAATATCAGCAATTCGATTCGTACGGCCTTAAATTATATGGAAACACGTATTTCTGCCAAGGTGAAGATATATACTCATCTTCCGGATAATCCCGTATTGGTTTTAATGAATGATTCACTGTTTGCCTGGGTTATTGAAAACCTGACAAAAAATGCTGTGGATGCTATGGAAGGCCAGGGCGAAATAACGTTTCAGGTGGAAGAGCGTGACAAGACTGTGCGGATAGATATTACGGATTCAGGAAAGGGGATTCCCAAATCAAAATATAAGACTGTCTTCAATCCCGGCTATACGACTAAGAAGCGCGGATGGGGACTCGGGCTATCTCTGGTCAAACGTATCATAGAGTCCTACCATGGCGGCAAGATATTCGTAAAGAACTCGGAGATCGGAAAAGGCACGACATTTCGTATAGAGCTTCGTAAATATAGAGGCTAAATAGTTCAATAATAAAAAATAACTGCATAGGTATTGCATTTGTGTTTAGTTTTTTCGTACCTTTGCAAGGTTTTTACACTAAAAGGCTTTGGGAAAGTTTAAATTATATAACGTAGATTTGAAAAATCTCGCTCCAGGAGTGCACGAATTCGAGTATTTACTGGAGAACAAGTTTTTTGTGGACATTGACGGAGACGAAGTCCAGAAGGGCAAAGTCAAGGTTCACCTGACAGTGAAGCGTACGTCAGTGGCTTTTGAAATGAACTTTCAGATGGAAGGTGTAGCAATCGTTCCGTGCGACAGATGTCTGGACGATATGGAGATTCCGGTTGATACACATAATCGCTTGGTAGTGAAATTCGGTAAAGAATATGCCGAAGAGAGCGACGAGGTAGTAGTAATACCAGAAGAGGAAGGTGCGATTAATTTGGCATGGTTCCTTTATGAGTTTATTGCATTGGCAGTACCGATGAAGCATGTACATGCTCCGGGAAAATGTAATAAAGCGATGTCGACGAAGCTGAAGAAGCACACTGCTAAAAGTACAGATGACGGAGATGATGATTACGAAGAAGACGAAGTGGAAGATATATCCATGGATGATGACGTAAGCGGTAATTCTGATCCTCGCTGGGATGCCCTGAAAGGTTTAATAGAGAATGATAACAATTAAATAAATTAAAACATGGCACATCCTAAAAGAAGACAAGGTAAGACAAGAACAGCCAAGAGAAGAACTCATGACAAGGCTGTCGCTCCAACAATGGCTATTTGCCCGAACTGCGGCGCATGGCATATTTATCACACTGTATGCGGCGAATGCGGCTACTACAGAGGTAAATTAGCTATCGTAAAAGAAGCAGCTGTGTAAGTTTGTCACGATCATATTGAGTCTGATAAACGAAAGAAATAGCCCTAAAAATATTTTTAGGGCTAATTTTTTAATTGGGATATAGAGTCTCTTTATTTTTTTAAGTATGGATAAATTAAATGCGGTTATAACAGGTGTAGGCGGATACGTTCCGGAAGACGTGTTGACAAATGAGGACATCTCCAAATTGGTCGATACGACTGACGAATGGATCATGACACGTGTTGGCATCAAAGAACGCAGAATTTTGAAAGGGGAAGGGGTTGGTACCTCTTACATGGGTATACGTGCTGTGAAGCAGTTACTCGAAAAAACACAAGTAAATCCGGAAGAGATCGAAGTGATTCTGTCAGCTACTACAACGGCAGACCATCACTTTCCAACCATGTCTTCAATCATCGCCTATCATACCGGCTGTAAGAATGCAATGACTTTCGATTTGCAGGGAGCTTGTGCCGGATTCTTATATGGGTTGGAAACAGGTGCGAATTATATTCGTTCGGGACGCTATAAGAAAGTGATTGTTGTTGCCGGTGATAAGATGACTTCGATTACCGATTATCAGGATCGTTCTACCTGTCCTCTGTTCGGGGATGCCTGCGGTGCGGTTTTACTGGAACCGACTACGGAAGAAGTCGGCGTTCTCGACACGATTCTACGTACTGACGGTGTAGGCTATTCTCATCTGATTATGAAGTCAGGTGGTTCGGCTTATCCTTCCAGTCATGAGACCGTGGATAAACGGGAACATTTTGTTTTGCAGGATGGCAAATATGTCTTTAAGTATGCTGTTTCGTATATGGCCGATGTGGCTGCCGAAATAGCGGAACGAAATAAACTGACCCACGACGATATTACATGGATCGTGCCTCACCAGGCTAATCTGCGTATTATCGATGCGACGGCTAAACGTCTGGGTGTGGATATGGAGAAAGTAATGATCAATATCCAGAAATATGGTAATACCAGTGCCGGTACTATTCCTATCTGCCTTTGGGAGTGGGAAGACAGGCTGAAGAAAGGGGATAACCTGATCCTGGCAGCATTCGGTGCAGGCTTTACCTGGGGTGCAATTTATCTTAAATGGGGTTATAATGGAAAACAAGCATAAGTCCGGCTTTGTTAATATTGTCGGTAATCCTAATGTAGGGAAGTCCACGCTGATGAACCGTCTGGTGGGGGAACGTATCTCCATCATCACGTCGAAAGCGCAGACTACCCGTCATCGTATCATGGGGATTGTGAATACCGACGATATGCAGATCGTGTATTCAGACACGCCGGGAGTCCTGCATCCGAATTACAAGTTGCAGGAGTCTATGCTGAATTTTTCGGAGTCGGCTTTAGGTGATGCCGACGTGTTACTCTATGTGACCGATGTCGTTGAGACAATCGATAAAAATGAAGAATTCCTCCAACGGGTCCAATCGGTGGAATGTCCGGTTCTGCTGCTGATCAACAAGATCGATACCAGCAACCAGGCCGAACTGGAAAAGATGGTAGCCCATTGGAAAGAGGTTCTTCCGAAGGCCGAGATTATTCCGATCTCCGCGCTTTCGAACTTTAATATTGATTATGTGAAGTATAGGGTGGAGGATTTGATGCCCGAGTCTCCCCCTTATTTTGAAAAAGACGCGCTTACCGATAAGCCGGCCCGCTTCTTCGTTACGGAGATTATTCGCGAGAAGATACTCCTGTATTATCAGAAGGAGATACCGTATGCAGTGGAAGTCGTTGTAGAGCTGTTTAAGGAAGAAGAAGAAATGATTCACATCAAGGCGCTCATTATTGTGGAACGGGATTCCCAGAAAGGGATTATCATCGGGCATAAGGGACAGGCTCTGAAGAAGGTAGGAGCGATGGCCCGTAAGGATATTGAACGCTTCTTTGAGAAGAAGGTGTTCCTGGAAATGTTCGTCAAGGTTGAAAAAGACTGGCGTAACCGGGATAACCTGTTGAAGAATTTTGGTTATCAGCTGGATTAAAAACAGCGCACAGAAAAGAAATTTATGGGAAATATTGTAGCAATTGTTGGTAGGCCCAACGTAGGAAAGTCCACCCTGTTCAACCGTCTGACCCAATCGCGTCAGGCCATCGTGAACGAGGAAGCAGGGACTACCCGCGACCGTCAGTACGGTAAAGTGGACTGGACCGGTAAAGAGTTTTCGCTGGTCGACACCGGCGGATGGGTAATTAATTCGGATGATGTTTTCGAAGAAGAGATAAATAAGCAGGTACAGGTCGCTTTGGATGAAGCAGACGTGATCTTGTTTGTGGTGGATGTATTGAACGGTATCACGGACCTGGACATCGAAGTGGCCAAGATACTGCGCCGTAATAAAAAGCCGGTTATCGTGGTGGCAAACAAAGCGGATAACTTTGAGATGCATGCCGAGGCCGCAGAGTTCTATGCGTTCGGTTTGGGCGATCCTTTCTGCGTTTCAGCTATCAACGGTTCCAATTCCGGCGACTTGCTGGATAAGATCATCGAGATCCTTCCGGAAGAAAAAAATGAAGAATTGGAAGAAGAGTTGCCTCGTATTGCCGTTATCGGTCGTCCGAATGCCGGAAAATCGTCTTTGATCAATGCGTTTATCGGTGAAGACCGTCATATCGTAACGGATATTGCCGGGACTACCCGCGATTCTATCTATACCAAATACAATAAATTCGGCCTGAATTTCTATCTGGTGGATACAGCCGGTATCCGTAAGAAGGGAAAGGTGAACGAAGACCTGGAATATTATTCGGTGATCCGTTCGATTCGTGCGATTGAGAATTCCGATGTCTGTGTACTGATGGTAGATGCTACCCGCGGTATCGAAAGCCAGGATTTGAATATTTTCTCTTTGGTGCAGAAGAATAAGAAGGGACTGGTCGTTTGTGTGAACAAATGGGATTTGGTAGAAGATAAAGGCCAGAAGGTGATCGACAGCTATACGAATGCGATCCGCGAACGTCTGGCGCCGTTTACCGATTTCCCTATCCTGTTCATTTCGGCATTGACCAAGCAGCGTATCCTGAAAGTGCTCGAAACAGCCAAAGAAGTATACGACAACCGTAAGAAACGCATCCCGACAGCCAAGCTGAACGAGATCATGTTGCCGATCATCGAGAACTATCCGCCTCCCGCATGGAAAGGAAAGTATATCAAGATCAAATACATCACCCAGCTGCCCGCAGGCTCTGTTCCTTCCTTCGTTTTCTTTGCCAACCTGCCGCAATGGATCAAAGATCCTTACAAACGCTTCCTGGAAAATAAGATCCGGGAGAACTGGGATTTTACAGGGACACCGATTAATGTATTTATTCGCGAGAAATAAGAATTTTGATAATTCATATTATAAACCCGATGACGCTTTTATAAAATCAGCGTCATCGGGTTCTTTTGTTAAATTTTATCACGTTTTATTTGTTCTGCCGCTAAAAAAATGAAATCTGTTGTAAAAATATTCACTTGAACGTGTCTTTGATATAAAAGATATGTATCTTTGACCCATTACATGTAATAATCAACATGTTAATCAACAAAATCATCAACAGATTTGTTATATTGTCGTTAGAGTAATAGATATGGGAAACTTAATTAGAAAAACAAAAGCCGCAATTAGTTGTAAGGAAAAGTCTACAACTGTTGTTTCGGACGTTAAAAATGATCCGAAGAAGGATACTGCTATTTTCGTACAAGTTTCATCAGAAGAACTGAAAAAAAGACGAATAGACCTGTATCCTTATTTAATCTGAAATGGCGTTTTTTTACCCTCACCGGTTTGTCCAAAATTTTAATGAAGAAGCTGGGCATTTAAAATCAAAGATATTATATACGTTTAAATCGACCAAATCCAATCAGTGGTATTGGGTTTGGGTTGAATGCTATGATTATCATGTATATGCTCTAAAATTTCACCTTAAAAGTATGAGGAACTGTGAGAACAAGTATAGTGTATTAACTAATACCTACGAACCCAGGCGCATTGTTATGACCTGTATAAATATTATGCTTGAAATATATCAAAAAGATGACCACGCCTCTTTCGGATTTATTGGTTCAAATATGGTAGAAGAGGACACTGATAATACAAAACGATTTCGTTTTTATAAAAGAATAATGGCAACCTATTTTTCTGAAAAATATTTTATCCATCAGGAGAACTGCCTGAAAAGTGCTTATCTGATGCTAAACAAAGTTGAGATGGTCAATAATCCGAGACTCAAAGAAGATATAGAAGCTGCTTTTGCGGAACAATATGAGTATTTTGATTAATTCTCCAACCACTAATTGGAGAATTAGTTAATCCATCCTACCGAGAGTTTTTTCCGGATATGATCTCCCCTTTTGGGGAATCAAATGAAAAAAGGGAAGTAATCACCTCCCTTTTTCGTTTTTTCTCTGATCAACCTATTCTTTTTCCGGAAGGTCACTTTCACTTGTCGGAGCCTTTTTTGTCTTTAGAAAATTGCTTCAAAAGATATTCCACATTGATCAGATGACGGGTATATTCCGCATGCATCTTTCTTACAACCGAACTGGCGGATGCCATTTGGGCTAGGAATTGTAAGTGTTTACCCAAAGATGCATTCATATCTAACCGTTCTTTTTTTTGGATGGAATCCTGTACGGAATAGACTCCGCAGGCCATTTGTATTTCCAGTATACCTTCGTCCCACGCATGTTGCGTATATTTGCAAAGTATTCCGAGGTTTCTTTTCAAGTCTTTACAGAGAATGTTCAATACTTCAAAATCACTGCGATTAGCGGAACAGGCATTTGGATTAACGAGACGGGCCAGTTTGAGGTAAAAATCTTTTAGTTCCTCTTCGGACAGAGGCGAGGGGTTTCCACTTAACTTTTGCAAGTCTTCACTTTGTTGGGCAGTTAAAAAATCTGTTTCCATACATATTAATATTAGATGTGGAGGCGAAGATTTTCTGAATATAAGAGCGGTTCCGCCTGTCCCGTTGCATTTCACCATTAATCGGAAGGCAGTAGATGCATTAACATTCTACACGGGGGTACGGAACCGCCATATAGAATGGTCGTAAACGGGCATAAAAATGCCCGCTACGATAATAGGCGGGTTTTCCCACCTTCCGATTATTTAATGAAATGCACGACAAATATACGATAATAATTAAAACAGACAATAAGATATTCCGGATATGAAATATTTCGGTCGATTTTATTGTTTACCTATGTTCTTGATTCTTGTGTATTGAGAAAAATCTTACTGAAATATAACAAAAAAAGAAGGCATCCTTTTCAGACACCTTCTTTTCTGTATATGTTAGTGCTTTATCAATACGAATTCAGCACTTTATTCAATTCATTCACCATCTCTGTAGCCGACTTCTGTGTATCAGCCAGTCCTTCCGGAGTAAACATGGCAACAGTCTTATTCAGCTTATCCAGTTTGCTGCCCTTCAGTTCTTCGCGGAGGATGCGGATTTTTTCAGCGTCCTGGAGGCCTTCTACCAGGCGTTCGAAACGGATACTGCTGCGGGGACCCGGATAGATACTGTATGTATCGCCGGCTGCCCAGGTGCGGAAACGGGAGTCGCGCAACGGATCTTTTGTCCAGCTGTTGACTGCCCAACGCAGGTAACCGTCGTAACCACCGGCAACAGCGTGCAGGATCGTCCAGGGAGCTTCTGCCGGGTTGGAGAAGGTGAAGGTGTTCGGGAATGCTTCCGAACAACAGGTATAAACCGTGCTGATCTGGCCTTTGCGGTCGCGTTCGGCTTTCACATCTTCCGGGAATTTGTGGCCGTACGGAATACTCAGGTAATACAGGTCTCCTTGTATCTCTTTATGATAGTTACCGGCCAGCGTGATCTTAAATTCCGGGTCAGCCTGCTTGATTACCTTGATGGCCTCTTGCATGGCTGCCAACGGACGTTCGTCCATAGAGATCGCTGTCTTTTCAAACCAGCCTTTTGCACGCAGGTGGCGGGAGAAATCTTTCAGGAAACTGCCCCAGTAGTCGGCATAAGCTGCATCGCCCGGTTTGGCTTCGATGAACTGGATGCGGTTGGTTGCCTGGTCGTAATAGTCGAAACTCAGTGCCCACGGGATCATGGTGTAGCAGCTGATCAGGTCGTTGATGCCTATATCGTTCATCATGAAATCTACCCATTTGTCGAAAACGGTATAGTCATATTCCCAACTGCCGTCGAGTTTCTTCATGCGGAACACCATGCTGTCGAAATGATCTTCGGTCTGTCCCGCCCAGGGTTTGTGCATGATGCTGGTGGTGATGGCACGCTGTCCGGCGTTGGCCAACATCTTCATGATCGGGCGCATGGCATCGAAATGTTCTTTGCTCCAGAGAGGCACATTATAGTAACGGGCCACGGAGTACGGGTTCTGCCACAAGTCCAGATGAAATTTCCAGTCTTTCGGTTCCGGCAGGGTACGGTTCAGTACATCTATCTCCACCTGTAACTTCATCGGTTGGAAGTTTTCGCCTGAAACGGTCAGTGTTCCTTTATATTTTCCGGGACGTGCATCCGACGGTACCCATACATTCATCCAGATAGGTTGTGTCGTACGGGCGGCGACGTCGTGCATCTTTACGATATCCAACACGTCGGCAACAACGGAAGAATCCCATTCCGCCTTGTTTTCACGTACACCGCAACCGCCTGTGCGTTCTTTGTTCAACTCGTCGGTCATTACGTAACGTACGAAATTGGTGGTGACGTTGGAAGCCGGGATAACGGATGAACCGTTTTTCAATTCGCTGACGGTGATGGTTGCGTTCGACAGGTCGTTGGTAGTCCACAATACGGCCTGAGCGTTTACGCGTTCTCCTTTCCAGGCTTTCGTCTGCCAGCGGGAGGTCTTTGTAACGGTTGGGATACTGAGTTTCGGATAACGAACGTCCGTGCTCGCCCAGCTGAGTTGGGTAGGCGTTGTTATTTTATTCCATACAGCCTCACTATCGTGTGGCTTGGTGTCGGTCAGTTCGGTGTAATCGGTGATATTCGATTGCTGTGCGTAACAAACCGGGCCTAGCGTTAGCAGGGCACAAAGAATAAGAGAGTTTTTCATGTATAAATTCTTTTAGAAGTTTATTCGGGGGATAAAGATAGGAAAAAGATGGGATATTGTACGCAATTACTTTATCCGATTATAATGACAGAACAATAGATTGCCGTTATCGTCATACAGATGCATGCCGTTGCCTTCGCAATAACGGAACATTTTGCAGTCGGCGCATTGCCCTTTGCGTGTCCATTCGCGGTTGCGGTACGGCTTGAATTCGTTGTTCCAGATGTCGATGAATTTATCTTTGTAGATATTCCCCTGGTGGAAATTGGCACGGATACTCGGACAACCGGAAATGGAACCGTCTGCCAGCACCGAAGCCGTATTGATTCCGGCATTGCATTGGAAGATGGAGTCGCGCACTTCGGCTTCGTAGTTCCCGAGGAACCCTTCGCAACCGTAGCTGGTGTGTATCTTTCCTTCCTGCCGGCAGTAACGGATGAAGTTGAGCATCCAGGTGAACTGTTCGTTGGTCAGTTGCAGGTCTGCTTCTTCGGCGGCCCGTCCGACGGGGAAGATGGTGAACAGACGCCACCGTTTTACGCCCATCTCCATCAGGAATTCCTTGAAGAGTTTCAGGTCTTTGAAGTTCTTTTGGTTTACGCAAGTCACCACATCCCAGACAATCTCTTTCTCTTCCGCCAGCATGCAGATGGCGTTGACCGCATTCTCGAAACTCTTCGGATGACGGCGCAACCAGTTGTGTGCTTCCTCGAAACCGTCGAGACTAATGGTTGCCGAATGCATGCCGGAGGCCAGCAGCGCGTCCAGCCGTTCGCGTGTCATCAGCAATCCGTTGGAAACGATTCCCCAGGGATATCCCCGGCGGTAAAGTTCCATTCCGCAGGTTTCGATGTCTTTGCGCACCAAAGCCTCTCCTCCGGTAAAAATTACCAATACTTTATTAGGGTTGACATGGGGAGTAATATCATCTATAACTTTCAGAAAATCTTCCACCGGCATATCCTTCATGCCAGCCGATACATGGCAGTCGCTGCCGCAATGACGGCAGGATGCATTGCAACGAAGCGTACATTCCCAAAAGAGTGTGCGTAGTTCGTGTAGCTTGGCCCTGTTTCTCCGGATACTGCGGAAGAGTTCCAGAGCGATGCGTTTACGAAATCCGGGACGTTTATCCATTATTCTTCCGTGTTAATCTGTTCGCTCATAGTGATTGTAACCTCTTGTTTGGCTTTTCCCTTGTACCAACCGCTACCATTTTCATAGACGGCGTTTTTAAAGGAAACAAAAGAGGTATCGGCTACAAACTGACCGCCGTTTTTATCTTTGTCAATATCTGTCGTGATAAGTTTGAATGTTGCCCCGGGGAATTCTCCGGTTTCCCAAAGGAATTCTCCCTTTGCGTCGGTGTAGATGGTATCGCTGGGCATTTGACGGTCGGGAACTGAATCGCTGATGGCGATTTGTATATTAGGGATCGGGTTGTTCTGTCTGTTTACCACTTTCCCTTTGATCTCGTAGTTAGCATGTGGGCAGCCGTATTCTTCTACCTGACCTCCCCCATCATCATCCGAATCGGAACAAGAGAAACCTAGTAAGGTGAGTAAACCGGCTAATACCCAGTTCATACTGTTCAAAAAATGAGGATAGAACCTTTTCATATAACTTGCGTTGTTTTGTTATTAACTGATAGATTACATATGATTAAATACAAAAGTACGAAAAATACTGCATCGGTGGTTGTATAAGTCTGGATAATTGTTTTTACTTATTCTTTGTTTTCCACAGCCTGCTTCATTTTGATAGTCACGTTCTTTTGTGCATTACCATAATTCCATTCGCCGTTTCCTCCTGTCAGGTCTTCTTTTTTGAAAGCGACTTCCGTGATTGTTTCTTCAAATGCTCCTCCGTTATCGGTGCCATCGATATCTTTTGTTGTGATTTTGAAAGTGATATCCGTGCCAAAAGTGGTGACAACCGGTCGTGCGACGAACTCTCCGGCCCTGTTCGTGATCAGCGTATCCCGATGCGTATATTCTTCATTACCAAAAGGGTCGGGAATAATAACTTGTATGCCGTTGATGGCTTTTCCGTTGTCATCGACTACTTTCCCTTTGATTTCATAATCGGCATAGGGACATCCGTATTCGTCTGCACCTATTTTGTCGCATGCAGCTAGTGAAAAGCCTAACAGGCTTAATAATCCTGCCAATATTTTATTTGTAAAGGTCAGGAAGAAATGGTTTGTTCGGTTCATATCCGTATGGTTTTAATTGTATTTACATCCATACCTAATTGATGCAAAGATAAGTCGAAACGTTGCATCACCTGTTTTTTATGAGTAACTTGCGCGCCAAATCCAATCGAACTAAATAAACATGAAAGATTTCATACGCATATTACGGCGTTTTGTGCCTCCTTATAAGAAGTATATGGTGTTGAACATTGTGTTCAATATTTTATCTGCCATACTGAATCTGTTCTCTTTTGCCCTGATTATTCCGATATTGAATATATTGTTCAAACTGAATGATGATGTTTATTCCTATAAAGCCTGGGTGTTTGATCCCTGGACCTGGGAAAGCTGGAAAGGTACTCCCGAACTGATAAAGAACAATTTCTTCTGGTTTGTCAGCGACCTGATTGAAAAAGAAGGAGGCTCATTCACTCTGATCGTTTTAGGTGCTTTCCTTATTATCTCTACATTTCTGAAAGTGGGCACAATGTACATGGCCTTTTTTACGATGATCCCTATTCGTACAGGGGTTGTTCGTGATATCCGTAACCAGATCAACAGGAAAATAACCGAACTACCCCTGGGATTTTTCTCGGAAGAGCGCAAGGGGGACATCATTGCCCGTGTCTCCGGCGATGTGAACGAGGTAGAGACCTCCATCATGAGTTCCCTGGATATGTTGTTCAAGAATCCGATCCTGATCATTATCTATCTGATCGGTATGATCGTTATCAGTTGGCAGCTGACGATCTTTGTCCTCGTACTGTTGCCTTTGGCGGGCTATGTGATGGGACAGGTAGGGAAGAAACTGAAACGTAAATCGCTGGAAGGCCAACAGCAATGGGGTGGCCTGATGAGCCAGATCGAAGAAACTTTAGGAGGCTTGCGCATTATCAAAGCATTCAATGCCGAGAAGAAAATACAGACTCGTTTCGAGAACAGTAATGACCGGTTCCGTCGGACCACCATCCGTATCTATCGCCGCCAGCAGATGGCGCACCCGATGAGTGAGTTTCTGGGAACGGCTACTATCGCCATCGTTCTTTGGTATGGCGGTACGCTTATCCTGAGTAACCATAGCACGATCGATGCCTCCACATTTATTTATTACCTGGTTATCTTTTATAGTATTATTAATCCGGCGAAAGATTTAAGTAAGTCTGTTTATGCCATCCAGAAAGGGCTGGCTTCTATGGATCGTATCGATAAGATCTTGAAAGCCGAAAGTAATATCAATGATCCGGCTGATCCTAAGAAGATAGAATTGAATAAGGAAATACGATATAACAATATTTGGTTTAAATACCAGCATGACTGGGTGTTGAAAGGTGTAGACCTGGTAATTCCTAAGGGAAAGACCGTCGCATTGGTTGGCCAGTCCGGTTCCGGTAAAAGTACGCTGGTGGATCTGCTGCCCCGTTTTTATGATGTGGATAAGGGGAGCATTACTATTGACGGAACGGATATCCGCGATGCCTCCCTCTACGATTTGCGCGGCCTGATGGGGAATGTGAATCAGGAAGCGATCCTTTTCAATGATACCTTCTTCAATAATATCTCTTTCGGAGTGGAAGGAGCGACATTGGAACAAGTGAAGGAAGCCGCGCGTATCGCAAATGCGCATGAGTTTATCATGGCGAGCGAAGACGGATATAATACCAGTATCGGTGACCGGGGCGGCAAACTTTCCGGTGGACAGCGTCAGCGTATCAGCATCGCCCGTGCCATCCTGAAAAACCCGTCCATCCTGATCCTCGATGAAGCAACTTCTGCATTGGATACGGAATCAGAACGCCTGGTACAGGAAGCATTGGAAAACCTGATGCGTAACCGTACTACGATCGTTATTGCCCACCGTCTTTCTACGATCCGTAATGCAGACGAGATCTGTGTGATGCATGAAGGCGAGATCGTTGAACGTGGCCGTCATGAAGAACTGCTGGATTTGAATGGCTATTATAAGAGACTGTGTGACATGCAAAGTTTCTGATACCGCTTGAGTAATAATTTTATTAATAATACTATGAACTCGATTCGATTAAAGGAGATAGGACGGAAAATAATTCGTCCTTCTATCGCTGCTTTATTGGTATTGCTGGCTTCCTGTGATATGGCAGAAGTGAAAACAGCCAATAAGATCGCTTATCACTTTGATGAACCTGCCCGTATCTGGGAGGAAACTCTGCCATTGGGAAACGGTCGTCTGGGAATGATGCCCGACGGTGGAATCAATAAGGAAAATATCCTGTTGAATGAAATCTCCATGTGGTCCGGAAGCAAACAGGATACGGATAACCCGCAGGCTGTATGGTCGTTGGCAAATATACGCCGTCTGCTCTTTGAAGGGAAAAACGATGAAGCACAGGACCTGATGTATCGCACTTTTGTTTGTAAAGGGGCTGGTAGCGGTCAGGGGCAGGGTGCCAATGTTCCCTATGGTAGTTACCAGTTGCTGGGAAATCTGGTGCTGGATTATGTATATGTAGACGGTTCCGATTCCGTAGCCGCTTACCGTCGTGAACTGAATCTGAACGATGCTATTGCCTCAACCTCTTTCCGCAAGGGAAAAGTGAATTACAGCCGTGAGTCGTTTACCTCTTTCTCCGGTGATCTGGGGGTAGTTCATTTGATGGCAGATGCCGATAAAGCGCTTAACTTTACGGTGGGGATGAACCGTCCCGAACATTATGCCTTGTCGGTCGATGGAAAAGACTTGCTGATGAAAGGACAGTTGCCGGACGGCGTGGATACGCTGGAAATGAAAGGTGTTAAATATGGCGCCCGTGTACGGGTCCTCCTGCCTAAAGGCGGCTCCCTGGTTCCAGGTGACAGTTCCTTGACCGTTCAGAATGCCTCCGAAGCCATCCTTCTGGTGAGTATGGCGACTAATTATAAGAACGAAAGATTTGAAGACCAGCTGTTTTCTTTGCTGGCCGAGTCGGAAAGAAAAGATTATTCCACCTTGAGAAAGGAGCATGTCAATGCTTATCGTTCCCTGTTCGACCGGGTGGATCTGGACCTGGGGCGTTCCGCAAGGGATGAGATGCCGATCAATGAACGTTTGCATGCTTTCCAGGAGGATCAGAACGATCCGTCGCTGGGGGCCCTCTACTTCCAGTTCGGACGTTATCTGCTGATCTCGTCAACCCGTACCGGTTCATTGCCTCCTAATCTTCAGGGATTATGGTGTAATACGATCAATACTCCCTGGAACGGCGACTATCATCTGAATATCAATTTCCAGATGAATCACTGGCCCGCAGAAGTAACGAATCTTTCCGAATTGCATCTCCCGATGATCGAGTGGACGAAACAGCAGGTAGAAAGTGGAGAACGTACAGCCAAAGTCTTTTATAATGCACGTGGCTGGGTGACACATATCCTGGGCAATGTATGGGAATTTACCGCTCCGGGCGAACATCCTTCCTGGGGAGCGACCAATACGTCTGCCGCCTGGTTATGTGAACATCTGTTTACCCATTATCAATATACGCTGGATAAAGAATATCTGAAAGAGGTCTATCCGGTGATGAAAGGTGCCGCTTTGTTCTTTACGGATATGCTGGTTCGTGACCCGCGAAACAATTATCTGGTGACGGCCCCTACCACTTCTCCTGAAAATGCTTACCGTATGCCGAACGGCAAAGTCGTACATATCTGTGCCGGTTCGACTATGGATAACCAGATTGTCCGCGAGCTGTTCACCAATACGATTGCGGCTGCCAATATCCTCGGAATTGATTCTGCTTTTTGTCAGGAACTGGCGGATAAGCGTTCCCGTCTGATGCCGACCACGATCGGTAAGGATGGCCGTATCCTGGAATGGCTTGAACCCTATGAAGAAGCCGAACCGCATCACCGCCATGTATCCCACCTGTATGGACTTTATCCGGGTAATGAAATCTCTATGGAGCATACTCCCGAACTGGCGGAGGCTGCCCGTAAGACACTCGAAGCACGCGGTGATAAGAGTACCGGTTGGTCGATGGCCTGGAAGATCAATTTCTGGGCACGCTTGCATGATGGCGACCATGCTTATAAACTGTTGGTCGACCTGCTGCGTCCCTGTGTGGAAAAAACGACGAATATGGTGAATGGAGGCGGTTCTTATCCGAATCTGTTCTGTGCGCATCCGCCGTTCCAGATCGATGGCAATTATGGTGGTTGTGCCGGTATTGCCGAAATGCTTGTACAGAGCCAGACCGGAAATATCGAGTTGCTCCCGGCTTTGCCTACAGCCTGGAAGACCGGCAGTTTCAAAGGACTCAAAGTGCAGGGCGGTGGCGAAGTATCAGCCAAATGGGCAGAAGGAAAAATGACGGAAGCCGGACTTAAAGCTGTTGTTCCGGGAACATTCCGCCTCAAACTGCCTGCCGAATCATCGGATATGAGCATCAAAGTAAATCAGAAGCCGGCTTCTTTACCGGTTATCGACGGTATGCTGACAGTAGAGATGGAGGCAGGAGATTCGTTGTTGCTGCAATTTTAGAATAAAGGAATCTTATAAACAAATCCTACGGAAAGGCGTCCGGTGTTCTCTGCAAAGACATCGAACGCCTTTGCTTTTTCTGTCAGGCTGTAAGCCCGTCCGGTACCTGTCATGAAAAGATGCAGGTTGTCGTCTCCCATCGGGTAGAACTCGACCCCTCCCTGGTATCCCCAGGCGGTACGGTATTTCCCCGACTCGTAAGGGCCGTTAGCCTTGTATACGGATGCAGTTTCGTACATCCCTTTTACGAACAGGTTCCACTTCGGATGGATCTGATAATTCAAACGGGCGACCAGCGATAGATAACTTGTATTTCCTATTGAAGCCTCGTTCTCTTCGTCTTCGGGTTCGAACTGTTCGGCCAGCATCCCCAGCGGGTCCATCTTGCCCCGGGTATACATCACATCGAAATATCCCAGGAATTTTCCGGCTTCCACCTGCTGTCCGCCCCATACCATCCACATCCAGTTTCCTTTGGCCTGTTGTCCGGCCGTAACGGAATAGCGGAGAGATAACATCTCATCCAGATAGCTGCTGTTCCATCCCAGGTTATAGAAAGAAGGAGATTTGCTACGGTTATCGTTGCCGTTGGTCACCTGTACACAGATCTCCTGTGTTCCGGTAGGTTCGTAGCTGACGGCGACTCCTGTAAAATAGCAGTCCATCCAGTCATTCATATCACTATAATCATAAATCCGGTAAGGATATTCGTCGTATTCGAACCCACCCCAGGCAGCATCCTGCTTTCCGGCAGTGACGGAGAATTTTTCGGAGAGTTGGAAGTTCACCCACGCATTCTCGATATAAGAACCGAATCCGTTGGCACGCACCCATTCATTCCGGTAACAGAGCACCTGACGGTAGGTATAGGAAAGCCAGGGGAGGACGGTGCCGGTCGCTTCCACCTTGAAATCATTCAACAGAAAACGGTCGCGTTCGGCTTCCCCGGAAAGCGCTTCGTTATAAGAACCATGAGTTTCGAGCGACAGTTTGAATACTTCCGTATTGTTAGGAATTAACGTCTTCTGCGAAGTAGCGGTAAAAGTTGTTCCCGTCAGCAAGGCCGACAGGCAAAATACAGTCAGTCGTTTCATGAATCTTTCTCTGTTTGTTGATTTGGGGGGCAAAGATATATATAAACGGGTAATATGGCAATAAGAGAGTTTTTGCTCATTTGTCTTCAAATTTAGTACAAATCGTTTTTTTTCTGCTTTTTCCTGTGTAAAAGGCAAATAGAGACAAAAGGATGCTTATTCGGACAAAAGACCTTTTCCTTATCCCTGTACTTTTGGACTAAAAATCACCTAAATCGCAAATCATGAAATTGAAATTTGTTTTTGTCAGTGTATTAACAATCCAGCTTTATTCCTGTTCTTTTTCCGGAGAAAAGAAATCAGCTGAAGAAGATATTTATTCAAAAGCATTTATTAAAGAAAAAATGCTCGATGTTTTCCGATGGCAGGTTAACCATCCGGTAGATATAAATGCGGAACAGGAACAGTGGGCCCGTTCTGTTTTTTATTCCGGTATAATGTACGCGTATCAGACAACTGCTGATCCGGCTTATCTGGAACAGACGAAGAAATGGGCTGATGGATGGAACTGGAAAAGAGGACGCCGGTACCGCCATGCAGACGATCTGGCCTGCGGGCAGGCTTATCTGGATGCCTATAAAGCAGAGAAGGATCCGAAGATGCTTCATGGGATACAGGAAGCAATAGATAGTCTGATCGCTGACCCTCAACCCGGTCGTGTCGATTGGTGGTGGTGCGATGCCTTATATATGGAACCGCCGGTGCTGGCCCGTCTGGCTGCTATAACAGGTGATGGTAAATATTACGACTATCTGCAAGAAATGTATTGGGATTCAACTGATTTTCTGTATAGTAAAGACGATAGTCTTTTTTTTAGGGACAAGCGTTATTTCAATGCATTGACAACCAATGGAAAGAAAGTATTCTGGGGACGGGGAAATGCCTGGGTGGTAGGCGGGTTGGCCCAACTCTTATCGCTGATTCCGGAAAAGAGTCCGATTTATAAGGATTATAAGGAACTGTATATGCAAATGATAACAAAAATAGCATCTGTTCAGCAACCGGACGGACTCTGGCGTGCGAGTCTTCTGGATCCGGAAGAAGTGCCCGTAAAAGAAACCAGCAGCAGCACCTTTTTCACTTACGCTATGATCTGGGGAATTAATAACGGATTATTGTCTCCGGATATTTATATGCCTAAAGTACGCCGGGCATGGACTGCCTTGCTGGAGTGTATAGATGAAAACGGGAAATTGGGATATGTACAGGCTATCGGTGCCAGCCCTGAAAATGTAAAGGCAGCGGATAACCAGGAATATGGCAGCGGCGCTTTTCTGATGGTCGCATCCGAGATGTATAAATTCGCAGAGAGAGAAAAATAAAATAATAGATGTTTAACCTTTTTAGTTGTATTCGACACATGAAAAAACTAAGTATTTATTTAAGCACGTTTCTGTGCCTTGTCTTTATCGGTTTTGGTTGTGGCAGTGAAGATCTTAGTGATTATCCGCCATCCAACATGCGTAGTATTGTTCGCTTTACATTGAACCCTGCCCAGAACGGAGGCAATGTATTTGTACAGCACATTGCTACTATCGACCAGAGTAAAAAAACAATTACGTTGAAACTGCCTTCACATCTGAACCTGAAGGAGATTCGTCCGGAGATTGTGGCGGCTCCCTGGACGAGTGTCACTCCCAAAAGCCTGGAGGCTGTCGATTTTTCTGCTGGTCTCATTGAATATACGGTTGTGGCGGAAAGCGGGAAAAAAGCCGTTTATGAAGTGGTACTGGATATGACGTACAAGTATGCGGCCTGTCAACTGTATTCTGTTGCTATCCCTGCTGTTACAGACCCGGAAACGGGAGAACCTGTGAAAGCGGTTTGTAATGAGAATAACAAAACTGCGACTCTTGTGGTGCCCGCAAACACAGATCTGACAAAGCTGGTTCCGAAATTTGAACTTTCTCCGGAGTCCTTTAATGCCTCGTTTGACAAACCGGATGGGAAAGCCTATGATTTTACGGAACCTGTTCAATTCATAGTCACTTCGGAAGATGGCAAGAAGACTGCCACTTATACGGTCTCTGTAACAACGAAACAAGAATAATCACTTTAAATTCAGTATACAATGAACCACATTAATAAATACAGACAGTTTTTGCTCCTGCTGCTCTTTGTTAGCATTGGGACTGTCCTTTCTGCTCAGAATATACAAGTCACCGGTACAGTGAACGACAAACTGGGGCCGATGGCCGGCGTCAATATCGTATTGAAAGGAACACAAACCGGAACTATGACCGATATGGACGGTAAGTATTCGATCCAGGTGCCGGCTACCGGTGTTTTGGAGTTTACGTTCCTGGGATATAATACACAAACGGTCAATGTCAATAGCCGGAAGATCATCCATGTAAGTATGGAAGAATCTTCCCAGGCTTTGGATGAAGTTGTTGTTGTCGGTTACGGCTCGATGAAGAAAAGGGATATTACCGGTTCTATCGTTTCTGTAAGTGATAAGGATATACAGTCCAATGAGCCAGTAAACATTGCGTCTGCCCTGCAAGGGAAAGTCTCTGGTCTGGATATTATGAGTACTTCCGAACCGGGTACTGCCGCTACATTCCGTATTCGCGGTACCTCCACTTTGAGTGACGGCGGTTCCAATCCGTTGTTTATTGTTGACGGAATGGAAGTTTCGAATATCGATAATATCAATCCGCGTGACATAGCATCTGTCGAGGTCTTGAAGGATGCCGCTTCTGCTGCCATCTACGGTTCCCGCTCTGCCAATGGTGTTGTCATTATTTCTACCAAACAGGGACAGGAAGGAAAAGCAAAAGTTTCTGCTAATTATTCATTGAAACAGTCACGGATAGGTAAAAAACTGGCCCAGATGAGCCGTTTGCAAGGTATCCAATATGAAACTTTACGTAATTTCCTGAACGGCAATTATACGACGATCGCCAACCGCGACTCTTTGAACCCGTCCATGACAGCCGACAATTTCTATCAGGATCTGTTGTTCAGACATGCGTGGACAAACCAGGTGGATGTCAGCGTTTCCGGTGCGGAAAAGAAATTGAAATATTTTGTCAGTGCAGGTTATCTGGGAGAGCAGGGTATTCAGATCAACACCTTTAATAAGCGTTTGACAACCCGTATCAATGCCGATTACAACGCGACTCCGCGTCTGACTATCGGTAATCGTCTGGCACTGACTATTTCCAACCAGCGCAGGTCGACCAGTGAATCCCGGTCGCGTCTCCTTCAGCGTCCTGCCAACTATAATGTGATAGAACCCGACGGCAGTTATACCCCGATTCTGGCAAGCCGTAGTAATCCTTTGGCTGAAAGTATGGTAGGAAAGAATAATTATAAGATATACAATCTGGACCTGTACGAGTTTTTGGAATATAAGATTTTGGACGAACTGAAGTTTAAAGCCAGTATTGCCGGTAGTATCAATTTACAGAAATACCAGAGTTTCCGTCCGGCTATCCTGGATGTGAACGGACGTCGTAAATCGACCAACCAGGACGATACGAAAACCAGCTGGACACATGAAGATGTGCTGACTTATAATAAAACGTTCAATAAAGACCATGCGTTAACGGTGCTGGGCGGTTTCAGTCTCCAGGAGTTTAAAACAGAAATGACGAAACTGGCCGTTGTCGATAATATCAGTGACGCCATTGAAATTTCAAATGCCTATGGTGGTGTGGATATGACCAATACGAAAGCGACCTGGACTGCGAACCGGCTGGCTTCTTTCTTCGGACGTATCTCTTACAGTTATAAAGGTAAGTATCTGTTTAATTCTAACTTGCGTTACGATGGTTCTTCCCGTTTCGGTACGGATAAACGCTGGGGCTTTTTCCCGTCAGCCTCATTGGGATGGAGATTTTCGGATGAAGTGTTTATGAAATGGATGAAACCGGTAGTCAGCGATTCCAAATTACGACTGAGTTATGGTGTAACGGGTAACCAGGTTGCCGGAAACTTCTCTTCTTTGGGATTGTATACAACAAATTTCTATGCGGATATGCCGGGTATTTACCCGAACCAGTTAGAGAACAGGAATCTGGGATGGGAACAGACGCAGCAGTACAATATCGGTCTCGATGTCTCTGTCCTGGACGGAAGAATCGGATTGATAGCAGATTATTATAACAAAAAGACTTCAGATGTTCTTTATCAGGTTAAATTGCCGCAAACATCCGGTTTCAGCAGTTCTTATCAGAATATTGGCGATGTAAAAAATACAGGATGGGAAATAACGGTGAATTCAACCAATATTAAAACGAAAGATTTCCAGTGGAATACCTCATTGAACCTTTCGTTCAATAAGAATACGATCGTTTCCATTCCGGAGGGCGGACAACAGTTTATCAATACGGTATATATCCTGGATAAGGGATATGCGGTAGGAACTATGTATGGATGGAAAGCTAATGCTATTTTCCCGTACGATGAATCGAATGCCTTTACCCCCGACTGGAAACAGCTTACTCCGATATTTGATGAAAAAGACCGCTTTACCGGCTATGAACTGGATGGCAAGGCTTATGACGGCGAGATCAAACAGTATCGTTATAATACGGCAACCGGTGATGTTTTCAAAGGCGGTGATGTTATGTGGGACGATGTCAATAAGGACGGTATCATCGATGCCAAAGACCGTCAGGTACTGGGTTGCGGACAGCCGGACGTGATCGGAGGTTTCAATAACGACTTTACATATAAAGGATTCACACTTTCTTTGTTCTTCTCCTTTGCCATAGGCGGAGATGTATTCAATGCTTACGAGCAGAGTCGTTCGGAACATAAATGGTCGGCTATCACCCGCGGTAATCCGGCTAATATCGCTAATTCATGGAAAGCTCCCGGCGATATTGCCAAGTTTCCGAAACCGAATGGTGCGGCAGTCATGGATAATACCCGCTTTGCCAGCAGTCTCTGGATCGAGGATGGTTCGTATATCCGTTTGAAGAATATCCGTCTGGCTTATGAATTGCCTAAAAATATCGTGAAAAAGATCGGTGTTGAATCGTTAAGCGTATCAGCTATGATGCAAAACTTCTTTACCTGGTCGAACTATTCCGGTTTCGACCCAGAATTACCAAGCAGCGGATTTGCCGTAGGTTATGATAATAACTCCTATCCGAAGGCAAAAGATATTCTGTTCGGAGTAAATGTTAACTTTTAAATGTATATGAAGATGAAAAAGATATATGCAGTTTTCTTGTCGACTCTTTTGTTCACCTCTTGCCTGAATGATTTTCTGGATGTGGACCCCGTGAGTGATATTGCAACTTCCACTTTCTGGCAGACTGATAATGATGTCCGTGCCGCATTGAATTCTGTTTATGCGGATTTCCAGACAAACTATAATAAGAACAGTGCCGGTAATTATATGACCTGGTTTGAGATGCGTTCCGATAACTTTGTAGGAACAACGGTTTCCAGCAGTATGCCTACCTATGCCGCCAATACCAATAAACTGAATTCATCTCATGTTTCTGCTGATTGGAATGTGTGGTATAAATCTATCTCTACTGTTAATTATGCCTTGCATTATATACCTGACGTGCAGGGACTGACTGCGATTAAGAAGGATAATTATCTGGCTGAAGCTTATTTCTTACGTGCTTTCTGTTATTTCAATCTGGCGAGGATATGGGGAAATGTCCCGTTGGTAGAAAAGCCGACTTTATCTTTGGCTGATGTTGAAAAACCGACTCAGTCTCCTCAGTCGCAGGTGTTGGACCTGGTGGGAAAAGACCTGGAAGAAGCTGTGAAATTAGTGGACGAAGGCCAGGATGATGTGTTCCGTTTCAATCCCGGTGCCTTGTATGCCCTTTATACCGATTACGCCATGTGGATGCGTGACTATGACAAAGCGATTCTTTACTCCGGAAAACTGATGGATCTGAAACGCTATTCGCTTCTCAAAGGGACTGAATTTGCCCAGGTTTGTGCAGACGGTACTACCAGCGAAAATATCTGGACAATGAAATGGTCTTACCAGAATAATAAACAAAACTGGATTATCTATATGATGTGCCGGACCTCCGCCCCGCAGATGATACCCTCGGAAGGAGTGAAGAACTTGTGGAATACAGAAGAATATCGTATGGACCTTCGCCGTTATCAGACGATCGATACTACGATTGTCTATGCATCCAACCATATATCCAGTCCGAATGGCGATGCTTCCATCTGGAAATGGCAACCGGGTGAACGTGTGATTGAAGCAAATGAAAAGTATGTTCCTTTTTACCGTTATGCTGATATTTTATTGTTGAGGGCGGAAGCGCTGAATAAGCAGCAGAGACAGGAAGAAGCGTTGGAATTACTGAATATGATCCGCGAGCGGGCGGGACTGTCACTGAAGACGATGGCCGATTTTACAAATACTTCGGACCGGACCCTGGCTATGGAGGATGCTATCCTTCAGGAAAGGCAACTGGAACTGTTGGGTGAGGGACGCCGTTGGTTTGACCTGATCCGTACAGGCCGGGCGATGAAAGTGATGAACGATTATTTTGAGAATTACATTGAAGCGCAAACAGGTGACGTATGTCCCCGCTTTACAGATGAATGGCAGCTTTACTGGCCGGTATATTATAATAATATTCTGGAAAACGCGAATTTGGTTCAAAATGGTAATTATTAAAAAGATACAGATATGAAAAAAATACTATTCCAACTGATTGCAGGTTGTTTCATGGCTTCAATATTCAGCTCATGTAACCTGTTCGGACTTGATCTGCAAAAGGATTTTGAATATGAATACAGTCCGGTTGAACTGACAATGGATATGTCGGCCTATGCTTTTATTGAAAGCCGTAAAAATATGGATATGTCTTTGCTGTATGACGCAATTACACTGGCCGGTTACCAGCAGGAATATGAGACCGACGACCGTACTTTTATTATTCTGAATGACGTAGCGTTCACCAGTTATCTAAAGGATAATCGTTATTCCGGTTTGCAGGCAATGAAAGTGGAAGATATTAAGACATTACTGAATTCATATATTGTAAAGGGACGTTATCATTCTCTGGATCTGACAACTACACCGGTAAAAGTTGAAACCATGAATCCGGAGGCAACGATGTATCTTAGTTTGAGAAGCCAAAAAAATGATATTCAAAATAAGTTTGAAGTCCGGATCAATGAAGTGGTAAATTCGGGAAAGGTCGTTTCGGTAGTGACTTCTAATTTGCAGCCGACCAATGGCATTATGCATGTGGTCGACGCTTATCCGGAGTATAAGTTGAAATAACAAATTATGGAAAGTGTACCGGATATCCTACAAGACCGGTACACTTTCTTTTTATTCAGTTACCCAAATAGAGAAAAAATGAAACAGTATATCTTATTGATCGCCTTGCTTTTGCCGGTAGTCTTGCATGCACAGTCATTATCCGGGATCTCTTCGCATGAGGTTATTCCGGAGCACCCCCGTCTTCTTTTAACCAAGGGAGAAGAAACACTGTTGAAGGATAAGATATCTTCCGAGCCTCTGTTGCAAACCCTGCACAACGAGATTATACAGGAATGCGACCGGATGCTTTCGCTCCCGGTCCTTACCCGTAACCAGAAAGGGCGCAGAATCTTACATACTTCGCGTGAAGCTATCCGGAGGATTCTTTATCTGTCGTATGCTTTTCGTCTGACGCAGGAGGATGCCTATTTTCTGCGGGCGGAAAAAGAGTTGCTGGCAATGGCCGGTCTGTCGGACTGGAATCCCAGTCATTTTCTGGATGTGGCGGAGATGACTTCTGCCGTGTCGATCGGATATGACTGGCTATATCCCCGGTTGTCTGAAAAATCGAGGAAACAGATTGCCGCAGCAATCAGGGAGAAGGGCCTGAAGCCATCGCTGGAAAAACAATATAACGGCTGGCTGGGTGGCAATAACAACTGGAACCAGGTTTGTAACGGAGGCATTACTTTTGGAGCACTGGCCTTGTATGAACAACAACCGGAGGAATCTGCTGCTCTGATAAACCGTGCTCTGGAGTCGATACGCAAACCGATGACCGTTTATGTGAATAACGGGGCCTATCCTGAAGGATACGGTTACTGGATTTATGGGACGACCTATAATGTGTTGTTCATTGATCTGCTGGAAACGATCTGGAAAAAGGATTTTGGCCTTTGCGAGGCTCCCGGATTTTTGAATACAGCCTCTTTTATGCAACATATGGAAGGTACAGCCAGGGCGGTGAATGGACTTGCTGTCACAAAATCGCTGGAACGTGTTACGGAATCCAGGCATGCCAGCCTGCAATGTTTTAACTTTGCCGATAACGGGAGTTCCACAGTCGTGAATCCGGTTATGTATTGGTTTGCCGGAAAGACGAATACCCCTTCGCTTATCTGGAGAGAACTGGATAAGTTGAAAACGCTTGAGGTCAGAAAAGATCCCAGTCTGACTAAAGACCGTTATCTCCCCATGTTGCTTATATGGGGTAAGGATCTCTCGTTTAAAGACGTCATGACTCCTGTCGAACGGATGTATACGGGACAAGGTAAAAGTGCTCTTGCCATTATGCGGACTTCCTGGGAATCGGATAACGCTATTTACCTGGGTGTGAAGGGAGGAACCCCGAAGGAAAGTCATGGACACATGGATATAGGCTCTTTCGTGATGGAGTCGGATGGCATCCGGTGGGCAATGGACTTCGGGGCACAGGATTATCATTCGCTGGAATCGAAAGGTATTGACCTGTGGAATATGACGCAGGAATCTCCCCGTTGGGATGTGTTCCGCTATAACAATATGGCTCATAATACATTGACCGTAAATGGAAAGAAACAGATCATAGCAGGGCATGCCCCGGTAGAGAATATTACAGAGAAGGATGAGCAGATGTCTGTTTCAATGGATCTTACGTCTTTATACCGAACGGAAGTCAGTAGCCTGAAAAGAGGTGCCGGGATTATCGATAACGAATATGTCCTGATCCGTGATGAAATCCGGACAAATGACAAGGCGGCTTCGATACGGTGGAATCTGCTGACAGTCGCTACCCCTCAGATCATTGATGACCATACCATTGTACTTGTCATGGACGGAAAGAAACTGACAATACAAGCTGAAGGGGCGGTTGCGATAAAGAGCAGGACCTGGAGTACGGAATCTCCCCATGAGTATGATGCTTCCAATAAAGGAACTATCTTTGTTGGATTCGAATTTGAAGTTCCGGCAAATACCCGGCAGTGTGTAGATGTTTGCCTGATACCCGGAGAAAAGAAGCCGAACGTGAAAAACTCCGGAATACAGTTGTTTTGAATAAATCTTTAATTACAGTATACCATGAAAAAATACCTTTTAACCTTTTGTCTGCTGCCTTTTGTTTTGGCAGCGCAAGTACCGAAAAGTATCCCTTTTGAAGAGAATAACCGGCAGCGAATCAATGAAATTGCTGGTTACCTGGAGGAGGAGCCGGCTGGTTTTGGCGTATCCTATCACAACCGTGCGGAGTGGGAAAAGATCAAAGATAAAATTGACTATCCTTCTGTATTGAAAAAGGCTGAGGAGGTCTTGAATACGGAAATGCCGGCCTGGGATGATGAACTCTATCTGGAATTTTCGAAGAATGGAGTCAGACCTCCCGGCGAGAAAATGCTGAATGCCCGGAAATCGCGTCTGGCACCGTTGGTCTGGGCTGAATGTATGGAGAATAAAGGACGTTTTGTCCCTAAAATAGAATCGACCCTGAAAGACCTGATCTCCCATCGTTCCTGGATACTTCCGGCTCACGATACGTATCTGAATGTGTTTTATGGGAAAAAACATGAAGTGGACCTGGTGGCGGCTGCTTTTGTCCATGAACTGGCGGAGACCCTTTATTTCCTGGATGATAAGATCAGTGAACCGGTCAGACAGGCTGTGATAGATTCCATGTATACCCGCGCTTTCAATCCGGTTAAAGATGCTTTACAAACGGGGAAAGGATATACTTTTAACTGGTTCGATAATACGAATAACTGGAATGCCGTTTGTCTGGCAGGGGTTACCAGTGCTGCTGTCGGGATTATAAAAGACAGGAAAGAACGGGCCCTGTTTGTTGCCGCTGCCGAATATTATTCACAGAACAGTGTGCTGGGATATACGGATGACGGATATTGTACGGAAGGGCTGGGATATTTTAATTACGGATTCCAGCATTACATCATTCTACGGGAACAGTTGTATCAGCGCACCAAAGGCGCCATAGACTTGTTCAAGAGTGAGAAGATGAAAAAGATAGCAATGTATGGCATCAATTTCGAAATTATCAACGGGGCTTATCCGGCTTTTGCCGACTGCCGGATCGGAACGACTGTCTCTCCGCAGATTTTATGGTATTGTAACCATAATCTGGGATTGGGCTTGTCTGCTTACGATCAGATCGATACCCGGGAGCTCCGGCCTTCAGTCTTTACTGCGATGTTACTTTTCCAGAATACGGCCTTACAGACATCCAGCCATGCTGAAAGTGCAGCAAAGACAGCCGGAAGCCAACCGGTCAGAATGTTCTTTGACAAAGCCGGTGTGTTGATTTGTCGTCCGGAAAATCCAACGGCACATTCGATGGGAGTTGCCCTGAAAGGCGGAAATAATGCCGAACATCACAATCATAATGATGTGGGAAGTTATTCTCTTATCATAGGAGATGAGACACTGGCGGGTGATCCGGGAGGTCCTTATCATTATGCCGGTGCGATGTGGACGGATAAACGGTATACATTCAAGTCGATTTCCTCTTTCGGCCATCCTGTCGCAGTGATAGACCAGGCGTTACAGGGAGCTGGAAAAGAATACCGGGCAGAAATCATCGGAACGGATTTTACGGCTGCCCGTGATGAATATGTCCTGGACTTAACGAGTGCTTACGATTGTCCGAATCTGAAATCATATACCCGTAAATTTGTGTTTGATCGTAGCGGAAAAGGTAGTTTGCTGATAGAAGATCGTTTCGAACTGGATCAGGCCGGCTCTTTTGAATCTGCTGTTACGACACTGGCCGACTGGGAGGAAAAGGGAGACAATAAAATAAAACTGTCAGGCAAGCAACATACAGCCAATGTAAAAATAGAAGTATCATCTCCGAAAGGATATACCATTATCCCTGAAAAAATACAGGAAAACGGTCCTGAGTTTTCCCGTATCGGAATCCGTCTGAATGAAAAGTCAAAAAAAGGCTACATCCGTATATTTTTCGAAGCTGAATAAAGAACTCTCCCCTGAATATCCTATATTTGGGGGAGTTTTATTTCTATACAAAATGAGGGATTACGATGTTTAGACTCAGAAAAAATCATACTTTATACAAGCTGATACTATTTATTTGCCTGTCTTTCAGTATGCCGGCTCTGGCGGGGAATATAAAAAACTACAAATTCCACACCTTGTCGCCTGAGGGTGGCTTTTATTATGATGGGGTAAAGTCTATTCAGCAGGATAGCGACGGCTTTATCTGGATCGTTATGGAGAACGATCTTTTCCGTTTTGACGGTTACCAGTTTAAAAGATATTATTCTTATTTCAGAATGCTGGATACCTCGGATAAATGGTACTTCCGGGATGTGGAACTGGATGCCCGCGGACATTTGTTCGTTTCAACCAATAAAGGGCTTTTCGTTTACGATAAGATTACCGATTCTTTTAAAAGAATGTTCAAGCCGAATGCGATGAACATTAAAACGGATTCCCGGGGGAACCTCTGGCTGATAAGTGCCAGCCTGGGCATTTTCGATGTGGATAAAAAGACCTTTTTCGGAATGGAGTCGGAAAAAGGTTTATTGTATAATGCCGTAACCTTGTGTGCTGATGAGGATGAACTTATAACCGGAACTTCCAATGGTGAGATATACCGGTTTGACTATGATAAAATGCTTTTTGAGCAAATTTGTGCGCTTCCGGATAATCAGGCAATTATCGAAATAAAAAAACATGGAAATGAGTTGTGGGTGCTGACCGAAAGTTATGGGCTGTATAAGCTGGATTATCAGACTTTGTCCATTATTAACCACTACAGCTTTTTTTGTACGCTGAATAACGAATATGTTCCGTCGAAAACCTTATATGTCGATAAGAACGGTTATGTGTGGGTTGGTACTCAGAGAGGATTATATATCATGAATCCGGAAACGGAGGAATATTCCCATTTCACAAATTCAAAATCGGATATTTTTACTTTGCCCAGCAACTCGGTATGGACGATAGAAGAAGATGCCCAGAAAAATGTCTGGATAGGTACTTACTCGGGTGGTTTATGTTATCTCAATTTTCAGGAAACATCCCGTTTCCGTACATTCAGTCCCCGTGAAAACGGTTTGAACCATAAAGTGGTAAGTGGTTTTGCTGAGGATGATGAATCCCTGTGGATCGCTACGGAAGGAGGCGGTGTCAACCGAATGAATAAGAAAACGGGGGAGTTCAGGTATTATACCCATAATCCGTCGCGAAACAGTCTAACCTACGATAATGTCAAATCGCTGCTCATCGACCCGTCGCAGAACCTGTGGGTTGCCATGTACCGGGGAGGACTGGATTGCTTTTCTCACAAAACTTCGGCTTTTAAACGATTCAATAAAGATTATCGTTCGGACAACGGAATGCTGACCAACGATTTGAGAAAGATAATCCTGGAAGCTGATTCCGGCCTATGGATCAGCTATCAGTCGACCGGTATTTCTTTCTATTCGTTTGCTACGGACCGTTTTACTCATTATATGTCGAAAAGGGACAACAACAATAGTTCCATCTCGGATCTTTGCCGGGGGAAAGGCGATGATTTATGGGTAGTCAATAACGAGGAACTCTACTATATGAACGTCAGAACTAAAGAGTACAGGAAAATTGCTCCGGATTCGACCTACAGCCTCAGGGCACAGGCGTTATGTCTGGATGAAACAGGGAATGTTTGGATTGGAACGGTTGGGAGCGGGTTGGTTAGATATGATGTGAAGAATAACCGGTTTTATTCCGTCAATGATATTTTGCGTTATGAAGTATCCACTATTTACAGTCTTTGTACGGATGATGATAACGATCTTTGGATGGGTACGGATAACGGCCTGTTTAAATATAATATAGAGAAAAATACTTTTTTCCGTTTTGATAAGAAAGACGGGATACAGGGGATCGTATTTTATCCGAAAGCCTGTATGAAAGGGAAAAACGGTGAATTGTATTTTGGCGGAACTAACGGCTTTACAATTATCAATCCGAAAGAAGTGTTGCTCAGTGAATTTAAACCGACTGCTATTATTACCGATTTCTATATAGACAATGCGATTGTAAAACCCGATTCAACCGGTTCTCCATTACACCAGTCGATTTCTACCACCAAAGAGATCGTTTTAGATTATAACCAGATAAATTTTGGTTTTAAGTTGTCTTCCGATAATTACCTGATACCGGAGAAGAACCGGTTTAAATACAGGCTGGTGGGATACGATCAGCGTTGGATAGAGATCGATGCCACAAGCCGGATCGTGTCTTATGCCAAAGTGCCTTCGGGTAGTTATACATTTGAAGTGATGGCATCCAATAATGATGGGGTATGGAATGATGTTCCGACAACGATCCGGATCAGAAGGTTGCCGGCTCCCTGGTTTAGCTGGTGGGCGTATACGATTTACGGTTTCCTGTTTTTTACTTTGGGAGGAACTGTTTTATATTACTACAATCATCAGAAAAAACTGAAACTGGAACTTTATATGGATTCTCTGGAAATGAAGAAGAAGGAAGAGAACCATCAGGCTCAACTGCGCTTCTTTACAAATATTTCCCATGATTTCCGAACTCCGTTGTCTCTTATCATGGCTTCTGTCGAGCATATGCAACAGCAGTACGGGAACAATCATTATATCCGGTTGTTGAACAGTAATGCCCGCCGCCTGCTGAATCTGGTTAATGAACTGATGGATTTCAGGACGGTGGAGAACGGAAAAATGAAGCTGAAGGTCCATTCGTCCAACATCAACCGTTTTGTTCAGGAGGTTGCTTCTGATTTTCAGGAGTATGCTTTGCAAAAAGAGATCGACTACACGATTCAGTGCGATCCTGCTTTATCTGCGTCTGTTTACTTCGATGAACAGGTCATGGAGAAAGTAATTATGAACTTATTGAACAATGCTTTCAAGTACACAGGCAACGGAGGGCATATTGTCGTCGAGACCCGGTTGGATAAGGAACCTTTCCGGTCCGGTTTTAAAAACAGCTATAAAATACAATCTAATCCGGAGCTGGTCCGGACTTTCAGTATTCTGGTCAAGGATACAGGTGTCGGTATCTCTGCCGAATCTATAGCCCAGGTGTTTGAACGTTTCTATAAAGTCGATTCGGATGATACGGAGGCTCATATCGGTTCCGGAATCGGGCTTGCATTGGTAAAAAGCCTGGTATTGCTTCATAAAGGAGCTATTTCTATTTATAGTGAACGGAACAAAGGAACGGAAATGCTTGTGCAGTTTCCTCTGGATAAAGAAATGTATGATGCTGCGGAACTGTTGGAAAATGAAGCATCAGCGAAAAATATGACAATGTCATATTTTATCGAACCGGAGTTCCGGTTCGATAATCAGGAATCAGATAAACAGGAATCTTTCTTGTTGAGAGACAGGAAACGAATCCTTTTAGTGGAAGATAATGAGGATTTGCGCGGTTTGATGGCGGGGCATCTTCGTGCTTCTTTTGAAATTGTCGAGGCCGGGAATGGAGCGGAAGCATCCGGTATAGTGGAAGAAATGGAAATCGACCTTATCATCAGTGATATTATGATGCCGGTAAAAAACGGAATCACTTTATGCAGGGAGATAAAGGAAAACATGAACTATTCCCATATACCGTTCATTATGCTGACAGCCAGAGGAGGATTGGAGAATCAGATGGAAGGGTTAGACTCCGGTGCGGATGCTTATTTTGAAAAGCCGGTCGATTTCGGACTTCTGAAATTGACTGTGCAGAATATATTCAGGCAACAGCAAAACCTGAAGGAACATTATGCCCGGAATTATTTCGTTGACAGCCGGGAACTGGCGGCTAACCAGCAGGATAATAAATTTATCAGCCGTCTGATCGAGATTATCGAGAGCCGTATCGACCAGCCGGACATGGATGTCAGCTACATTGCCTCCGAGTTATCGATGAGCCGGAGTAAACTCTATGCGAAAGTCAAATCGTTGACGGATAAATCGATCGTCGAGTTCATCAGAAGTTACCGTCTGCGAAAGGCCGCAACATTACTGATAGAGGAAAACTTGTCTATCCGTGAAACGATGGAGCGGATTGGTATCGAGAGCCAGTCATACTTCACCCGTATCTTCAAAAATGAGTTCGGAATGATCCCTACTGCATTTATTCAAAAGAACAAGGCCGGAAAGTAAAATTACCCTTGGGATCTAGCCCGCAGCCTGGGACATACAATGACTTTGTTCCGGGGTAGAGTGGTTTTTCCCTTGATCTTCTATTCATATCACAGCTGTGATACAAAAGAAATCCATCTGTGAAACAAACGGAATCCAACTGTGATATGAAAAGAAGACAGTAGTGATATGCAATACTTGCAGTTTGCCTTTTATTTAAAGTAGAATGATGTCACTACACTTCCATGGTCTGACGGCCAGCCTACGGGATGATGGGAGAGAGCTTCCGAACGATACGGGATAAGTTTGTCTCCTTTATAATAGATATAGTCGATACGTTGGGGCAGGCAGCTTAGTTTTTTGGATCCCAGGTTGATGAGAGGAGACCAGGTCGCCCCTTGATTCAGCAGAACGTCCGGATAGAGGTGGCGGAAACTATCCGTAAAACCTTCGTTGAGGACTTGTCTGGATACTTCCAGTTTGGCAAAAGCGCCCAGATGGGCGGGACGTGCCTGTTCGTTCCAGTCCAGATGCGAATCGCAGTTGAAGTCTCCGACCAATATGACCGGGGTTTCTGCCGATTGGGCAGTGCGGGGAGCCATTTGTTTCAGAATCTCCCTGATCTCCGGGATGCGGGTTTGTGCTTCATCTTCTTCATATTTCTTTACGGCTGCTTTTCCTTTGTTCAGGTCCGAAACATCGGGCAGATAATGGAGCCAGATATCGTAGAAAGCAATCTGTTGTTCTTCACTTATGCGGATGAGTGCCCCTCCCGAATTGAACGAGCGGAACAGTTGGATCGTTTCATCTATCGGATAACGGCTCATGATACTGAGATTGGAACTGATCAGATAGAAATAATACCCCAGGGAATCAGCAATGATTGCTCCGGAACCATATGTCTCGATCAGGCCGATCACATCCGCATTTTCCCTTTTTAATACCTCGATGACGCGGTTTACACCGACCTGTTTACCAAAGCGGCGTCCTCCGTGCCATATATTCCATACCTGTACTTTTAACCGGTCGGGTTTGTATGACGGATAAAGAGGGGATAAAGGAAAGAACTGCTCGTAACTCTCCCGTACTTCGGTGCTGCTGACCGGGCGGTCCCACATTTTCACTTCATCGATTTTTCCGTTGAAAGCCATCCATTCGCCCCGGCATTCCCAGTCTTGCTCTTCGTCGCTTCCTCCTATAATCGTCCGGAATTTACTTTCAAGTGATTTCAATCCTTCGATCTGATAGATGGCGACATTGCGTCCGTCCAGGTACATCCATACTTCTTCCTTTGTCTTGTCTACGGAGACTGTCAGTTGGTGCCACTTTCCGTCATTGATTGCCTGTCGCTGTGCTGTCGGTTGGTAGGTGTAACTGTTTTTCCCGTCATTCAGGCTCAGGTACCAGGCACCGTTTTCCTGTGTGCCGATACACCAGCCGGTAGGTTCCTTGGTGGTGGCATTTGTCATGATCGGTGTGCCTAAAGGAGCGCCCGGCTTGGTTTTAACCCAAACCTGCAAGGAAAAAGAACGGCCGTCGTCGAAAGACGGGCAATCTTTTGCCGTTAGGGAAAGGGGAATACGGTAAGAGACTTCATCTGTCAGGTCGAGGGCTTTCCCTTTCAGTCCTTCACTGTAAGACGATGTATGTACCAGAAAAAGGGAAGATGAATCCCGCGTCGCAATTTCTGCCATCCGGATCGCTTCCGGTTGTGGGGCATCGAATGACTGATAGTAGGCCAGCCCCTGTCCGGGGCTTTGCGCTACTATGTTAGAACAGAGGGTAATCAGAGATATACCCGAAATTAGTTTGTTAAGCATAAATAATAATGGTGTTTAATAACCTTCATTCTGGGGAAGAAGGTTACTGTTTAATGTTATCTCACTTGTCGGTACTCCGAACAGGCGATGCCAGCTATGCACGTTGCGGGCAGCTTCTTTGGGATAATACGCCTCGGAGAATAGAAATTCGATATCATCCAGGTGAGTGACACCTTTGATCGCCGCCTCAAGTGTCCCGGTACGGGAAAGATCGAATTTGCGGTGTCCCTCAAAGCAAAGTTCCAATGCACGTTCTTTCAGGATTGCCGTTTTCAGTTCGCTTTGTGAAAGTCCTTTGAGTTCCCAACCCGGATTGAGGGTATTGTCTTTGTTTGTATAGGCACGTTTTCTGACTTCATTGATGTAAGTGAATGCTTCGCCTGTATTTCCCTGTTCATTCAGCGCTTCGGCATACATCAGTAGTACATCTGACCAGCGCAGGATCGGGAAGTTTAGCGATGTACCCGAACGGTCCGGACGGCGGTTGTTTACATCGCAGAATTTGACGATATATGGCATACGGACAATCTCCCCTTTGTATTTGATACCGGCACCGAGGTGTTTGGCTGATGTGCCTGTTCCGTCTATCAACTCCTTATATTTGGATTCGGAAGCCAGGCGGAAATTGAAACCCCACCGGTTGTCATTCTCCGTATCATACCATTGGTCTTCTTTCGGTACGTAGTAGGAGGCAAAAGGCAGTAACGGGGCAATGGCACTGCCATTGTTATACGGACTGTCGTCATCTTCTGTGAAATCACCGTAACAAGTGGTCTGTGCCGGCGATTCTTTTTTCTCTATCAGTGACTGGATAGCCAAAAGGCTTTCCTTACTGTTATTGTATTTTGAATCGAAAACATCGGCATACTGGTTCAGTAAACCCCGCTTACCTTCCGAATAAAGAGTTTTACAGAGTTCGGCGCATTTGGCGTAATCCTTTTCAAACAGGTAGACCTTTGCCATCATGCCGATTGCTGTACTGCGGCTGATACGTCCGGCATCATTGCTGCTGTACTCGTCGAATTCCGGTAAATGGTCGGCGGCATATTGCATATCTGCCAGTACGATCTCTTTTCTGATCTGGCTGGCGGGTGTGCGTGAAAGATGCAACAGTGAATTCAAATCCTCGGCAGGTTCGGTGATGACCGGCAGATCGCCGAAAAAGTTTGTCAGGTGGAAATAAAGGAATCCCCTGATGAAACGTGCTTCAGCCAGCAGCCGTTCTTTTCCGGCATGTTTGAACAGGGAAGCATCCATGTTTTCTATACTGGCGATCGAGAGGTTGGCATTCCGGATATACTTGTAGCTATCCCGCCATACCCACCAGATACGTTGGGCGGAAGCATCGTGCGTATAGGTCGCTATCGGGTCGAGTGTCGGCCAGTTATCGCTAGGGGAACGTGTTCCCAGGTCTGTGCCGAATTCCATGACCATCATTGCCTGGCGACTATATACGTTTGCATCCCCGAAGGCATTGTAGAGATCATTTATGTTTGATAAAGCATTCTCTTCATCTGTAAAGAAGTTGCTACCAGCAACGTCTCCTCTCGGATCTTCATCCAGCAACCCGGAGCAGGAGGCTGTAGTGAACAGGATAAATAAAATCAGAAGGATATTATACTTTTTCATCTTTCAATCATTTTATAGGTTTACAAAGTGAATTTAAGTCCGATGGAGAATGAACGGTTCATCGGATATTGTCCCCAGTCGTATCCTTTCAGGATCGGGCTGGTGGAGTAGAGGCTGACTTCCGGGTCGTATCCGCGGTAGTTGCAGATATTGAACAGGTTGTTGCCGGTTGCATATACTCTGGCTGAAGCCAGGCCGATGTATTGCAGTAGGTTGCGGGGTAAATCATACGCCAGGGTCAGCGAAGAGAGACGAAGGAAACTTCCGTTCTCTACGAAGCGTGAATCGACGGAGTAGATGTAACTGTTTCCAGGACGTGCAACGTCTGTGTCCGGATTTTCAGGAGTCCACATCTTCTCTGCCAGTTCGCGGTAGCAGTTTACGTTGGCATTACCCGGCAGGAAATAGGCACTGTTCAGGTTCATCACATCGTTGCCTACCGAATACTGGAAGAAGGCGTTTAGGGATATTCCTTTATAGGCTACTGTTGTGCCTAATCCTCCGAAGAAATCCGGATTGGCATTACCGATAACGGTAGAGTTGTTCGGATCATCGGGAATATTTTTAAATTTCGGATCTCCCGGACGGGCGGATAGGTTTCCTGCGTCGATATCCTGCTGGGTCAGTACACCTTCGTATACCTGACCGTAAAACAGTCCGACGGGTGATCCTACTTTCAGGATGCTGCTGTAATAACCGCCCCAATGTTCTCCTACCGGTTTTTCCTGGTCCGGGCCAAGGCTCAGTACCTTGCTGCGGTTGGTCGAGATATTGAAGTTCATATCCCACTGAAAATCCTTCTTGTTTATAAGGGAAGCATTCAATGATAATTCAACTCCCTGGTTGGAGAGCGATCCCAGATTCTGCAACTGGGTGGATTGTCCGATGTAGGAAGGAACGGATATCTCCCATAGCAGGTCGCTGGTCTTTTTATGGTAATAGTCGAGCGAACCGGTCAGGACGGAGTTGAAAAAAGAAAAATCAATTCCGGCATCGAACTGGTCTGTCTTTTCCCAGGTAAGATCTTTGCTGGGGACTTTGCTCGGAGTGTAAGTAACAACTTCCTGACCTCCGAGGATCGTGCTGCCGGATGAGAAGAGCGACTGGGTTGAATAGATATCGATAGCCTGGTTTCCGACACGGCCATAGCTGAGGCGGAGTTTCAGATCGTTCACAACCTGCTGGCTTTTCATGAAATCTTCTTCCGTAATTCTCCAGCCGACGGAAACGGAAGGGAAAAATGCCCATTTGTTTCCCGGAGAAAAACGGGATGATCCGTCGTAACGTGCTACGGCTGTCAGCAGGTAACGATTGTCATAAGAATAGTTGATACGTCCAAGCCAGGACATATATCCCCAGTTGTGGTAACCTGATTTGACCGAGTTTTTCAGTTGGGCGGAGTTCAGGTCATAGAATCCGGTGATATCATTGGCAAAGTTCGAGACTTCGGTAGATAACCCTTTATCGTAGCCTTTTTGCGCGGTGAAACCTCCCAGGGCAGAAAATGAGTGTACTTCCTTTTTCAGTGTATAGGTCAATGTATGCTCTGTCAGCAAGTCCTGTGTTTGCAGGGTAGTCGCCTTGGCACTGTTGGTTTTTTCCTGATAAGAGCCTTTACGCGGAGAGAAATAATCTTCACGCCAGTAGTTCCATTTGATACCTAATGTAGAACGCCAGGTGAAATGTTCTCCTATCTTGAATTGCAGGTAAGAGTTGTTCAATACATAATAAGTATTCTTTTCATCCGTAGGTAGCAAGGCTTCTGCGAGGGGATTACGACCGAGCGGGCGGCTGGATTCGGTATAATTATATGAACCGTCCGGATTGAATGCCGTTCCGATAGGCGACATGCCTATTCCGTAAACAGCTAATGAATAATCGCTCGGGAGTGTGGATATATCGCTGAATTCGCGTGACAGGCTGACTGTTGTGCCAAGACTGAACCAGGGATTGACTTCTGCATCTACATTCGTACGTAAAGTCGTACGGTTAAAACCGGAACCGACCATGATGCCATCCTGATCGAAATGGTTCAGCGAGATCAGGTATTTGATCTTTTCCGTACCACCGCTGCTTGACAGGTTTACATTATAAACAGGAGCAGTGCGGAATAGTTCGTCCTGCCAGTCTACGCCTGTAACTTTGGACGGGTCGTCATAAGGTACCGTGGTCCCGTTCATTCGGGCAATTTTATTGAGATAAGAAGCATATTCTCCGGTAGAGAGCAAGTCTATCTTTTTAGGTAACTTTTGCCAGCCGTAGGATGCTTCCACGTCAAACTGTGCTTTACCTTCTTTTCCCCTTTTGGTCGTGATCAGGATAACACCGTTTGAACCGCGGGCTCCGTAAATGGCAGTGGATGTAGCATCTTTCAGTACTTCAATGGATTCGATATCATTCGGATTCAGGGAATTCAGGTCTCCGGCATCGATAAAACCGTCGATTACATAAAGCGGTTCGTTGCTAGCTGAAAGTGAGTTGCCGCCACGGATACGGATACTCGATGAGGCTCCCGGCGTTCCGTTTGATTGAACGACCTGCATCCCGGCTACACGGCCGCGTAATAGCTGGTCGACGCGGGGAACCGGTTGTTCGGCCAGCTCTTTTCCGCGTACTGAAGTGATTGCACTGATCAGGTCTGACTTCTTTTGTGTACCATACCCAACGACAACTATTTCCTCCAGGTTCTGTGTGTCTTCCGTCATTTTGATGGAGAGGGAAGTTTGTGTGCCGGCTTTTATCTGCAAAGGGTTGTAGCCTATATAGCTGATCTCCAGGATATCGCCGGGAGATGCCTGAATGACAAACTTACCGTCCAAGTCTGTGACTGTACCGTTCGTGGTCCCTTTGACCATGATGTTGGCTCCGATGATCGGTTCCCCTTTTTCATCGGTAACAACGCCGTTGATCGTTCCCGACTGTCGGGAGGATTGAGCCGGTTGCGGTGTCTTGTCCGGTTTGATGATAATGTGTTTGTTTTTGATTTCATATTTCAGGCCTTTTCCTTTCAGTACCTGATTCAGAATATCGTTAATGGATTCGCTGCTTATTTGCAGACTGATTTTCTGCCGGGTATCCACGTCGCCGGTTTCAAAGAAGAAAATGTAATCGCTCTGTTTTCTGATTGTTTCAAAAGCCTCTTTTATCGTGGCATTTTGAAGATTCAGTGTGATCTTTTGATTTTGTGGTAATGCTGCGAACGCCTGTTGCATACTTGTTGCGAAAAGTATCATACATAACCAGGCTACATAGAACCGGTTGCGAACAATTAGCGTGATTTTTCTTTCTTTATAAAGAATGTTTTCCATACTTTTGTAATGTGATTAGAATTTAATTATTAAGTTTTAATGAACTCGTGAGTCGGGAAATGGTGCGAACATTTTCCGGCTCTTTTTTGTGCTTTCTTTTTTTCTTTTCGTGATTCTCCTTTCTTTTTTAATTATCAACTATTTTAATATATCTCAATGATATTGTTATTTCGTCTGTAAGTAAATTTCTCACTGGAAGACATAATCGTCAGAATGTCGTTAAGCGTATCCGTGCTGCGGAACTCTCCGTAGAAGCGGAGTTTCCGACGTTCCGGATTCCGGAAAATGAAGGTTACGTCGAAGGCTTTTTCCAACTGTCCGGCGATTTCTCCAAAACTGACTTCATTAAAGAAGTGGGCCCCTGTTGTCCATTGGCAGATTGCGTCTGTCGAAACTTTTCTAACTTCTGTCTTTTGGGTCAGTCTGTTATAAACGGCTTGCTGTTGAGGTTCCATAATGACGGAATTGGCAGGGGCTGCTCTGTCTATCATGTTCACAGAACCTTCAGCCAGGGTAACGGCTATTTCCTGATCGTCGGAATAGGCTTTGACATTGAATTTTGTACCCAGTACTTTCACGTCGATTTCTTTTGCATTGACGATGAACGGCAGCTTTTCATTACGGGCCACTTTAAAATAACCTTCTCCTTCCAGTGTGACCTGTCGGTTCTTCTGTGAGAATCCGGGTTGACAGCTGAATTTACTACCGGCATTCAGCCATACTATGGTTCCGTCTTCCAGTTGGAGGCGGCTTCGTGAACCGAGCGGCACTTCAATGGTCCGTATCATTGCCTGCTCGTCCTGTCTGTTAGACTGATTGAACAGATATAATCCGGTAGTACCCAGGAAAACTCCGACCAGCAGAGCCGCTGCGATCCGGGTATATTCCCGTAGGAACAGATATTTTTGTTTTCTGAATCCGGCCTGTTCGGCAAAACGGCGGTATACGGCTTCGTTCTTTCTTCTGTTTTTATGTTGTTTATCATAGGAAGATAGCCACAGCTCGGTCATTTCATAATAATATTTTTTATGAGACTCGTTTGCTGCGACCCAACGGCTGAGTTCTTTCTCCTGCTCAGGAGTAAGCGACCGGTTCAGATAACCGGTGATCAGCTCGTCGTAGTATTCTTGTTGTTTATTTTGATCCATTTTTATGCTTCTTACCCTAAAGACAACATACGGGTAGAGCGAGGGTAGTGAAAAATGAAATATTTTTCAAAAAAATGATTTTGGATTGAAATGTATCAGAACAAAATGGAAGATAAATAGCCTTTCATACGAGTACGGAGGGTAGACAGGGCTTGTTTAATATGGTATTTGACTGTGTTAACCGAGATGCCTACTTTATCTGCGATCTCGTCGTAAGCCAACTCTTCGATCCGGCTAAAGATGAAAACTTGCCGGGTTTCGCGGGGAAGTTTATTGATTTCGAGGAGTATTTGCTCGTTGAGTTCTCTTTCTAGCAATTGTCCCAACGGATATTCGTCGGAGAGGAACAGTCCCTGAAGAATAGCTTCCGGGTATTCTTCGTAATCGTCGATACTGATTTCCCGGTCTGCAAATAATTTCTTTTGATAATTGATTGCATAATTACGTATGCAACAGACCAGATAGGCTTGCAGTGAAGAGGTGATATGGAGTGATTCGCGTGTTTCCCATATATGGGATAATACATCACCGACGATGGTATCGGCTACTGTATCATCCCTTACATATTGACAGGCAATACGGAATAGAAGATGATAATAGTTGTCAAATAAAGTGCGGTAGGCTCTGCTTTCCCCACTTTTCAAACCGGCTATTAATTCTGTTTCATGAATCTCCACGATAGTATTGTAGATATTGCTCCCTTTAACGGATACAATATTACAAGATAGAAACGTAAAACACAAATCTTATTTATGCCTATTTTAATTTTCTGTCTTTCCGATGTGCTTCATTACCTTGGCATCCAGATAGAATATCAGTTCTTCGGCGATGTTGGTACAGTGGTCGCCAAAGCGTTCCATTTTGCGGATGACTCCGGCCATGTAAAGGCCGACCAGGGCACTTCCCGGATGCTTTTCTATGTAATCGGCAATGATCCTGGTCGAGTTATGGTTGATCTCGTCGATCAGGTTATCTTTCAGGAAGATGCGTGATGCAATTTCTGAACTTTCCTTTTCAAATGCTTCCTGGCTGAGTGTAAGCATACTCAGCAATTCCTGCAACATTTCTTCCACCCGGGTATCCTTTATCAGTTGCGGGTCGACGGGAACACCTTCCGGCAGGTTTCCGGCAAAGCGGGCGATGCTTTCGGCGAAGTCTCCCAGGCGTTCCAGATTCGTATTGATTTTGTACATGGCAAGAACGAAGCGCAGGTCGACGGCAACGGGAGCATATAAAGCGATGATATCTTCGCAGTCGCTGTCTATCTTCAGTTCGAACGCATTTACTCGGCGTTCGCGGCTGATTACTTTGTAGGCCAGTTCCTTGTCTCCGGTTAGCATGGCTTCGCCGGCATTATATAACTGTTGGTGGACCAATGCCCACATCTCGCTGATGCTGTTTTTTAAGGAGGCAATCTCCTGATCTATGACTTTCATATATAATTTTTCAATTCTTAATTTTTAATTTTCAATTACCCGAACCGTCCTGTAATATAATTCTGAGTCGATTCCTTCTCCGGATTGGTAAATATCTTACGTGTATTATCGAACTCTATCAGTTCCCCCAGATAAAAGTACCCGGTCTTGTCGCTGACACGGGCAGCCTGTTGCATATTATGGGTAACGATTACGATAGTATATTCGCTTTTTAGTTCATGTATCAGGTCTTCTATCTTACCGGTAGAGATCGGGTCCAATGCCGAAGTCGGTTCGTCCATTAAAAGAATGGAAGGCGATATGGCCAATGCACGGGCGATACACAGACGTTGTTGCTGGCCGCCGGACAGGGCGAAAGCCGATTCTTTCAGTTTATCCTTTACTTCATCCCAAAGAACAACCTGTTTGAGGGTTTTGACAACAGTCTCTTCGATATAAGCATTGTCCTTTATCCCGTTTACCCGGAGCCCGTAGGCAACGTTTTCAAAGATTGTTTTCGGGAAAGGATTCGGTTTCTGGAATACCATACCCACATTTTTCCGGAGCAGGTCGACCTTTTCTCCTTTACCGTAAATATCTCTTCCGTCAATCAGGATTTTTCCGTCCATGTGCGTGTCGGGTATCAGGTCGTTCATCCGGTTGAATAAGCGCAGGAAGGTGGATTTACCACAACCGGACGGTCCGATAAAGGCGACCGACGTGTTTGCTTCAATTTGCATAGATATATTCTTTAAGGCATGAAAATCGCCATAATAGAAATCTACATTCTGAGCATCAATCTTTATCATAATATAAATAATTTATCAATATACTAATATGCCAATGTGCCAATATGCCGATGAAAAATGTATCAACAGGGGGCGAAATGTTAGCTTTTCTTTTATTGGCATATTGGCACATTTCCCTATTGGCATATTATTTAGTTCATTTTTACTTTCCTGGCGAAATAGCCTCTCAGCGCATTGGCCAGTAAGTTTACGATTAATACGATTGCAATCAGTACCAGAGCCGTTCCGTAGGCCATTCCACGTGAGGCTTCGATGTCTGTTCCGCTGGTGGAAATGACATACAGATGATAGGGCAGGGCCATACACTGGTCGAAGATGCTTCCCGGCAGCTGGGGCAGGAAGTAAGCGGCAACGGTAAACAGGATAGGAGCCGTCTCGCCGGATACACGTCCGATAGACAGGATTAATCCGGTAATGATATTTGGAAAAGCCATCGGTAATACAACCCTGCGAATGGTCTGTAGCTTGGTTGCTCCCAGTGCCAGACTGCCGTGGCGGAAAGAATCGTCGATGCTTTTGAGGGCTTCTTCCGTTGTACGGATAATCAGTGGTAAAGACATCAGTGCCAGGGTAAACGAACCGGCGATGATGGAGTCTCCCCACCCCAGGGTAACGACGAACAGGGACATTCCGAATAGTCCGAATACAACTGACGGTACACCGCTCAGGTTATTGGTCATAATCCGGATGAAACGGATTATTTTTCCGTTTGTCGCATATTCATTCATATAGATGCCGCTCATGATTCCAATCGGGAAACTAATCAGGCTGCTACCCAATACCAGATAAAGTGTTCCGACAATCGCCGGGAAAATACCTCCGGCAGTCATCCCGTCGGCCGGCGCTTCCGTCAGGAAATCCCAGCTGATTACTTTTCCTCCCTGGATAATGATAAAACCGAGAATAAGGAAAAGAATGACAACAACCAGATAACTGAGAAGTGTGAATATACCGAACGCAACTTTCTGTGAAGTCCGTTTCTTTGTGTCAACATTGCCTAACTTTTGAACAGGTGCCATAGCTTAATCACATTTTTCTTTTGGATGAAATGTATTCTACCGTAATGCTTAACAGTAGTGTAATGATAAATAATACTGCCCCTAACAGGAACAATGCCTGGTAATGAGCTCCTCCGGCAGGTGCTTCTCCCAGTTCTGCCGCGATGGTTGCCGGAATGGTCCGTACGGGTTCAAAGAAGGAGGTCGGGATAACGGCCGCATTTCCTGTTACCATCAGGACTGCCATTGTTTCTCCGATTGCCCGCCCGATACCCAGGACGATTGCCGATGTGATACCGGATATGGAATAGGGGATGATTACCTTATAGATTGTTTGCCATTGGGTTGCTCCCAGGGCCAGGCTCGCTTCTTTCATGGCACGCGGCGTGGTGCGCATGGCATCTTCGGCAACCGTGATAATGGTCGGCAACGCCATGATGGCCAGAACGACACTGCCGGCAAAGGCTGTTTCTCCAACCGGAAGGTTCAGTCCTTTCTGTATGAGCGGAACGATTACAACCAATCCGAAGAAACCGTATACGACTGAAGGAATCCCTGCCAGCAATTCTATAACCGGCTTCAGTATCTCCCGGGTCCGTTTATTCGCGATTTCTGCCAGGTAGATGGCAACGGCAATACCGAAAGGGAGCGAAAGAACAATGGCGCCGATACTGACCAGCAATGTTCCGAGCAACAGGGGTATCAATCCGAAGATAGGAGCAGGTGCAGAGGTCGGGTACCATTTGGTGCCGGCGAAGAAGTCGGAAAGCGATATTTTCTCTTCGGGAAGAACGGTTCCCCCGAAGTCTTTCGCCAGATATTGCTGAGGAAAGAATGCGATGATTCCCGGCTCTTTGCTGACGAGTTCGCTGATTTTATCGGGAACGTACTGAAATTCATCTCCCAATTCCTCTTCACTGTAATATTGCGTCAGGTCGGAAAAACGAAAGACCAGGATTTCTTCATCTTTGCCGTTAACCTCTTTCCAGTTGGTTATTTTGGCATCGAAAATATCCATGATTGTTTCCGGTGATAGATGACTCACATCGTTACTCTTATTCACGGCAAGCACGTATCCCTCTTCGACTACCGGACTGTTGAAAAGGCCGGATGCTTCTTTAAAAAGAAAAAAGACAATCAACAGAATCGTGAAACTGGTTACACCTCCGCTGATTAATAGTCCTCCTTCTACAATTTTTTCAAAAAACTTTCTCACGTCATTAACCTCTTTGTTCTGAGTGCAAAGTAAGGTAACATGTATTAAGAATGGGTTAAGACGCTTTGAAGTAAATATTACATTGGTGTTTCGTTTTTGTTACAGGGAGAAGGAAGCTCTTTATATTCTGTGTTTTTTGCCTTTTTCGTGGCGCAATGTCGTTTTTTAGAATATAAACATGTATATTTGCCACAAACTTAAAAACTTAATAACCTATTTTTATCATGAACAAATTTCTTTCGTATGGTGTGTTTGCGTTCACAGTGTTGTTGTCTTCGTGTGATTCGCAACCCAAACAAGAACCCCTTGCTGATGTGATTGACCGTGGTTTGAAAGCATCGACCGAACAGGCCCTTTTGATGGCTAAAGACCTGGAAAACCAGGAAGGCCGTCTTCCCAAAGCAATCGGAAAGGACGGAAAACTGGAAACAAGCGACTATAGTTGGTGGTGCAGCGGTTTCTTCCCCGGTGAATTATGGTATCTGTACGAAAACAATCCGACTCCGGAATTAAAGAAATATGCCGAAATGTTTACGGACCGTGTGGAAGAAGTGAAGAATATCACTTACAGCCACGATGTCGGTTTCATGCTGTATTGCAGTTATGGAAACGGTTATCGCCTGACCGGCAAACCGGAATATAAAGAGGTGATGCTGACCGGTGCCAATTCGCTGGCGACTCGTTTTGACGAGCGGGTGGGAGCTATCCGTTCCTGGGACTTCAATAAAAAAATCTGGCAGTTCCCGGTTATTATTGATAATATGATGAATCTGGAGTTTTTCAGTTGGGCTTCCAAAGCATCCGGTGACGACTGCTTTTATAAAATGGCTGTTTCTCATGCCGACAAGACAATGAATAATCATTTCCGTGACGATTATAGCTGTTATCATGTGGTTTCATACGATACGATAACCGGTGTTCCTCATAAGAAACAAACCCACCAGGGAGCAGCCGACGAATCAGCCTGGGCCCGTGGACAGGCTTGGGCGTTGTATGGTTTCACCATGATGTATCGCGAGACCGGCAAACCTGAATATCTGAATCAGGCTAAACATATTGCGGCATTTATCATGAACAATCCGAATATGCCGGCAGACAAGGTTCCGTATTGGGATTTTGATGCTCCGGGTATCCCGAATGTGCCGAGAGATGCTTCTGCCGCGGCTATTATGGCTTCTGCACTGATTGAACTGAGCCAACTGGATAAGAGCGAAGAAGCAAAAAGCTACCTCGATTTTGCAGAACAGCAGGTTCGTTCTCTGACAACCCCCGAATATCTGGCTGCGAAAGGAATGAACTGTAATTTTGCTTTGATGCATTCCACCGGCCATTTCCCCGGAAACAGCGAAGTGGATGTTCCGTTGAGTTATGCTGACTATTATTATGTAGAAGCATTGATGCGTTTAAAGAAACTAATTGAAAAATAATGCCATTATGACAAATCTTCTGAAAACAACCGCTATTTTAGTTTGCTGCCTCTGCATCTCTTTCGCAGGAAAAGCGCAGCAAAACGGTACCCAGGACCGTGCCTTTTGGGTAGAAACATTGACCCGTATTGCTGACCCGGTATTGACAAACCTGAGCAACAATACGTTGAAAAAGAATATGCCTTACGAATCTTTATCGAAAGACAGAAGTGATTTTGCTCATCTGGAAGCGGTAGGCCGTCTGGTATGCGGTATTGCTCCCTGGCTGGAACTGGGTCCGGACAATACGCCCGAAGGACAACTGCGTGATAAATATATCAAATTGACAGTGAAAGGCTTGAAGAATGCTGTAAACCCGGATTCTCCCGATTATCTGGTCTTCGGAAAACCGTATCAGCCATTGGTGGATGCCGCTTTCCTGGCTCAGGGATTGTTGCGTGCCAGAACCCAGCTGTGGGATAACCTGGACCCGCAGGCGAAGGAATGGATGATTACGGAATTTAAACGTAGCCGTGCCATCAAGCCTTGGGAAAACAACTGGCTGTTGTTTGCTTCTATGGTCGAGGCCGCTTTGCTGGAATTTACCGGCGAATGCGATATGGACCGCCTGACGTATGGTGTCAAGAAGTTCCGTGACGAATGGTATAAAGGAGATGCGCTGTATGGTGACGGTCCTGCTTTCCACATGGATTATTATAATAGTTTCGTTATTCACCCGATGTTGACGGACGTTTTGGTGACTATGAAGAAACATAATATCGAAGGTGCTGACTTTCTGGAAACACAATTGCCCCGTCATACACGCTATGCGGAACAGCTGGAACGTTTTATCTCGCCGGAAGGAACTTTCCCGGTAGTAGGCCGTTCTATCGTGTATCGTTTCGGTGCATTTCATGCATTGGCACAGGCCGGTTTGATGCATATACTGCCTGAGCGGGTAAAACCGGCCCAGGTTCGCTGTGCAATGACTGCTGTTATCCGTAACGTAATGAAATCACCGAAGAACTTTGATGCAAACGGTTGGTTGCGTGTAGGTTTCACTGGTGAACAAATTGATATGTCTGAGTCTTATATTAATACGGGAAGCACATATCTTTGTGCTGTCGGTTTGTTGCCACTAGGCTTGCCGCTTACAGACGAATTTTGGTCGGTCCCTTACACCGAATGGACGAATTTGCGTGCCTGGAAGGGTGAAAGCGATGTAAAGGCAGATCATGCATTGAAATAAAATAATAACTAAATAAATCCGATTGATATGAAAACAAATTATGAATTGCGCTATGCTGCGCATCCGGAAGATGCCAAGCAATATGATACGAAACGTATTCGTCGGGATTTCCTGATCGAAACAGTTTTCGCGCCGAATGAAGTGAACATGGTTTATTCCATGTACGACCGTATGATTGTCGGGGGCGCCATGCCTGCCGGCGAAGTGTTGCAACTGGAAGCGATTGATCCGTTGAAAGCTCCTTATTTCCTGACACGTCGTGAAATGGGTATTTTCAATGTGGGTGGTCCCGGTATTGTAAAAGCCGGCGATGCCACTTTCGAACTCGATTTTAAGGAAGCTCTTTACCTGGGTTCGGGAGATCGTGAAGTGACTTTTGAAAGCAAGGATGCAAAGAATCCGGCTAAGTTCTATTTCAACTCGACTACGGCTCATCGTAATTATCCGGATAAGAAGGTGACGAAAGCGGATGCCGTTGTTGCAGCTATGGGTTCACTGGAAATGTCGAACGACCGTAACATCAATAAGATGATCGTGAATCAGGTATTGCCTACCTGCCAGTTGCAGATGGGTATGACCGAACTGAAACCGGGTAGCGTATGGAATACAATGCCGGCACATGTTCACAGCCGTCGTATGGAAGCATATTTCTATTTCGATATTCCGGAAGACCAGGCCATCTGCCATTTTATGGGTGAGGTGGATGAAACCCGCCATATCTGGATGAAGGGCGACCAGGCTGTTTTGTCTCCCGAATGGTCTATCCACAGTGCAGCTGCTACGCACAACTATACCTTTATCTGGGGTATGGGCGGCGAAAACCTGGACTATGGCGATCAGGATTTCTCTAAAATTACGGACTTAAAATAATATGCCAATGGGGAAAATGTGCCTATGTGCCAATTCCCCGTTGCTATAAATAAAAAAAACAGTGTTAACTGCTTGTGCGTTTATTGGCACATTGGCATATTGGCACATTAACACATTATTTATTATGGTAAATTTTTCATTAGAAGGTAAAGTCGCACTTGTAACAGGTGCTTCTTACGGAATTGGTTTTGCGTTGGCTACTGCTTTTGCTCAGGCTGGTGCAAAGGTCGTTTTCAACGATATCAAACAGGAACTGGTGGATAAAGGTATAGCTGCTTACAAGGCGGAAGGAATCGAAGCAAAAGGGTATGTTTGCGACGTGACAAGCGAAGAGCAGGTAAATGCAATGGTTGCCCAGATCGAGAAAGAAGTAGGCGTTATCGACATCCTGGTAAACAATGCCGGTATCATCAAACGTATTCCGATGCACGAAATGAGTGCTGCCGAATTCCGTCAGGTAATCGATGTGGACCTGAACGCTCCGTTTATCGTTTCTAAAGCCGTTATCCCTTCTATGATAAAGAAAGGTCACGGAAAAATCATCAACATCTGTTCGATGATGAGCGAACTGGGACGCGAAACGGTTTCTGCTTATGCGGCTGCAAAAGGCGGTTTGAAGATGCTGACACGTAATATCGCATCCGAATATGGTCAATATAACATCCAGTGTAACGGTATCGGCCCGGGTTATATCGCAACTCCGCAAACGGCCCCGCTTCGTGAAACTCAGCCGGACGGCTCACGCCATCCGTTCGATTCTTTCATCATCGCGAAGACTCCGGCAGCCCGTTGGGGAACTCCGGAAGATTTGATGGGACCGGCTGTGTTCCTGGCTTCCGATGCTTCCGACTTCGTAAACGGACATGTATTATATGTAGACGGCGGTATCCTGGCTTATATCGGAAAACAACCCTGATAAATACCGGATAAAGGCTCATCAGTCTTACTGATATAAAAAAATCCTTCCGAGAGAAATTCAGTTTTCTTTCGGAAGGATTTTTATTTTCGCCCGGATGGAATAGTTTTAAACTGTCAAAATCATTGATTCTTTTATGGGATAAGATTGTGCAATAATAATATCTTTTTATGCAATTGTCACAGATTGATAGTTGTTATTTTTGTGTGAGAAATATAGAATAGGAATATTATCGAATAAAAGTCTATTTATTATGAAGAAGATATTAATTGTATTTGTGTTTTTATCAGAATTTATGATCTCTTTTGCATCAGGTACAGACCATATTGACTGGGCAACCTTTTTGCAACGCCACGATCCGATTTGGGAACTTCTTCCACAGGAATTTGATAAAGGGGCCTTTATCGGAAATGGACTCATCGGAACTACTGTTTATCAAGAAGACTGTAACACCTTACGATTGGCAATGGGACGTTCCGATGTGACAGACCATCGTTATGACAACGGACGAATCTTGATGGGAGGGTTCTTGTTGCGAACCAAGGGTACAATCCGTCAGGGATCTTTGCGGACTTCGCTCTGGAATGCTGAAATCTTGGGAGATATTCATACGGATAAAGGTACAATCTCTTTTACAGCTTATGTACATGCTAATCGTCCGGTTTTGATAGTCGATATAAAGACTGAGGGAAGTGAAGTTGCTGCATTTACATGGGATGGGGCGCAGGCTATTGTGAGGTGGGATACTGCTCATTTCACAAATTTACCTTATAATCCCCCTCCCAATAAAGGGAAAGAGGATGGAATAGAGTATAGTGAACAGATACGTAATGCAGGCGGTACCTATACGGTTGCTTGGCAACATCAGAACCTAAGTATGTCCAATTCTTCTTTTATGGCAACCGTCGCAGATTCTTACCCTTCAAATGATTCCAAGGCTGTTGCTCTTGAAACAATTCGTTCTGTGAATAAGATTCTTTCGGAAACAAGGATAGAAGAACATCGTCAGTGGTGGCATACGTTTTATCCAGCGAGTTTCCTGTCTGTTCCAGATGGTCAGATAGAGGGATTCTATTGGATTCAGATGTATAAATATGGAAGTGCTATTCGTGAAGATGGTATCGTCTTGGATTTGCAAGGACCTTGGAACCGAAAGACCAATTGGCCGCGAGTGTGGTGGAATCTGAATATTCAAGTGGCCTATTACCCTGTTTTCACGGCAAATCATGCGGAGTTGAGCAAGTCGTTTACAAACTTCATTGATACAAAGCGAGCTAACTTTGTGAGAAATGCAAAGGATATTTGGGGTGTAGATAATTGCGCTACCACTCCGCACACCACTTGTTATGAAGGGTTGAGGGGGAATGGAGACAAAGCCCCGGATCGTTACATCAATCCGGGAGACTTTACTTGGGCATTGCACCTCTACTGGATGCAGTATCGCTATACAATGAACGAACGTCTGATAACAGATAGTACGGCACATGCCTTTTTTTCGCTGTTGAAACAGAGTGTAAATCTGTATCGTCATCTTCTGAAAAAGGGAGAGGATGGCAAGCTACATCTTCCAGTATTGCATTCACCCGAATATAACAAAGAAGGGGACAGTAATAACAACTACAATCTTTCCATCTTGAGGTGGGCTTGCCATACTTTGTTGTACCTGAACGAACGATACGCATTAAATGACCCCTTAGCGTTGGAATGGGAATGGATATTAAACAATCTGGTAGCTTATCCTACCGATGAAAATGGGTTTAAGATTGGTGCTACGGTTTCTTTTGAAAAGTCGCATAGGCACTGGTCTCATTTGCTTATGGTTTGGCCTTTCGGATTGCTGACTCCCGACCAGCCAGAAAACAGAGAGATAGTGGAACGTTCCTTGTTGCACTGGCTTACAGTGGAGAATGGCAAGCAGATATACGGTTGGTCGAATGCGGCTGCCTCTTTACTATATTCCACGATGAAAGATGGCAACAATGCCTATAAACAATTGAAAGCGCATCATAACAACAAACGCTTTGTGATGCCCAACACCATGTATATAGAGGGTTCTCCGGTCATAGAGTGTTCGCTCTTTGCTGCTCGTGCCTTGCAGGAGATGTTGTTGCAAAGTAGCGATGGTATCAGTGTTTTTCCTTCTATGCCTGATTGCTGGAAAGATGCTTCGTTCTCTGATTTGCGTGCAGAAGGGGCTTTCACGGTCAGTGCCATACGTAAGGGAGGACAAACCCGTAAAATAGAGATAACCAGTCTTGCCGGTGAACCTTGTATCGTTCACCTGGGAAGTAATGAGAACCTGCAATGCACATTGCCTGCCTCAAAAGTGAAGCGCCTAAACGATCGAACTGTACAGTTGCTTTTGGAAAAAGGAGAAACGGCTGTCCTGTATAAAAGATCTTCCGATAGAGATTTAAAAGTAGGGTCTTGTAATATAGCGAAGTCCGAAATGAACTACTGGGGAGTGAAAGGCGGTAAGTAAGTATTTTGAGTTTGTTTTTTTAGTTGTATAGACTAACAGACTCAAAAAATTGAAAACATAAAAATAGAAATATATGTTGAGAAAGGTTTTGTTACGAACCACTACCGGCTTTGCCTGATTTTTGGGCAAAGGGTACTTATAAAGGAATGTTGGTTCGTGGGAACTTTGAAGTTTCAGTGAAATGGAACAACAAACAAATTTATACGTTGATGTCAGTTTTAAGTGAAAAGCCATGAAAGGATTATTATTTTTTTTACTGTGTTGTATGATTCATACATCGTATGGTCAACAAAGTCGTTTCTCGATGGAGAAGATGCTTCCGGCACCGATGGAAGGAAGTTTTCAGATGGACGGTTATTGGGTGTGGGGGGCTTCTGTTGTAGAAGACGGAGGCATGTATCATATGTATGTTACCCGTGTACCTAAAAGTTACAAGTTCCATCCGGGATGGATGATTGCGGGAGAAATTGTTCATGCAGTTTCAGAGCGTCCGGAAGGACCTTATCGTTTTCATGATGTAGCGTTGGGGCCTCGCGGTGCGCAATATTGGGATGGATGTTCTACCTATAATCCTCAGATACGGAAACATAAAGGACGTTTTTATCTGTTTTATGGAGGAACGAGACATCCATATATGCAACCGTCGGATAAAGAATTGACTCTTCAAAGTAAATGGTGCATCTCTTCCCGCTTCAACAAGCGGATAGGAATTGCTGTTGCCGACTCTCCTTATGGTCCCTGGCAAAGACCGGATAAACCTTCTTTGGATGTAGAACCCAATACGTTTTATAGTTACCTGGCATCCAACCCAGCTCCGGAAATCTTGTCGAATGGGCATGTTTATATGATTTTTAAAGGGCGTGCTCATACAGGAGAAGGGAAATACTCGAAGATGCACCTTGGGGTTGCCTATGCGGAGTCTCCGGATAGCCCATTAAAGGTTTTGAATGAAAAGAAACCGGTTTTTGTTCAAGGGGAGGCGGAAGATCCTTTCTTGTGGAAAGAGGGCTCTTATTTCTATGCAACCTTTAAAGATCATCGCGGTGAATATACCGGCGAGCAGGGTGGGGGTGTTTTGGCACGTTCTAAGGATTGCATTCAGTGGGAAGTTTGTCATCCGGCAAAAGCCTATTCGAAGACCATACGTTGGGCGGATGGTCGGACAACGGAAATGGGAAATATGGAACGTCCTTTTATCCTGTTTATAAACGGTATGCCTGCCTATATGTTCTTTGCCACAATGAATGGAACTCACACGGGTTTCGACGGACAGGAGGCACGTAATATCGTTATTCCCTTGTCGGTTGATTAAATAGATGAGTTTGTAAGTTCTTTTGTTCTTGAATTGGAGTATAAAGGTATTTTGCCTAAAATATAGATTATGTTACAATGATTATTATAAGATAATAATTATCTTTGCATAAAAAGGTTGTTGTATGCTTTTGATAAATAATCCATTTGTAACAAGCGGCTATATTGCTCCCGAATATTTCTGTGATCGTGAAAAGGAAACGGAAGAGTTGCTTCGCTGGCTGTTGAACGAGAATAATGTGGCTATCATTTCTACCCGCCGTATGGGAAAGACCGGATTGATTCAGCATTGTTTTCAATTGGCAGAGGTGAAAGATCATTATTATACTTTTCTTATCGACATCTATGCAACGAAGACACTCCGCGAGTTTGTTTTTCAATTGGGAAAAGTTATTCTTACTGCTTTAAAACCTAAGGGACGGAAGGCGTGGGAATTGTTCATCAATAGTCTGACATCGTTGAAGGCTGGATTTACCTTTGATATGTCCGGTATGCCTCAATGGAATATAGAGTTGGGAGATGTCAAATCACCGGAGACGACGTTGGATGAGATATTTCATTATCTTTCCTTATCAGACAAACCTTGTATTGTTGCTATCGATGAGTTTCAGCAAGTCGCTCAATATCCGGAAAAGAATACGGAAGCATTGCTCCGTACCTATATTCAGCATTGTCCTAATGCCCGCTTTGTGTTTGCCGGTTCTCAGCGTCATCTGATGGGAGAAATGTTTATCAGCCCGGCCCGTCCTTTTTATCAGAGTGTGTCGATTCTTCATTTGGCAGCTATTGATAAGCAAAAATATATCGAATTTGCCCGGCATCATTTCAGAATGGCTCAAAAGGATATAGATGAGGAGGTTGTAGCTTCTTTGTATGATCGTTTTGAAGGAATTACCTGGTATCTTCAGAAAATATTGAATATCCTTTTTGCTGTAACTCCCCCCGGTGAGGTTTGTAATAAGGAGATGATTGAACAAGCCGTACATTTTATCCTGGATTCTTATTCGTTTACCTATTCGGAATTGCTCTATCAGTTACCGGAAAAGCAAAAAGAGTTGCTGATTGCAATTTGTAAGGAGGGAAAAGCGACTGCATTGACTTCCGGGAAATTTATCCATAAATATAGTTTACCGTCGAGCAGTTCGGTTCAATCTGCTTTAAAAGGCCTGTTGGAAAAGGATTTTGTAACCAAAGAAGGGGTCTTTTATATGGTTTATGACCGTTTCTTTTCTTTGTGGCTGAAACGTATGTAATAATTTATTTAAACAAAGTTTGTGAAATGGGCTTAATAAGTATGGAAAATGAAAGATATAAGCGTAATAATATATATATAAATGAGACAGAACAAAACCTGATTGCACAAACTAAAATATTATTAGCAGGTGCTGGCTTGGGTAGTTATATTGCTGAATGTGCTTTAAGAATTGGTTTTGAAAATTTAACTATTATAGATGGAGATTCTGTAGAACTTAGTAATCTAAACCGACAAAATTATATAATGGACAATATCGGGCATAGTAAGACTGAGTCTCTATTGAAGAGGTTATATGAAATTAACCCTGGAGCTAATATAAAAGTGGAAAATGTTTTTTTGAATAAAAATAATCTGCAAGATTATATTAAGGGTGTTAATATTGCTTAAATGCATTGGATTTTACATCTAATATTCCTTTTCTTTTTGATGATTTTTGTATAGATATGGGGGTAAAAGTCCTTCATCCCTATAATTTGGGATGGAGTGGATTTGTTTTTTCTCGATAAAGATTATTCACTTCGTCAACTTCAAAACGTGAATAAGTTCGAGGTAAATGTGGTGAATTATATTATTCAAAACTTGAATGCACAAGGAATATCTACCGAATGGATGGAACAATGTTTGGATCAGTATCTTGATATACAGTATTTATGCCTCCTCTGCAGTTGTCGGTAGGATCATTTATTATATCTGGAATGTACACTAGAGTAATAGTTGATATTGTCTTAAACAGGAAAACAAAAAAAAATCCCACAATTTTATTACGCATTGTTCTAATAATCTTATTATAATAGATCTATTGGTCTATGAGAAAATTATTTTAAAGTAATCCCCAATGTGATGCAACTGAAATTGCTTGAACACAATTCTTTACATCTAATTTTTGATATATATTTCGTTTGTGAAACTTTATAGTGTTAATATTTAAGGATAATTTTTTTGCAATATCTGTATTTGTGTATCCTTCTGAAGAGAATTGTAAAATCTGTTTTTCTTTTACTGTAAGTGGTTGTAAAATGTTTTTATACCACGATTTTATTTTTGCTTGGTATATGAGTTGTTCTCCTGTATGTATACTTTTTATAATTGTTTTATTTTTTTCTTTTGAATATGATGGGGTTACAATACAAAGTGCTAACCAAAGATCTCCATATTCATTAATGATAAGAGGAATTAGCCTTTGATTTACTCTAGTTACTTTTTTGTTGATATTGATTAAATCAAAATCGTATTCAATTGTGTATAAATAGCGTTTATCTATGGGAAGTTTATAATAAAAATCAAATCTAGCTTTGTTAATATCAAGTAATCTATTTAGATCGACTTCTGGAATTACTTTGGTGTAAAATGAATATCCCCATTTTTTCACTTGTTCCATAGTATATCCGCATAAAAAAAGTTTATTAGGAGAAATATATATGAAATTTTGTTTTAGATAATCTATTACGTATAAAGATTGATTTAAGATACACGCCATTCTGTCGATTATATCCATACTGTTTTTCATTTTATCGATTAAATTATCATCAATTTTAGGTTTGTTTATTGGCGAGAAAAAACTATTTATATTGATTTTATTCATCTTTTTTTTCTTTTGTGTATTTTTTTGTAAATATACAAATATAAATTTGTTCTCAGATGTTTTGTGTGAAGATGTTTGTTATAAAAATGCCTTTTATTACTCAAAAGTGTAGTAGAATATTGTTGTTCTTGTATTATATTTGTAATATACTCAATTGTTATTTATGAAATATATTAGAAATATAAATGAAAAATTTGCATTTTACCAAGTTGAAGAACAAGATATCTTCAACTCAGTAGATTATATTCAAAATGAAAACTTGCTTATAATCTAAAATGTGTTTTACTATAAAAATCAAAAAACTATAATATAATAAATTGGTAAAAGTATGAATCTTGATATTATTTTTTGAATTCTATATTTTATATAGGATATTATATTGACAAACACTCAATTATATAATGTTTGGAACTTCCAAAATCATTGAAAATATAAAAATCAATTCTAATTTCCCCTTTTGAGTTTGGACAAATAGTGATAATATTTTCTGTTTGAGTGATATTCATTGTCTCATATAATAAATCCTTATTGAATTGAACCGTTCCTGATCCTTTAGTAAAATTAGATGTTATTTTCAGATTTAGGAGATTACTTTTAACTATCAATCTCATTTTACTTTCTTCATGAGTGTTAATGAATTCTGGCAAATTGGGGATTTCTACTTCTAAATAAGGTTTGATAACTTCGAATTCTATTGTTTTGGTTAATAAATCTGTGTTTGTTTTGATTGTAAATGATAAACTTTGTATTCCAGACATAAGCGGTATATATTCGAATTCTAACTTAGGAAATGCTTGTAAGTTATACTCAAATTCGTCACCTTGCTTATATAATATATTATTATATGATATTACTCCTTCTCCTCTTTCTGCTATAAAAGATACAAGTATATTGTCTAGAATGCAATTTTCATGATTTACTATTGATAAATTACACTTAATAGGATTTCCTTGAATGGCTCCATTGTTTATATCCATATTTAGTAATATGGAACAATCAGTCGATGTGTCATCTTTACATGACATCATTAACATTATACTAATAAATAAAATAATCAGAGGTCTCATTAAGCAAAATATTATTATGTTTTTTCAAAGATAAACAAAATATATGCAATTTGATATTTTCTATATATTTATTTGCAAGAAGATGATTTCACATCCTCTTGCAGATAATTTATATTGAAGAAATGGTATTATTTTTTTGCAATAGATTGTTTGATTGCTTCAATATCCATTTTTTCAATTGTGTTTGTTGGTATAAACGTCCCATTTTCATTGAAGTTTCCTAAGAGTTTTCCTGCATTATCAAAAGCTTGAACTTTAAGTTCATAAAATTGTTCTCCTTCCCAGTTTCCACTCATTCGTATCGTTTTGCCTAGTTCAGAACTATAAAAATGGCCAACATATTTGGCTTTAGGTTTGAACTTTTTGGATGTAGTTACAATATAGAGATTATAATGTGGAGGAACTTCCATTGATATAGTTCTTGTTAATGTATATGATTTACTTTCTTCCCTTCCTGTAGTAACTTGATAGCTGTCTGTCGAAGATTTAGTATAACTTACAGTTCCACTGAAATTTAGTATTTTTATAATTTTAGGAACATTAATGCTAAAATTTGCATCTATCTTGAGTGTACTAGTTGAACTTCTTCCTTCCATTTCGTAAAAAGTTGATTTTTCTGAATAGTTTGCTACAGATTGAATAGTTTGGGTCATAGGTATATCTGTATAATTTTCAAGAGGGTATGAAACGATGGGATAGTTTTCTCCAATTATTTGATCTGAATTATTTAAAGATTTGTATTCTATATCATTTAATATGAATTCATTAATCGGTTCAATATCAAATCTACATTCTATATTATTAATGGGTGTAGGAGGAAGGACGTAATTTACCCAATAAAAGCCGTACCACACTGTTAACCATCTTTTGGGAGAAGTTGCACTTTCAATGAGGAATTTATTGTCAACAGGGATAAATCTCCAACCGGTAAATTCGTTGTCATATGCAGGGTATTCATCATTTTGCATATATAAGTATATCTCTTCTTTGTCATTAGGGTCTTGCCATGCTGATATATAATGAAACTTTCCGGTTTGTGGTTTAATAGAGAATCGATTCTCATTATTTGAACTCAAATTATGTAAGATCCACCGTTCTTGTCCAGAACCTGAGTCTTGATCTGAAGCCAATAGGTTATTATCCTTGTTATTTGCAGATAAATATTTTTTACCAACTCCAGATGCACCCGGAGGTAAATATATGTTTATAGGGATTCCTTGAAGATCATTAAGATAATCAAGAGGAGGGTCTAATGTTACTGCTTTTGTCTGAATTTTGTTATATTGCATAACATTATTAGAATTATCTAATACTTCATTTGAACATGAATTAATTATTAGGATTATAAGTATTCCTAATATATAGCTAAAAGTAATATTCTTTTTCATGAGATGTGAATTAATGATTGATAATATTTAGTATTCGTTGGAAGAAAAATACATCTTCTAATGTAGAGATTAAATAACAACTATAGGTAGTCATTATTTAATATGATCGTCAGTAAACGAATAAAATCGTTTAGTTAGAGTTAATCGTCTAACTTTTTTGAGTGAGTCAAGCATAATCTCTATTATGCATTGTTGGTGGAGCAGATCAGATCGAAAGTCTCTTTTGAACTTTTGTTTTTTTTGGTTTATCTTATAAGATTATTGTAAATATAAGTTTGTCTGATGAGGAAATAACTACACTTTCGGTTCTTTATTTTTTTATAAGTATATTAATACTTTAATAAATTGAGAATTAGTAAATAAACTTTGTTTATAGTATATATTTATATGGAATAAATAATGGTTTGCTTGATGGTTCGAAAAGTGTATTTAATAAATGGTTTATATTATTTTCATTTAGACAATAGTTATTATTGAGTATGTCAAAACGTCAATTTACCCCTTCTATGACTGCTCTCAATGTGTCTCTGATCGGACGTGTTGAATCAGATGCGATTCTACAGCGTTTGTGCAATATTGTTATGTTGCAAAATTAGCGCTTATTGTGTTGATCTGATTTAGTTCTCAATTTATATTTGTGAATATGTGATGAATTTGTCTCTAACAGGAGCCTTGTGATGTTTGTATTTGTTCCTGCTTTAAGTGTGAAATAGAAGGTGAAAACTGCTAAACAGCATGTTTTTTACGGTGAGTCCAACTGCTTTATCATGTGTTTTTTGCTATAATTAACAAAAAAACTTTCTTTAAATAAACCATCAATTCGTTTAAAAGGAAATTTTTCTCGTTTTAAACGAGTTTGCATTTTGTTTTAAATTAAATGGGAGCTGGATATCCTTTTAATAATGTGTTAATAATTGTGATTTGTGTTTGTCTGGAAGGAGAAAAAGAAAAATAGTTATGTTTTGGAAAAGGTCTGTTTCGTGACAAAAAGAAATGGAAAGTGGAAAAAATACAGCACGCAGATAGATCGGTAATCTATTCTGCGTGCTGTTATATACGATAATTACTTATTATACTTGCTCCAGTCTACATTGTGCATATCGCCGCTAGCAGCCAGTTCTTCGTGGAATGCGAAGCAGCATTTCAGGTTTTGCGGGGTATGGCCTTTTACGCCCATTGCCAGATATTCTCTTAACAGAGGTTTGTAATCCGAGTGAACGCAATTGTCGATGATACAGTTGGCACGTTCGATCGGAGATTTACCGCGCAGGTCGGCTACACCGTATTCGGTGATGATGATCTTCACTGAGTGTTCGCTGTGATCCAGGTGAGATACCATCGGAACGAAAGCGCTGATCTTTCCCTCTTTCGCTGTAGAAGGAGTTGTGAAGATAGACAACATCGCTGAACGGGTAAAGTCGCCTGAACCACCGATACCGTTCATCATTCTTGTACCTGATACATGAGTAGAGTTGATATTTCCGAAGATGTCAGCTTCCAATGCTGTGTTGATAGCGATCAAACCTAAGCGGCGGGCTACTTCCGGATTGTTGGAAATTTCCTGCGGACGAAGAAGGATCTTATCCTTGAAGAAATCAAGATTTGCATAGATTTCGCGAATTACTTCATTACTTACAGATAATGAGCAACCGCTGGCAAATTTAACGCGGCCTTCTTTCATCAGGCTGATTACCGCATCCTGGATAACTTCTGTATAGACATTGAACGCAGGGATATTTTTGTTGGCTCCCATGCAACCCAAAACAGCGTTGGCAACATTACCTACACCACTCTGTAACGGAACGAATTCTTTCGGCAGACGGCCGGCTTCGATTTCACTTACCAGGAAGTCGGCAACATTTTTACCGATTGCCATTGTGACATCGTCCAGCGGAGAGAATTTACCGCCTTCGTTCGGCTCTTCTGTCTTAACGATACCGACGATCTTAGCCGGATCAACCTTCACATAAGGAGTACCGATACGGTCGGAAGGAGTATAAATAGGGATTTCACGACGGTAAGGAGGATCAGCCGGTTCATAAATATCATGCATACCGCGTATTTCCTTCGGGTGGCGGCTGTTCAATTCAATGATGATGCGGTCAGCCATCCGGCAGATAGTCGGAAGGATACCTACACCGCTCGTCGGAACGATTTCACCATCTTCGGTTACATCAGCAGCTTCAACGATGGCAACGTCGATTTTTCCCAGGAAACCGTAACGCAGGTCTTGTGCCAGTTCAGACAGGTGCATATCGAAATATTGTGCCCCGTGAGAATTCAGCAAAGCGCGCAGATCCTTATTTGATTGGTATGGAGTACGGAATTTGATTGCATTGGCACGAGCCAGTTCACCGTCCAGCTTGTCTCCGGTAGAAGCACCGGTAAACATACCGATCTGGAAAGGATTACCTTTTTCATGTTCCTCCATCGCTTTTTTAGCAATGGCTCCCGGAACAACTTTCGGACATCCGGCAGGGGTAAAACCACTGAATCCTACGTTATCGTCGTGATGTACGAACGAAGCAGCTTCTTCAGCTGTAATGAATTTTAAAGCCATGATATTATACTGTTTTTATATTAGATAAATACTTGTTAGTCAGCTAAACGGCTGCAAAGGTATTAAAAAAGAATATAGATCAGTACTTGCGGTTGAGTATTTCTGAATAAATAACAGCTTTTCTTAACTCTTCGGCGTTATTGAACTCTATATCTTCCAGCATGGAATGTTCCTCTTCGATGGGGAAGTTCATAGGTTGGGATGAACTGACTTTTGACTTTTGGATTTCCTGCTCGGTGGATAAAAATGGTTTTGAGGCAGGTGTCTTTTTTTTCTTTTTATGGATCGGTGCAGTTGGTGCTTCCGGCTTTTGAGGGGTAGTTGCCTCCTCCAGAATTTCCCAAAAACCTTTTCCCGAAGAGGTATTTTCCTCCGGGTATGTATCGTGTCCGGGCTGTCCGAGGACTTGTGTCGGGCGTTTTTTTTTGTTTTTTGAACTGAATAAACCGCTTATCGCTGCAACTATCAGAAAAACAATATAGATCCAATCGCCTACGTTATCCATAACTTTGATTATTTTTGCACTCCAAATGTACGAAGAATTATTGAATAGTGAAAGAGGTAAGAATTATAAAGGGTATAAAAGTAAATAAGGGTAACTTCACAGCCACCCTTATTCGATTTAACCAAAACCTTAACTATGAAAAAATTTACGTTTTTCGTATGCAAATATAGTGCTCGGAATTGAACTGTGCAAACCTTTGGAGGTTTATTTTTATAGAATACAAGATTTTAAATTTTATTAACAAGAACGAAATGACGAATCAGGAAAATGGCGTAGACTTAAAATCTACAGCCGGAAATGAGGAGAAAAAATTGTTCATCGAGACCTACGGGTGTCAGATGAATGTAGCGGACAGCGAGGTGGTCGCCTCCATTATGAAAATGGACGGATACACCCTGACTGACAAGATTGAAGACGCTGATGCTGTCTTCGTAAATACCTGTTCTGTGCGTGATAATGCGGAACAGAAGGTTTACGGGCGACTACAGTATTTCCAGTCGCTGAAACGCAAAAAGAAATCGCTGATTGTCGGTGTACTGGGATGTATGGCCGAACGGGTGAAAGAAGAGTTGATCAATGTGCATCATGCAGACCTCGTGGTCGGGCCGGATTCTTATATGGATCTGCCGAATTTGGTCGGAGCTGTCGAGCATGGGGAAAAGGCGATCAATGTGGAACTTTCCACACAGGAGACCTATAAAGATGTAATGCCGCTGAAGCTGGGTGGCGTGCATATCTCCGGTTTTGTGTCGATCATGCGCGGATGTAATAATTTCTGTACCTATTGCATCGTGCCCTATACCCGTGGCCGGGAACGTAGCCGGGATGTGGAAAGTATCCTGAGTGAGATCCGGGATATGCGCGATAAAGGTTTTAAAGAAGCCACCCTGCTGGGGCAGAATGTCAACTCGTATGCTTTTGAAAAAGATGGTGAAACCGTAACATTCCCGATGTTACTCGAGCGGGTTGCGCTGGAAGCTCCGAATATGCGTATCCGTTTTGTGACCTCCCATCCGAAAGATATGAGCGACGATACGCTTCGTGTGATTGCCGCCCATAATAATATATGTAAGTATATCCATCTTCCTGCCCAATCCGGCAGTTCGAAGATTTTGAAAGTGATGAACCGTAAATATACCCGTGAATGGTATCTGGACCGTATCGCTGCTATCCGTCGCATCGTGCCGGAAGCATCTATTGCTACCGATCTGTTCTGTGGTTTCCATTCGGAGACGGAAGAAGACTATCAGGAAACACTTTCGCTGATGCGTGAAGTGAGGTATGATGCCGCTTTCCTGTTCAAATATTCGGAACGTCCCGGAACCTATGCCGCCAAACATCTCCCGGATACCGTTTCGGAAGAAGAGAAAGTACGTCGTTTACAGGGTATGATCGATTTGCAGAATCAGTTATCCGAGGAAAGCAACCTGCGTGATATCGGTAAAGAGTTTGAAGTGCTGATCGAAGGATTTTCCAAGCGTTCACGTGAACAGTTATTTGGCCGTACCAGCCAGAACAAGGTGGTTATTTTCGATAAGAAGAATTATAAAGTCGGTCAGTTTGTGAAAGTACGGATTAACCGTGCGTCTTCAGCAACGTTATTTGGTGAAACGATAGATTGATTGAGTTGTATATCAAGTAGATAAAAAGATACGGCTTTATGTCAGATTCTGATAAAAGCTGTGTCTTTTTTTATTCATAAGTAATTAGTTCTGATAGAACTAACCCATTTATGACACGCAAATATAGTTTATTTTAAACAAGTTAGCTCTATTATTAAAGAAAAACGATATTTTACTCTGTTTTATAAGTCCTTATTAATCAGCCTCTAAAAAGATATAAATACCTCAGTTCTATCAGAACTAATGCATTCTGTATTGTCTGTAGATACATGAAATATATAGTTTCTGATGGAATGAAGAGTGAAATGAGGTATGTAGAATTGTCTGATGCTCAATTGTGGAAATTGATAATTGAAAAGGATAAAGTTGCGTTTGAACAACTTTACCGGCGTTATTATTCTCCATTATTGGCATATGCTCTTTCTTTCTGTAATGATGAAGAAATGGCAAAAGATTGCATTCAGGATTTATTTGTAAAGTTGTTTGTTTCAGATACATTATCTTCGATTGAATATATTAGGGCCTATTTGTATAAATCACTTAGAAATCTTTTACTCGACAAATCGAGTAGGGCGGTCGGTAGTGTTAGTTTAGAAGAAAATATGGTTGCTGATTTTCTGGTGGAAGATGTAGAATTAGTACGATTGTTTGAAAAGGAAGATGACTATCTAGAGAAAAGTAGATTGTTGATGAATGCCTATAACCTGTTATCGGCGAACCAAAGGAATGCAATATATCTTTATTTTATCAAAGAGTTTTCGTGGGATGAAATGGCTGTGTCTTTAGATATTAATCCACATTCATGTATGAATTTGGTAGCCCGTGCTGTTGCCAAATTGCAAAGGATGGTGGCAGGAGAGAAAAAAAAATAAATTTTTTTCTGAAAAAGTGAGGAGTAAAAATCTCTTTTCCAGTTATACTATTGTCAAGATAATAACATGGAAGAGAATTATAAACAATTTCAAAGAGTTACAGACCGATTAATTACTTATCTCCGCTTTCGTGATAATGAACGCAAGCAGGGTGAAGATGAAGTATGGGAAAAAATAGAGAAGGGACTTGTTTCAAAGAAAGTCTTTTCTTTGAAACGGCGTATTTATATGGGGATAACAGCTGTAGCTGCTGTGGTTATATTTTTATTTTTCCTTATTGAATATAAGCAACCCGGCAATTCTGATTCTTTGGACAAATATGTTGCATTACTGGAGGAGCCTGTTTTGGATAGCTCCCAGATTCAAGTCTATTTATCTTCTCAGGATAAAATAACTGTTGAAGAAAAGACTGCTTCGGTTACATATTCTTCTAAAGGAAGTGTATTAATTAATGAAGAAAAACAAGAAGCCGACTCTTTAGATGTAGTAGAACAAGAGTATAACCAGATTGTGGTACCGAAGGGAAAATATACCCACCTGACTCTATCCGATGGTTCAACCGTGCATATTAATTCCGGGACGCGTGTGGTCTATCCTCGTGTGTTTTCCGGTAATCACCGCGAGATATATGTGGAGGGAGAAGTTTGTCTGAATGTGATAAAAAATGAGAAACTCCCGTTTGTTGTTAAAACGACTTCCTTTGATGTAGAGGTATTGGGCACAACATTTAATGTGAGTGCATATAAGAATGACCGGAATAATGAAGTCGTGCTGGTTAATGGTTCTGTCCGTTTATCCGACCGGAATAAAAATAAGATTGAATTGAAGCCGGATCAGTTAGCTGCTATTAATAATGGAAAAATAGGAGCGGTAAAAAAAGTCGAAGCGGTAGATTATATCGCCTGGACAGATGGGTTGCTGATCCTCCAATCCGAACCTTTATCTAATGTGTTTAAAAAGTTGGAACGTTTCTATGGAGTAACGATCGATGTATCTCCTGAGGCTAGCCAATTGAAAATGCGCGGTAAAGTCGATTTGAAACAGTCGTTGGACGATTTGATCATCCTGATTTCTTCTACAGCCCCGATTGTGTGGGCGAAGACAGATACGGGGTATTCCATTCATAAAAAAGAGCGATAGATGATATATTGTTTAACCTTAAATAAAATGATAAGCCTATGATATAAGAACACAGAAAATAAAAAATCCGGATAGTATTAGCGGTACTATCCGGAATCTCAGATTGAACCAATAGCATAAAGGTTAAATCCTTAAATCACAAAGATATGAATTATAATACATTTAAAATGAAGTGGATGATAAAAAAAATTAAAATCCTCTTCTTTGTTAATCTTTTTTTGACAATTTCGTTAAATCTTGATGCTGCTTCGATATCGAATTATGCTCAAGTAAAACAATTTACATTCCATTTTGAGAAAAGTAGAATACAAGACGTTTTTAATTATATAGAGCAAAATAGTGAGTTTGTATTCCTTTTTTACGAAAAAGTGTTGGACACGAATCGTAAAGTGAATGTTTCCGTAAAAGATGAATCCATAGAATCGGTGTTGAATAAGTTATTGAAGGATACTCCGGTGACATATGAGATTAAAGATCGTCAGGTTGTATTAAAAAAGAAAGAAGAGAGGCCTTTGCCTGTTTCTACATCGACTCCGCAGCAGCAAAAGAATGTGACGGGAAAGGTCATGGATGAGACAGGGGAACCGTTACCGGGGGTCGCTATTGTAGTTGAAGGTTCTCCACGTGGGGTAACAACGGATATCGACGGAACTTTTAGTATAGAAGTGAAGAATACCGATAAGCTGACATTCTCTTATTTGGGAATGGAACCTCAGACAATTTCGGTAGCAAGCAAGAAAGAATTGATCGTAACTCTGAAAGCAAAGGTGGATGAATTGGAAGAGGTAACGGTTGTTGCTTTTGCCAAACAGAAAAAAGAAAGTGTGATAGCCTCCGTTTCAACGATTAAACCTTCTGACCTGAAGGTCCCTTCCAGTAACTTGACGAATGCTTTTTCCGGGCGTATTGCAGGTATGATCTCTTATCAGCGTACGGGGGAACCTGGAGAAGATAATTCGGATTTCTTTATTCGTGGTGTGACGACTTTTGGTACCGGAAAGTCCAATCCATTGATCTTAATTGATGGAGTAGAGATGACAACAGAGGACCTGGCCCGTTTGACGACAGATGATATAGCCAGTTTTTCTATTATGAAAGATGCAAATGCAACCGCTCTTTACGGGGCTCGTGGTGCGAATGGTGTTATTCTTGTCAGTACCAAAGAAGGTAAAGAGGGAAAGGTCAGCATTTCCGTTCGTGCTGAAGGTTCGTTCTCTTCTCCGACTGAACAAGTGGGGATTGCCGATCCGGTCACTTACATGCGTATGCACAATGAAGCTGTGCGTACACGTGACCCGTTGGCTGCCTTACCTTATTCTACATCCAAAATAGTAAATACGGAAAAAGGATTAAATCCTCTCCAATATCCGGCTATCGATTGGCGTGATATGTTATTCAATAATCACACGTTCAATCAACGTTACAACATGAGTATTAGCGGTGGTGGTAAAATAGCCCGTTATTATGTAGCAGCAGCTTATAATAAGGACAATGGTATTATTAAGATGGATAAACGTAATAATTTTAATAATAATATCAGTATTAATAAGTATATATTACGTTCGAATATTAATATAGACCTGACAAAATCGACTGAAATCATTGTCCGTCTGCATGGGGCCTTTGATGATTATTCCGGTCCGTTAGACGGTGGATCGTCTTTATATAGTAAGGCCGTAAATGCCAGTCCTGTATTGTTCCAACCTTATTATCCGGCTGACGAAGCAAATAAATATACTTCTCATATTCTTTTCGGTAATTATGGGGAAGGTAATTATTCGAATCCTTATGCCGATATGGTTAAAGGTTATCAGGAATATAGCCGTTCGACCATGTTAGCTCAATTTGAGGCAAAACAGAAACTGGATTTTATTACAGAAGGATTATCTGCAAGAGCATTGTTTAATGTGAACCGATATTCTAAACTGGGTAATTCAAATTCATATAAACCGTTTTATTATTCATATTCTGCCAATCCGGACAGTCCGGACTTATATAAATTGACAGCGTTGAATCCGGATGGCGGTACGGAATATCTGGAGTTTGCAACCGGGGCCCGGGAGGTAACCAGTACCTTGTATTTTGAAGGTGCGCTTGCTTATCAGAGAGAATTTAATGATAAGCATAATGTGTCCGGTATGTTAGTTTATACAATGCGCGATTATGTAGATAGTAATGCGGAGACATTGCAGTTGGCTCTTCCGCATCGTAATATAGGATTAGCCGGACGTTTTACCTATGGATACGATAGCCGTTATTTTGTGGAGGGCAACTTTGGCTATAATGGTTCTGAACGGTTTGCTAAAAATGAACGCTTCGGATTTTTCCCTTCTATCGGTTTAGGTTGGATAGTATCCAATGAGTCTTTTATGAAACCTTATTCCGGGTGGCTGAGTAAACTGAAATTGAAGGCTACATACGGATTAGTCGGTAACGACCAGATCGGTGAGGATAAAGACCGTTTCTTTTATCTTTCCCAAGTAAATGCAAACGATTCGGGGAAAGGATTTACTTTCGGCGAATATTTTAATTATACCAGAAATGGTGTTTCCATATCCCGTTATGAGGACCCTTTCATTACCTGGGAAATAGGAAAGAAAATGAACTTGGGACTTGAGTTGAATTTATGGAATAGTTTGGAGTTGCAGGTAGACTATTTCACGGAACATCGTTCGAATATTCTACAGGAACGTGCATATATTCCGACTACAATGGGATTGCAGGCTACTCCTCAGGCTAATGTCGGTAAAGCAAAAGGAGGAGGTATAGATATTTCTCTTGATTATAATCATTCTTTCTCAAAAAATTTATGGGCATCTATGCGTGGTAATTTCACTTATGCAAGTAGTGAATATGTGGAATATGAAGAACCCGATTACAGTGATACCCCCTGGTTGTCACGTAAAGGAAAGAAGATATCCCAGACATGGGGATTGGTTGCTGAACGTTTATTCCTGGATGAAGAAGAGGTCAAAAATTCACCAAGACAAACTTTTGGTGATTATGGTGCCGGTGATATCAAGTATAAGGATATTAATGGTGACCAGATTATCGATGACCGTGATATGGTACCTATCGGCTTCCCGAAAACTCCGGAGATAAATTATGGTTTCGGTCTTTCTGCGGGTTATAAAAGTTTTGATTTCTCTTGTTTCTTCCAGGGGTCGGCTCGTTCTTCTTTCTGGATTGATCCAGCAAAAACAGCTCCGTTTGTAGGAAATACAGCTCCGAGAGCCCTGTTGCAATATTATGCAGATGACCATTGGTCTGAAGATAATAAAAATATTTACGCTTTGTGGCCCAGGCTATCGGCTAGTCAGGTCAAAAATAATGAGCAAACCAGTACCTGGTTTATGCGGGATGGTGCATTCATTCGTTTAAAAACGGTAGAAGTAGGCTATTCTTTGCCTCAGAAATGGGTAAAAGCAATAAATCTGGCAAATGTGAGGCTTTATGTGACCGGCAACAATCTTTGTGTCTGGTCGAAATTTAAAATGTGGGATCCTGAGTTGGCTGGTAATGCTTTTAATTACCCGTTACAGCGTGTATTTAATTTTGGAGTCAATATTAACTTATAAATCAGAATATTATGAAATGCTTTTCGAGATTGGTCATAATTGCATTGACTTTTTTCTCTACCTCATGTGCAGATTATCTGGATATTGTGCCGGATGATATTGCAACAATAGAGAAATCGTTTAATAACAGAGCGGCAGCTGAACGTTTCTTTTTTACTTGTTATAGTTATCTGCCGAATCCGACAGATATTTGGAGTAGTACGGAGTTGATGACCGGAGATGAGATATGGTGGGATATTGATCAGCCTAATTGGGTCACTAATCCGGTGACTTATATTGCCAAAGGGAGTCAGAATGCCAATAACCCGTATCTGAATTATTGGGATGGTGAACAAAGTGGAAAGAAATTGTTTGTGGCAATACGCGACTGTAATATTTTTCTGGAAAATATTGACCGGGTACATGATATGGAGGATTATGAAAGGAACCGTTGGATTTCGGAAGTCAAATTTTTGAAAGCCTACTATCATTACTATTTAATGACTTTATACGGACCTGTTCCAATCATTGATGAGAACTTACCGGTTTCAGCTTCTCCGGAAGATGTTCGTGTATATCGGGAACCGGTGGATGATGTTGTGGAATATATTGTGAATTTGATAAATGAAGCTATTCCCGACCTTCCGCTTGAAATTGCTGATAAGACAAATGAAGCTGGACGTATCACGCAGCCTATAGCCGTTGCTATTAAAGCAAAAGCTTTAGTCTGGGCTGCCAGCCCGTTATTTAACGGTAATGCGGATTATATACATTTTGTAGATAATCAGGGACGGAAACTGATAGACACTGAATTTAAAGTGGAGAAATGGCAACGTGCGGCGACAGCACTAAAAAATGCGATAGATACCTGTGAGCTGGCAGGACATCAATTGTATACTTTTAGACCGACCACTTCTATATCTGATACAACTGTATTAAAGTTGACACTTCGTTCTGCATTTTCTGAAAAATGGAATAAAGAGGTTGTTTGGGGATCGACACATGATGTGGGAGCTTTGCAAAAATATTGTATGCCTCACCTGGTCGTAAACAATCTGGGGAACGGAACAAATGAAATATGTGCTACTCTGAAGATTGCAGAACAGTTTTATACTGAAAACGGTATTCCTATCGATGAGGATCCTTCATGGGACTACGAAAACAGATACGATACGCAGAAGGTTACGGATAAGGATAAGTTTTATCTGGAACCGGGTGAGGTGACAGCTAAGCTTCATTTTAACCGGGAACCTCGTTTTTATGCGACTCTGGGATTTGACAGATCTGTTTTTGAAGGTGCCGGTAAAATTACGGATAATGATAAATGGTATCTGCATGCCCGTAAGAGTGAAATATCCGGGTTCAGAAGTACGGGTGAACATATTCCGACCGGCTATTTTATTAAGAAGTTAATCAATTATGAAACAACTGCAGGGACGGCTTCCAATACTTATAACGGAGTTCGTTATTCATTTCCGCTAGTTCGTATGTCCGATCTCTATCTTTTATATGCCGAGGCTTTGAATGAAGCAAACTCTACTCCTGTGGCGGATGTTTATGGATATATTGATAAAGTTCGGGAGCGTGCCGGATTAAAAGGTGTTGTTGAATCCTGGAAGAAATCCAAACTGGCTAATAAACCGAATACACAGGAAGGAATGAGAGAGATCATTCATCAGGAACGTCTGAATGAATTGGCTTGTGAAGGGGTTCGCTCCGGTGATTTGCGCCGTTGGAAAGAAGCCATGGATTATTTGAATCAACCGGTTAGAGGCTGGAATTATCAAGGGGAAACAGTCGATTCTTATTATACGGTGGTGACTTATGCTAACCGTATATTTAAGACTAAAGATTATCTATGGCCAATCAAGACAAATTCTATAACAATTAATTCGAATCTGGTACAAAATCCTGGCTGGGAGTAATATCTAGAAATAATAAAAGAGAACATTATGAAACAGTTAATATATTCATTTTTCTTGTTGGTATTGATCTCATGTGCAGAAGATCATATCGGACAAACTCCAACAGATGGTACAGCCCCATCAACGATCACGGCAGTGGAGGTAGAAAGTACACCCGGCGGGGCTAAGATATCGTATACAATACCTAAAGAAACCGATATTTCATATGTGAAGGGGGTTTATTATGTTAATAACCGGGAATATGTGGTGAGGTCTTCGATTTATAAAAACAGTTTGGAAATTGAAGGTTTGGGAACAACGGACCCATTAGATGTCACATTATATGTTGTTGATCATAGTGAAAATGTTTCCGAACCGTTCGTGGTGACCATCAATCCGTCAACGCCGATAGTCGATCTTATATTGAGCTCTGTAAAATTGCAGGCAGACTTTGGAGGTGTCAATGCTACCTGGGACAATGAATTAGGCTCTGAGATAGGTTTAACTATAATGGCGACAAACAGTAAAGGTGAATTGGAAGATGGGGAAACATATTATTCGAATATGAAAGAAGGTGATTATTCCTTTAGAGGTTATGATGATGTCAAACGAGTGTTTGCCTTATATCTGACTGATAAGTGGGGAAATGTTTCTGATACCATTAAACAGGAGGTTTCTCCGTATTATGAAATGCAGTTGGATAAGAGTAAGCATAAACGGCTTGTTTTGCCAAAGGATAATAGTACAAATTATAGCGGAAGCATGACATTCGAAAAAATGTTTGATAATAGTCTTTCGACTATGTGGCATACAACGGAGAAAGATGGATCTATACCAATCTATTTTACACTGGATTTAGGTGTCGATGCAAAATTGAGTCGTTTTAAGCTGTATCATCGTGACGGTACGTCCTGGTTCTATAAACATTACAACCCTAAAACGTTCGAAGTATGGGCTACCGATACTTATAAAGAAGGAATGGACGATGAATATTGGACGGAAGAGTGGAAAAACGACTGGGTACAAGTTGGTGATTATGTTACTTTGAAACCTTCCGGAGACGGAACTGTCACCAATGAAGATGCGGAGTATGCTTCTAAGGGATTCGAGTATTCTGCACCTTTGGACCTGAAAAAAGTACGTTATCTGCGTTTTGTTGTGAAAAGTACATGGTCGGGAGCTGCCTATTTGCATATTGCTGAATTGACTTTTTGGGGTAATGATCAATAAACTATTAAAATGAGAATCAGAATGAAAAGTGTAATAAAAAACATTGCAGGGTTTATTTGTATCATCATAGGATTAAGCAGTTGTGAAAATATCAATGATGTACATGAGGAGTATCTGAAATGGGGAGAAGAAATCTATACTGGCGTTGTAGATTCATTGGAGGCCTATCCCGGAAATGAGCGTATTAAATTTACCTGGATGATCAATGCGGATCCTCGTATTACTAAAACAGTAATTTACTGGAATGACGGGGGAGATTCTGCTGTTGTAGAAGTGAATCGTACTCAACCAGGTGTTATGCGAATGGAAACAAATTTGAATCTGCCTGAGAATAGCTATATTTTTAAATTTGTGACAAAAGATGACGAAGGGCATAAATCGTTAAATGTAGAAAAAACAGCAGATATTTACGGTTCCAAATATGTTTCGACTTTGCGAAACAGGGAAATACGAACAGTAGTAGCTCAAGAAGGTAATAGCGTTAAGTTGACCTGGAGTTCAATAGAGAGCGAGACTTTATTGCATACCATGATCATTTATACAGATAATACTGATCCGTCTAACCCTAAAACAGTTGAGGAGAAAGTGGAGAATGATACATCGGAGACTGTTCTCTCAAACTTGAAAGCAGGAGATGAATTCACTGTGGTGTCTGTTTATCAACCATTTGGCTCTCTGGATACCTTTGAAGCGAGTGCAACGGTTTATCATGTCCCGATTGCGGAATAGTAACTGAAAGATGATTATGAACTGATGGTATGCAGATAATACGTTCGAGAGGTGTTATTTTGCATACCATTAGTATGTTCAGAGATAGTTTTAAATAATAAAAAGTATAAAATGAGATTAATATTAGCGTTGTGTATATTTTGCTTTTTCAGTATCTATGCAGTTGGACAGGAAATATATTCTCTTGAAAATAAATACCTTTCAAGAAAAATTACAACAAAAGATTTTCTCCATACAACGGAAATCGTAAATAAGCAGACAGGTACGAAGCTGGTTCCTGTTGCCTGTGATGAGTTTATTCTGCGCTTTTCAGAGGGGACTGATAAGGTGGGGACTGATTTTATTTTGCGATCAGAAGATTTTAAAGTAGAAAAAACAAAAGAATACAAGTTGGATCGTAAACAACCGGGTAAGGGGTTACAGGTGACGCTGTTTAACGAACCAAATGATTTGATCTTGAATGTCTATTATGAGTTGCCGGATAATAAACCTTATTTGCATAAATATTTGTCGATCACAAGCAAAAAAGAGATAACTCTGGAGCGTATAGACGTCGATGTGCTTTCGTTGGAAGATGTATATCAACCTTATACCAAAAAGGCGATTACTTCTCAGGCTCCCGGGAATTGGAGTCCGGGACTGGGACAGCCTGTTTATACGTTGACGAGTGGTATATATTGGGGTGTGGAATTTCCGGCCTCGACTAATACGGTAACCGAACAGCAGATGAGGTTAGGATATCTGTGGGGGAAACAAATATATCCGGAGATTCCCTATATATCTTATAAAAGTGTGATGGGGACGGCGGATGATCCGGATTATATCGATGATGCTTTCTTTGAATATATTGATGATATCCGTATCCGGCCCCTTCGTCTTCAGGTACAATATAACAGTTGGTTCGATTTTGGTCCGGGGGTGAATGAGCAGAAGTTTGCGGAAAGTGTCCGGCATATCCAGCAGGAGTTAGTGACTCGTCGTGGTGTGGAACCTTTAAAAGCCTATGTGATCGATGATGGTTGGGAAGATACTTCTCTGCCGGATTTAGACAAGCCTGATGGTGTTTGGAGTATCAATAATAAATTTTCAAAAGATTTTGAAGAGACTCTCAAATTAATGAAAGAGGTGAAATCGACTTTGGGATTATGGCTCAGTCCGGGATGTTTTTTCGGTTCCCGTTCGCAGGTGAATGTCTTGCGTGAGAGTGGATATGAGGCCCTGTCCTTATCCATGTCGATGGCTGGTCCGAAGTATATGGATAAGCTGGAAAAACGTATATTGAATTTAACGAAACTGGGTGTCGGTTATTTTAAATACGACGGTCTCTTCGGCCATTTGAATACTCGTGACTTTGAATTGAATGGCCGTGGTGCTCCAATGATGCCTCAATTGAACACAGAAGGATTTGCAGCCAATGATCCGCGACTGAATGATACCCGATATGATGAATTGAAAACCTACTATCTGGTAGCGGGAACGGAACGCTTGATGCAAATAATGCTCCGCCAGCATGAAATAAATCCGAATGTATTTACTGCCATTACAAACGGTGCTTATCTGAGTCCCTGGTGGTTGCAGTATACTGATGTTGTCTGGTTAATTAACTGCGGAGATGCGGCAGGAGGGGCTGATCGCAGCGAAGAATTGGTTTACCGGGATGGAGTTTATTATGAAGTTTTTAAAACGGAAAATACTAAATTCCCGATCAATTCGATTTTTAATCATGAACCGAAGAAAACGACAACCGGAGAATCGGCAGATGAGTTTCGCGATTATCTCTTTATGAATTTAAGTCGTGGAGCCGGGTTTATCGAGTTGTATATCAAGACACATGTTTTGTCAGAATCGGATTGGGATGTGTTGGCAGAAGGAATAAAATGGGCCGGTAATTATTTCCCGGCTTTCGGACACGTCAAAATGTACGGAGGCGATCCGAGACAAAAGAAGGTGTATGGTTATTCCGGCTGGAGTGAAAAGCTGGGGTATATATCCATGCACAACCCTTCCGGTAAGCCCCAGAAATTGACGATTACAATGAATCGTTCCATAGGTATTGGAAAACAGGTGAAAGATTATAAGTTATCTTCTCCCCTGAATAGTGGAATGGAGGGTTTAAAAGGTACATGGAGTTATGGAGATACGTTGACTGTCGAACTACAACCTAAAGAGGTGCGTATTCTTACTTTTGAGACTAATAAATAACAAACAAGAGATACGAAATGAAACTAAAAATTATCTTCTTTATTCTTACATTACTCTGTATTGGATGTACAAAAGATCCGCAGATTCAGGCCGCTTATGATTTGATCGAGCGTGTTACGCCCGGCTACGGCCAACAGTTTAAGCTGGAATTGATAGAACCTGTCAACGGGGAGGACGCTTACGAGATTGCATCCGCTGATGGAAAAATACTTCTCCGGGGTAACAACACCGTTTCCCTGGCAACGGCTTACAATCAATATCTGAAATATACTTGCAATGCGCATGTTTCCTGGTTTGGCAACCAGCTTGATTTACCGGAACAATTGCCGCTTCCGGAAAAGGTGATAAAAAATACGATTAATGGCAAGTATAGAGTGTATATGAATTATTGTACCGTCAGTTATACCGCCTCCTGGTGGGACTGGGAGCGTTGGCAGAAGGAGCTGGATTATATGGCGATGAACTCCATTAATATGCCGCTGTCGGTTGTCGGACTTGAAGCGGTCTGGTATAATACATTGCTGAAATACAATTTTACAGATGAAGAAGCCCGTGCCTTCCTGGCTGGTCCCGGACATTTTGCCTGGCAATGGATGCAAAATCTGCAAAGCTATGGCGGCCCGTTACCTAAATCCTGGATAGACAGCCATGCGGAACTGGGAAAAAAGGTCATCAATCGTCAATTGGAATTGGGAATGCAGCCTATACAGCAAGGATTTTCCGGTTATGTCCCGCGTGAACTGAAAAATAAATATCCTGATGCAAAAATACAGTTGCAACCTTCCTGGTGTGGTTTTACCGGTGCCGCGCAGCTGGATCCGACCGATTCGTTGTTCAGTGCTTTCGGTCGTGATTTCCTGGAAGAAGAAAAGAAACTGTTCGGTGCGCATGGCGTGTATGCTGCCGATCCGTTTCATGAAAGCCGGCCGCCGATCGATACACCGGAATACCTGAGTGCCGTCGGAAATTCCATCTATAAATTATTTCAGGATTTCGATCCTTCTGCTACCTGGGCGATGCAGGCCTGGAGCCTTCGCGAGCCGATCGTAAAAGCTGTTCCCAAAGAACATCTTCTGATACTCGACCTGAACGGGGGGAGAAGCAGACAGGAAAATACTTGTTGGGGGTACCCCGTAGTTGCAGGTAACCTGCATAACTTCGGAGGCCGTATCAACCTGCATGGCGATTTACGTTTGCTGGCATCTAATCAATATGCTGTTGCCAAACAGAAATCACCTAATGTTTGCGGTTCCGGTTTGTTTATGGAATCGATTGAACAAAATCCGGTTTATTATGACTTGGCTTTTGAAATGCCGCTTCATGCCGATGAAGTGGATATCGAAGAATGGCTGGGTAATTATGCGGAGCGTCGTTATGGTGCAGCTTCTGAAAATGCGCATAAGGCTTGGTTGCATCTGCTTGAAGGTCCGTATCGTCCTGGTACGAATGGTACGGAACGTAGTTCTATTATTGCAGCCCGTCCGGCATTGAATGTAAAAAAATCAGGTCCGAATGCCGGATTAGGCATTCCGTACTCTCCTTTACTGGTAATCCAGGCACAGGGCTTACTTTTGAAAGATGCCGATAAGCTGAATGCTTCTACTCCATATCGTTTCGATGTGGTCGATATTCAGCGGCAATTAATGTCGAACCTGGGACAGGCCATCCACAAAAAAGCGGCAGAAGCATTTGTAAAGAAAGACAAAGCGGCTTTCACTTTACATAGTAACCGTTTTCTGGAAATGCTTCGTGACGTAGATGTTTTGCTGCGTACACGTCCGGAATTCAATTTCGATAAATGGCTGACCGATGCCCGTAGCTGGGGCACTACGAATGAGGAAAAAGACTTGCTCGAAAAAGATGCCACGGCATTAGTGACTGTCTGGGGAGCTGATGGCGATCCGCTGATCTTCGATTACTCCTGGCGTGAGTGGACCGGCCTGATCGATAGCTATTACCTGAAACGTTGGGAAAAGTTTTATGCCATGTTACAGGAACATTTGGATGAAGGAAAAGAGTATTCGGAAAAAGGTCTTCCTATGACTCATGGCCGTGAAGCCTTTCGCGCGAATGATTTCTATAGTGAACTTGGCGACTGGGAATTGGAGTTCGTCTCCCGGATCAATAAAGCCCGTACTCCGATCACGCAGGGTGACGAAATAGGGACGGCTCTGAAGATGTATAAAAAATATGCAACCCTGGCCCGGGAATATTATCAGGATGAAATGAAAGCTGATAATATTCAGGAAGGTGACATTTTTGAGAATCTGGGCGAATGATCTGATTATTATAATTTGTTCCTTCTATTATTTATTCGGGTGTCGGTTTGTTTTTAACTGACACCCGAATTGTTTATTATGGAAAATCATCTGGAAGTAAGAATTTTTGTTTATATCTTTTTTTATATGTTATTGTATTGATTTACAGAGTAGAATAATGTCAGGGTTTTTAAATGAAACGATTAACCCGAGTCAAATGATATTCAATGAGAGAAGGATAAATTAACAGAGTTCTCGTAGGACTACGTTCTTAGTAAATGCAAATTTATACATATATTTATTTATATGAATTAAATAGCATGGAAAAATACAGTAAATCTGCCGTATAACATATATTCCTTTTCTACTGGTTATATTGTTGTGAAAATTTTGCTTTAGATGATTTTATTGATTTGGCATTTACTTGATATACGGTTCTGTTCCTGATTTATGCATATTCATCATTCCTGCCCTATTCTTTGTAATTATGATTTGTTGAATAAAATATATTAAAAGACTTGATCGGTGTTTATTTTCCTTACCTTAAATCAAGAAACCTAACATGTTGTTTTATATTGTATTATATGCCATCCGCAAAGTAAACCATCCTGATGATTTACATAAGTCCTACGAGAACTTAGTATTATAGACTTAATACTACAATCTAAATGTAAAATTATGAGAAGAAGAATGATGTTATTGCTTACCTGTTGTATAATGGGTGTAGGTTTGGTGATGGCTCAGTCGTCTAAGGTAACCGGTAAAGTTCTTTCCGACGAGGATGGAGAAGCGATTATTGGAGCGACTGTGATGGTGAAAGGGACAACTATCGGTACTGTAACTGATGCTGATGGTTTTTTCAATTTGAGTAATGTCCCGAATTCGGCAAAGGTTCTGGAAATCTCGTTTGTCGGAATGGAAACGATGACCGTTAAAATCGCTCCGAATCTGACAATCCGGATGAAAAACTCTTCAGAGATGCTGGATGAAGTGCTGGTTACAGGAACCTATGGTTCGGCAAAGAAATTAGGTTCAATGGTCGGCTCTGTTGCAGCTGTTAAATCAGAAAAGATTTCTAATCGTCCGAGTGCGAACTTTGCTGACGCTTTACAAGGACAGGTTGCCGGTTTGCAGGTATACACCTCTTCCGGCGAACCGAGCGAAAATGTTTCGATGCGTTTGCGTGGTGTCGGTTCTATCAATTCTTCTACGGAGCCTTTATTCGTTTTGGACGGTTCCCCGATTTCCAGCGGTGTTTTTACTGCTTTGAATCCGAGTGATATCGAAAATGTCACTGTTTTGAAGGATGCATCGTCAACATCCATTTACGGTTCCCGTGCGGCAAACGGTGTCGTGATAATTACAACAAAGCGTGGTAAAGGTTCAAAACCCACTGTTAGTGTTAAAGGGCAGTATGGCTTTTCACAGCCGGCATTGCCTACTACGGAGATGATGAATACGACACAGTATTATAATTTCTGGAAAACAGTTAAACCCGATGCAAATCTTTCTACGGTTGAAAAATACATGAATATGGGGATTTCCACCGATTGGGCAGATTATTTCCTAAAGAATAATGCCCCGACATGGCAATTGGATGCAAGTATCACAGGGGTAGCAAATAATACAAATTATTTTATTTCAGCCAGTCATTATGATGCGGACGGTGTGGAACCAGCTTCCGGTATGCGCCGTGAAACTTTGCGTAGTAATATCGACTCAAAAGTGTTCAGCTGGCTGCGGGTAGGGCTGAATTTAGGTTTGTCTTATGAAGATTTTGAAACAAACGGATTTGCCAGTACCGGTAATAGCTGGTATAATGTGGGTACTTTGAGCCGTTGGGCTGTCCCTTATGAAACTCCTTATGAAATTATTGAAAATGCCGATGGCAGCATTTCTTATGGCAAGCGGAAAGATTTACTGGATGTGCTGGGACTCTGGAATCCCTATTATTTATTGGAAAATCAACCGACCGAAAAGAATAAAATTCGTCTTTATGGAAATATGTTCGAAGAACTGACTCCGGTTAAGGGTTTGACAATTCGTGCCGCTCAAGCTATGGATGCGTTTGATTACAGGTATCGCTATAAAAGTTTGCCGGCCAGATATAATAATTATTCGGGTAGCGCTGCCGAAACTTTCCAGCGGTATTCTTCTTTTACGTTGACTAATACGGCTGAATATAAGTTCGATATCAATAAGTTGCATAATATTACAGCTTTGGTCGGACAGGAATCGATCATATACGATGGCAGTTCTTTCGGAACCAGTGTAGACGGTATAACGGATTCTCGTTTGTCCATGGTAAGTCATGGTACCACTTACAAAGCGCCGAGTGCCAGTCTGAAAAAGAAAACGATGAACTCTTTCTTTGCACGCGCAGAATATAATTTCAATGAAAAATATTATCTGGATGCCTCTTACCGTACGGATGGTTCTTCTTTATTTGGAGTAAACAAACGTTGGGCTTCTTTCTTTTCTGTAGGGGCTATGTGGAATATGAAGGAAGAACAGTTCCTGGCGGATGTAGAATGGCTGGACGAATTGCGTGTGAAAGCCAGTTATGGTACAACCGGTAACTCTGCATTTGATGGTGACCCGTATTACCCGTCTTTAGGATTGATCGGTACAGGCCTTTACAACGGAAACCAGAGTTTCGGAGTTTCTTCCGTGCAAAATGACGATCTGACCTGGGAAAAACAAAAAACACTGAATATCGGTTTCAATTCGCGTTTCTTTAATCGCCTGAGCGTCGATTTTGACTTCTATAATAAGGTGACGACGGATATGTTGATGACGATCCCGTTCTCTTATACAACCGGACATGGCTCAGGATGGGGAAATATTGGCAGTATGTTCAACCGCGGTATCGAACTTACCGCATCTTATGATATAATCTCCAATAAGGATCTCTTCTGGAGTGTTTCGGCAAATATAAACTATAACAAGAACCAGATTACAGAATTGTTTGGCGGGCGTGATGAATATGTTGTAGCCAATACTGGTGTTAAATATGAGGTGGGCAAAACGTATGGTGATTTCTATTATGTGAGATGGAAAGGCGTTGATCCGCAGGACGGACAACAAATATGGCTGGACAAAGACGGGAATGAAACAAAAACCTACTCCGAGGATAATGCCGTGTTTACCGGTAAAAATCAGTTTGCTCCCTGGGTAGGTGGTTTCAATACTCAGTTTTCCTGGAAAGGCTTCACGCTGAATGCGGACTTTTCTTTCATGCTGGGTAAATATATGATTGACAATAACCGGTACTTCGTTGAAAATCCGAATTTCGTCGGACAGTTAAACCAGGCTGTCGTAATGGAAAATATGTGGACAACACCAGGGCAGATAACGGATATTCCGGCTGCGAATTCTGCCATTCAATTTGATACTCATTTGATTGAAAATGCGTCGTTTATGCGTTTGAAGAATTTAACGATCGGTTATAACTTGCCGGATAATTTGTTGAGAAAAACAGGTTTTATCCGTGGTGTCAGGGTATTTGCTGTAGGTCGTAACTTATTGACTGTTACAAAATATCAGGGAGCGGACCCGGAAGTGGATTCTAACTTGCAGTTGGGTAAATATCCGAATACCCGCCAGTTCTCATTTGGTGCTGAATTTACGTTCTAATAATTTGTAAAAAGAAGAAAATCATGAAGAAAAAATCTATTATATTGTCAGTTGCTACCTGTTGTTTTGCTGCTTTTACAGCTTGCGATATGGATTTGGCTTCGGAAACAAGCATACCTACCAATCAGTCTGTTCAGTCTGTCCAGGACTGTGGAAAATATAGTAATTTGTTTCATGCGGAATGGCGTGGCTATGTGCAAAATAGCTATACTATGGATGCGTTGGTTCAGTCCGGATTGATAACGGCTACGGCTGATTACGGAAATACGTATGGTGCTTTTTACCGCTGGGACTATACCATTACAGACGGAGCTTTTTCCGGTTGCTGGAGCGATAATTATAATTTTATAGCAAACGCTAACGTCCTGTTGAAGGGGGCAGAAGCTTTATTAGCAGATAATTCGTTATCGGATGACGATCGGAAAGAAATCCGGCTTTATATGGGGCATGCTTATTTTACAAGAGCATATGCTTATTTTGAGTTGGCTCTCCATTTCTGTAAGAATTATGATCCGTCCTCCACTGCTAACGAATATGGTATTCCTCTTGTTGAAGAATATAATTCGACACCATCTATTGCCGGAACATATCCGGGGCGTAGCACGTTGGAGGAGACTTATAAACAGATCGACAGCGATCTGGCAAAAGCGGAAGAATATGTAACGACAGCAGGAGAGATAAACTCCGCTTATATCACGGCTGATGTGGTAAAAGCATTGAAAGCCAGAATTGCATTGGAAAAAGAGGACTACCAAACTGCTATATCTACAGCTACCGCGCTGATAAACAGTGGTACCTATCCATTGATGACAGATGGAGATGCTTATGCTGATATGTGGTTGCATGACAACGGAACGGAAGCCATCTGGCAGTTTGCCATGGTGAAAGCCAAGGAAACAGGACCGAACGCCCTGGGTAGCGCATTCAGCGGTATTATCGATAAATTACCCCGCCCTTCTTATTTGCCGACTAACACAGTATTGAATTTGTATGATAAGGACAATGATATTCGCTATAATGCTTATTTTACGTATGATTCAATCGATGCCCAGACTGTTCCGGATTTTATGATTACTTATTGTAAGAAATGGCCGGGTAACCCTGAATTATATGAAGGAAAGAGCAATAACATAAATAAGACCAAGGCTTTCCGTATTTCTGAAATGTATCTGATTGCGGCTGAGGCTTATGCGATGTCGGGAGATGAAACGAATGCTTCCGCGATGTTGAATAAACTGAAGACTGCCCGTGTGAAAGGATGGAGCGATAAATCTTATAAAGGGGATGCTTTGATAAAAGAAATTCAGGATGAGTATGTACGCGAATTATTCGGTGAACAGCCTTATTTTTTTGACCTGAAACGTTGGAAGAAGGGGCTGAACCGTTCTTCAAGCGAAGCTCAGGATATTTCTTACCTGCCTGCTTTAGGTACGGATATGGTAAAGTCTGCCGACGATCATATGTGGGTATGGCCGATCCCTAAAGATGAGATCGATGCGAATCCGCAGATCAAAGGGCAGCAGAATGCCGGGTATTGATAACCCTGGCAATATTATTTTACACGAAATGAAATTTTAATATAATTCAAAACCTTACATAACACACTTAAAAAAATAGAGGGAATGGTCCAATGGGAATTGTGCCATTCCCGATTTTAAAAGAATTATTGAACCTAATTGATAGTTTACCAAAACGATCAATCTTCTCAACAGACCCGGCGGAGGTCGTTTCTGAATGCTCGGAATATATAATTTCCTAACCTTAAGAAATATAGTATGAAGCAAACACAATTATATTACGCATTAATGTTGTTCTTTCTGGTGTTATGCTCTTGCGAAGACGATATTCCACTTTTCCCGGAGGAGAATGAGTTTATGTCCTTATCTACAAAATCTTCGATTACGCTAGACGAGAATATATTACAAATCCAGGCTACTATGCAAAAAGTGGATAGTACCATTCCTTTTTTCAATCGGTTTAAGGAGTTGTATGGTAATCCATTATGGCAGTATGCTATTCCAATGGGGGAAGAAGACGAGAGGGATATCTCTTTCTTTGTCCCGGTATATAAGGATAATACGAAAAAGATCATCAATACTATCTGGTTTTTCGATTTGGTAGGAGATACTCTTCGTTACAAAACAATCACCCGCGATAACGACTCTATTTGCTATTATCAGCAAGATTTTGTATTTGATGAGTTAAGTTATAATATATTCGGGGATGAATCTACGGCAAAGATAAAATTTGAGGCATCTCCTCAGACCCGTAGTTGGGTGAAAGAGTATTATGATTGCCATTATGGAATTATTCAATGGGGAGAAGTCGAGGTGCATAAAGAGTTGTATTGTAAAGAGCGAACTGTATGGAAGCAGGAAACAGTCATCGATTTTACTGATAACAATCCGATAATCGGCGGTGAAACACCTATTATCGGTGGTGGAGGTGGGGGGACCCCTTCTCCGCATGATAATAAAAAGCTAAATGCAAGTAATTGGGAACAGTCAATCCCTGAAATAAAGAAAAAAATTGAGCAATTGGGATGTAACATTGATACTATACCGATTGCATTGGTAACAGGATGTGGTTCCAATGCACGAGTTATAGTGGATAAAGAAACGGGAAAGAAAAGAATTGAAATATGTTATAAGTTATTTGATTATGAATATGAAGATCAGACTTCTATACTCTACCATGAAGCTTATCATTGTCTTCACGATAAACCTTTGTCTAATGAAGATCCAATGATTTTAGATCCCCCTTTACTGATTTCTATGCCAATAGAATGCGAAAATTATTTGTTAAAGTATGTGTATTTTGACTGTACAAATCCTCAACAATTTGTAGCAGGTGATAAAATAGTTAGTGAATTATATTCTCCAGAATATTATCAGAATGAAATTAATGCATATAAATCCGAGAGACTCGTTGTTCCTAATGTCTCAACTAAGTACGATGCGGAAAGAGAATATATGCTTTGGAGATATATGTTATTAGGCGGTCACTCTTCATTAATGTATAACTTATAAATATTTATAGATATGAAAAGAATATTAGTGCATATTGTTTTTTGTATACTTTTGTTTTTTAGTTGGATGAATAACTGTTATGCGCAAGAGTGTGAGATGAAAAAATATAAAGACATAGAAGTGGAGGGAACGCTACTTGTGGAGTGGTTTTTTGATAAGGATGCAGAAAAATTGACTATTCAAATAAAGAATGGTTATAAGTTTAAGGTGGAAATAGTCCAAGTGAAATATAATCTTCCTTTTTATTTAGATATAGTTTATAAAGATGGGAAAAGAGGTCTTTATAGTCCTTCTGGTTTTGGTTTTTCTGACACTTTAGATGTGTTGAAATTAAAACCAGGTGGTATTTATAGAAATACATACAAATTGGATTATAAACGACTAAAAATCAGTAAAATTGTTGTTTATGGAAGATATCTTCCTTATATAATAATAAATGAGATGGGAGAAACCATTGCTTACTGTGTTTATCGTCAAAAAGAAAAATATTTTGATTATCAGTGAAATAGCAAGTTGAAAACTTTCTTCTTATTAGTTAAATTATTATAAAGTAATTACTGTCTCGCAATTTATTCGTTCTTTTGCAGAAAAATTGGGAGGTATGCACCCTGTGCGTATCTCCCCAATTTATTGAATAATAATAAGGTTACGTCTGATGGCTGAAAATAATAAGGTTAACTCGGTTTCTTTCTTTAATTCTCGTCTTACTTCCATCATAAGTATCGCCCTGGTGCTTTTCCTGCTCGGGTTGATTTTGTTGATGGGGTTGCTTGGAAATCAGTTGTCGGTTTATGTCAAGGAAAATATATCATTTTCTATTGTATTGAAGGATAATCAGAAAGAAGCAGATATCAAGAAGATGCAGAAAAGCCTGGACGCGCTTCCTTTTATCAAATCTACCGAATATATATCGAAAGAACAGGCTGCGAAGGAACTGGAAGAAGAATTGGGTGAGAATCCGGAAACCTTCCTCGGCTTTAATCCGTTGCAGGCATCTATCGAAGTGAAGCTGCATTCCGAATATGCAAACCCGGACAGCCTACAGCATATCGAAAAGAAAATCAAAACATATACCTCTGTATCCGACCTGCTTTACCGGAAGGATATGATGCAGATGGTGAACGATAATATGAAACGCCTGAGCATTATCCTGCTCACATTGGCTGTTATGCTGATGGCTATATCGTTTGTCCTGATCAGCAATACGATCCGTTTGCTGATTTATTCCAAACGTTTTTTGATCCATACAATGAAATTGGTGGGAGCTACTTCCGGGTTTATCCGGCGCCCTTTTGTGCGCTATAATGTGGTAAGCGGTATTTTTGCATCCATCCTGGCAATATTAATGCTGACCGGTTCGTTATATTATTTACAACACGAATTGGACGGTTTTATCCAGCTATTGGATGTGAAGGCTTTACTGGTTGTATATGCGGCGGTGTTCCTGCTGGGAATCCTGTTGTCGGTAACGGCTACCGTATTTGCTGTAAACAAGTACCTCCGTATGGGTGTTGATAAGTTGTATTATATATAATAAACAAAAAGAGATGGCTAAGAGAGATTTTGCTTTCGGAAAAGAAAATTTTATTCTGATCGCGGTTGCAGTGGCGGTGATCATTGTGGGTTTTATGTTGATGAGTGGCGGTGGTTCTGGTGATACAACCAGTTTTAACCCGGAGATATTCAGTGCACGTCGTATCGTTGTTGCTCCGGTAGTAACTGTGATCGGGTTCGGCCTGATGATTGTAGGAATCCTGAAAAACAGCAAAGGTAAAGAAATCGCAGAATGAGTTGGTTGGAAGCCTTGGTGCTGGGGATCGTACAGGGACTGACGGAGTATCTTCCCGTAAGCAGCAGCGGACATCTGGCTATCGGATCGGCGCTGTTCGGAATTGAAGGAGAAGAGAATCTGGCATTTACAATCGTAGTCCATGTGGCTACGGTATTTAGTACATTAGTTATACTCTGGAAAGAGATCGAATGGATATTTCGCGGCTTGTTCAAGTTTCAGATGAACAGTGAGACACGTTATGCGATCAATATCCTGATCTCCATGATACCGATCGGTATTGTCGGAGTATTTTTCAAAGATACGGTCGAATCTATTTTCGGATCGGGTTTGCTGATAGTCGGTTGCATGTTGCTGGTGACAGCGGCGTTGCTGGCCTTCTCTTATTATGCAAAACCCCGGCAGAAAGAAAATATTTCGATGAAAGATGCTTTTATTATCGGCTTGTCTCAGGCTTGTGCCGTCTTGCCCGGACTTTCACGTTCCGGAACAACGATTGCCACAGGTTTGTTACTGGGTAATAATAAAGCGAAACTGGCTCAGTTCTCCTTCTTGATGGTGATTCCTCCGATTCTGGGAGAGGCCCTGTTGGATGTATTGAAACTGGTAAAAGGTGAAGATATCGCCGGGGATATCCCGACGCTTTCGCTGGTTGTCGGTTTTGTAGCGGCTTTCCTGTCTGGTTGTCTGGCTTGTAAGTGGATGATCAATATCGTGAAGAAAGGAAAGTTGATCTACTTTGCTATTTATTGTGCAATAGCCGGTCTGGTTACTATTGCATGCACATTGATGAAGTAAATTAGAATGGATTTTATTGCAGGAGAGGTATTATATTTTAACAAGCCGCTGACGTGGACTTCGTTCGATCTGGTGAACAAGTTCCGCTATAAATTATCGCGGAAGCTGAAAGTGAAAAAAATAAAAGTCGGACATGCCGGAACGCTCGATCCGCTGGCTACCGGAGTGATGATCGTTTGTACCGGCAGGGCAACCAAAAGGATCGACGAATTCCAGTATCAGACGAAAGAATATGTCGCTACCCTGAAGCTGGGAGAAACGACCCCTTCTTTTGACCTGGAAAAGGAGATAGACGCCGTATATCCGACGGAACATATAACCCGGGAGAAGGTGGAAGAGGTACTGAATTCGTTTGTAGGAACGATACAGCAGATTCCGCCGGTCTTTTCGGCCTGCAAGGTGGATGGGAAACGTGCCTATGAACTGGCGCGTAAAGGTGAAGAAGTGGAGTTGAAGTCGAAGACACTGGTGATTGATGAGATGGAGTTGCTGGAATGCAACCTGCCGGTCATTAAGATCCGTGTGGTGTGTAGTAAAGGTACTTATATCCGTGCTTTGGCGCGCGATATCGGTGTAGCCCTGAATTCGGGTGCCCATCTGATCGGATTGGAACGTACCCGGATCGGAGATATAACATTGGATAAATGCATGAATCCGGAAGATATCGATGCTTTTCTGGACGAAGCGATTGGGGATCGTGTGGCTGATGAAGCCGGAGCGGTTCCTTCTGATAAATGATAAGAATAAAAAGAAAATAAATAAAGTAACATTATGAAGCTATCTAAATTCAAATTTAACTTGCCGCAGGAACTGATCGCTCTTCATCCCGCAAAGAACAGGGATGAGTCCCGTTTGATGGTTGTACACCGCAACACCGGGGAGATCGAACACAAAGTATTTAAAGACCTGTTGGAATATTTTGGAGAAAAAGATGTATTCATCTTCAACAACACAAAAGTTTTCCCAGCCCGTTTATATGGTAACAAAGAAAAGACCGGTGCACGTATCGAAGTGTTTTTGTTGCGTGAACTGAACGAAGATCTTCGTCTTTGGGACGTGTTGGTCGATCCGGCCCGTAAGATCCGTATCGGTAATAAACTTTATTTCGGAGAAGACGATTCGATGGTTGCCGAAGTGATCGACAATACGACTTCCCGTGGCCGTACCCTGCGCTTCCTGTATGACGGTAATCATGATGAATTTAAAAAAGCATTGTATGCGTTGGGTGAAACCCCGCTGCCTAAATATATCGACCGTCCGGTGGAAGCCGATGACGAAGATCGCTATCAGAACATTTTCGCTACGGAAGAAGGTGCGGTGGTTGCTCCGGCAGCCGGTCTGCATTTCAGCCGCGAATTGATGAAACGTCTGGAGATTAAGGATTGCCGTTTTGCTTTCCTGACTGTTCATTCCGGATTAGGAAACTTCCGTGAAATCGACGTGGAAGATTTGACGAAGCATAAGATGGATTCCGAGCAGATGGTCGTGAACGGAGATGTTGTGAGCATTGTGAACGAGGGTAAGGACGACGGTCGCCAGATCTGTGCTGTCGGAACTTCCGTGATGCGTGCGGTAGAAACGGCGGTAAGTACTGACGGACACCTGAAGGAATTCGAAGGATGGACCAATAAGTTCATTTTCCCTCCTTACGATTTCAGTGTGGCTACCAGCATGATCACCAATTTCCATATGCCGCTGTCGACTCTTCTGATGATGACTGCTTCATTCGGAGGATACGATCTGATTATGGATGCCTATGAGGTAGCCCTGAAAGAAGGATACCGTTTCGGTGCCTATGGTGACGCAATGTTGATTATCTAAGACGCGGTTTATGGCTATCGCATACCTGGCTTTAGGTACGAACATAGGAAATAAAAGACGGAATATGATAACGGCCGCAGCGCTGTTAGCTGAAAGGGTGGGAGACGTTCTCGCCCTTTCAGGTTTTTATGAAACGGAACCCTGGGGGTTTCAGTCGGAAAATACGTTCCTGAATGCGGCTTTGCAGCTTGAAACGGCTCTGTCTCCGCTTGAACTTTTAAAAGCGACCCAGGAGATCGAGATAGAGATGGGGCGTACACAGAAAAGTAACGGAGCCTATCATGACCGTATTATCGATATCGATATTCTGTTGTATGACGACCTGGTCCTGCAAACTCCGGAGCTGACTTTGCCGCATCCGCTGATGCATGAACGTCTGTTCGTGATGGAACCTTTGGCCGAAATTGCCCCGAATGTAATTCATCCCGTATTTAAAAAGCCTGTTATTTCTCTGTTATAAAAGGCAACATTTTGTAACTTCGCACTGTTTTCACATAAATATAAAAGATAAAACAATGAACGATATAGAAAAAATCCTGACCGGTGGAGGAATGGTTTTCAAGAAAAAAGCCAGCGACGAAAATACCGGCGACAAGAAAATCAAATATTCTGACTTTCTGAGAGGTACCCATAAATCAGGCTCTGCCAAAATGAAAGCCGAGTATAAATACAAGAAAGCGCTTCGGAATACTAAAAAGAAAAAATAATTTTCAATTTTCAATTTTGAATTGTCAATTATTCTTATCTTTGCATCCGAATTGATGTGGATAGATTTGTATTGCTTGCAACCACAGGAAAAAATGCTAAAAACAAGATACTTTTCTTAGCCGTTCGGCATATATGGTCCTTCCGTTATCAATTCATTATTAATTAATAACCCGTTGTTAATTGAACATCGTTCTTTAGTCCCTACTAATTTTCAATTTTCAATTTTCAATTTTCAATTAAAAAGTAATGAGTTATTTATTCACCTCCGAATCGGTGTCCGAAGGGCACCCCGATAAAGTAGCCGATCAGATATCGGATGCTTTGCTGGATGAGTTTCTTGCGTATGACAAGAGCTCGAAAGTTGCTTGCGAAACCCTTGTTACAACCGGACAGGTTGTCTTGGCTGGAGAAGTTAAATCAAGTGCTTATGTGGATGTGCAGGATGTTGCACGCAGCGTGATCGAAAAAATTGGTTACACCAAGAGTGAATACCAGTTTGAAGCGAAATCATGTGGCGTATTCTCTTCTATCCATGAACAGAGTGGCGATATCAACCGTGGTGTGGAACGCGAAGACCCTTATAACCAGGGTGCCGGCGACCAGGGTATGATGTTCGGCTATGCTACCAATGAAACAGAGAATTACATGCCTTTGGCTCTCGATCTCTCACACAGCCTGTTATGGGAACTGGCTAAGATCCGCAAGAACGAAAACGACCTAATGCCTTATCTCCGTCCGGATGCAAAGAGCCAGGTCACTATTGAATATGATGACAACGGCAAGCCGTTGCGCATCGATACGATCGTTGTATCGACTCAGCATGACGAGTTTATCGGTCCTAAAGGCATTAGCCAGGAAGAAGCCGATATCGCTATGCAGAAGAAGATTGCAGCCGATGTAAAGAGTATCCTGGTACCGCGCGTAAAGGCCCAGTATCCGGCTCATGTACAGGCTTTGTTCAACGATGATATCATTTACCATGTGAATCCGACCGGCAAGTTCGTGATCGGTGGCCCTCACGGTGATACCGGACTGACCGGACGTAAGATCATTGTGGATACATACGGCGGAAAAGGTGCCCACGGTGGTGGAGCATTCTCCGGTAAAGACCCTTCGAAGGTTGACCGTTCTGCCGCTTATGCTGCCCGTCATATCGCCAAGAACCTGGTGGCTGCCGGTGTGGCTGATGAAATGCTGGTACAGGTATCTTATGCAATCGGTGTCGCAAAACCGATGAACATCTTCGTGAATACCTTCGGCCGTGCAAATGTAAAAATGACAGACGGTGAAATCGCTGAAAAGATCTGGGATCTTTTCGATATGCGCCCGAAAGCCATTGAAGAACGCCTGAAACTGCGTAACCCGATCTATCTGGAAACAGCCTCTTACGGTCATATGGGACGTAAGCCGGAAACGGTTACCAAAACATTTATATCCCGTTATAACCCACAGCCGACAGTCTGCGAAGTAGAGTTGTTTACCTGGGAAAAGCTGGATTATGTAGATAAAGTGAAAGAAGCATTCGGAATTTAATATCCGGAAAAATAATTTTAAAAAAGGATATGCCATCTGTGGTATATCCTTTTTTTTATCTTGTTACCTGAATTTGTTTTCGTTTTAATCGTGTTTTATCGGGTACTTACAGACTTTTAACTTAAGAAAAATAATTAACATATTCCGTTCCAAAATTTCCGAATAATGAAAGAGAAATTGAGAACTTAAAACCTTATTGATGTGTTCTTAATATCCAACGGTAAATGTTGTCGAGTTAAGATATGAGTGTCAAAAATTATCTATATTTATTTATGTCTTTATGGCTGCATATTTCTTGTATAAAAGAAGAAATTAAGCCATGTCCTCCCTTGCAAATAAATATAGCTGTTAAAGATAAAAATTATTTTAATATCAACAATGTGGAGTTGGAAGAATATAAGGAAGAAAATCTGTCTTTTCGGGAATATATACCTACTCTTTATTATACCTTATCAGATCTCAATACAGGAGAGGTAATTGAACATAAAAATGTATTCAATATAATAGGAGATGAAAAAGTATATTCTGTCGGATTACCAGATAATATTCCGTTCGGAAAATATGTATTTACCGTATGGGGAGGATTATCGGATGACAGTCCTTTAAAGGATGATCCTCAAAAAGCAATTTTACACATTGGTAACCGGGAAAGCGATGACCTTTACCTGGCCGATGATACACTGGTATATGATGCGGAGAATTATCTCTATACTGTAGATATGGAACGTGTAAAAGGTAAATTAATCGTTCATCTGGTAAATTTACCTCGTTCTGCAAATCATTCCGATAATACAATTGACAGTCTCTTTAAACGAGTGGACCGTCACTTTAATTACACAGAATCAACATCCGTCTATAAACGATTTGACCGGCAGGATGTTCAGGAAACTGTTATAAAAACAGTATTGGCGCCTTCCGGAAAAGATCGATATTCGCTGTTAAAACTAAACTTCTACGCTACTGATACGTACGATCTTCCGACTTTTTCTCCCAAAGGAATGAATATTATCCTGAAGAGAAATGAACTGACTGTATTAAGATATGTGTACAACGGTAACGGAGAATTTTTGATTTACATGTTGGTAAACGATAACTGGGAGCAACAACACGGTTTGGTAATCAACTGACAAATCAGTAAGTAACAATTATTGTTTCACTTTAATTTTCAAAATGATGAAGAAGTTTTTATGTTTAGCAGCGACAGGCATGTTCTTGTTCTCTGCATGTAGTAACGATGGTGACCCGAAAGATGATCCGGGTCCGGAATCCGGAACAGGACAGGAATTGATCCTCCGTGTGGCTAATACCGGTGACGGTCTGACCACAAAGGCAGGACGTCCGCTATACAGTTCGGAGGCGACACAGACTATCGATAAAGTGAAGGTCGCGATATTCTCTTTAGGAACGGGTGATGCTCTCACCGGCTGTGTTTTTGATAAAGAGTATAATCAGTGGAGCGACGCATCTTCTCCCTCCGGAATTATATATAACGGTTCTGCAAATGACGGCTCTGCGGACCATGGGCGTTATACGACATTGAATCTGAAAACCGAGATTACAAACGGAAGTAATGTCGGCCTGGACCCGGGTAATTACTTAGTCTATGCGATCGGTTATACCTCTTCCGGCTCTAATTATACCTATTCTCCGGCTCTTACCGATATCGTAAAAGACTGGTCAGGCGCAAATACGTTTAGCTATGTAACCGCAACGACTACAACAGAAGGAGAAGAAGTATTTGCCGGTTCCATCCAAAAAATTACCGTAGACGCCAATCGGAATTTTACATTGACGGCCAATGTCGCTAACAACGTTCTTTATCTCCACCGCCAGGTGGCAGGTGCTTTCGGTTATTTTAAAAATATTCCGGCTAAAGTAGATAATAAAGACGCTGTTACCCTGCGTTTGGTAGCCTCAGCAAAAAACACACAATTAGAAATGACTAATTTCAATAGTAGCTTCAGAAAAACGGGAGGAGCGAACGTGAAATATGTCGTAAACGGAAAAACTTCAGCAACAGCAAACGCCAAATTCCATGATGCAGCAGGAGCCGACAATGCAGTTATTCTCTATCAGATTACATTAAGCGACTGGTTTACTGCCAATCCGATGGATACGAACGACGATGGTCTGTTAAACGATCAGGATGCCGGCACCGAACTGGCTTCTACCTGGGCGATCCCCGTAGCTATGCGTGCTGATTTTAATGCGAAAAAAGGAACCGTATTTGCCGGTAATTTCGTTATTCCATTTGCCAACCAAAATAGGAGTACATTAGAACTGCAATTATTAGACGGCGCCAATACAATTATAAAATACTGGACGGTAAATTTGGCAACAGCCCAGACAAATGTTGTAAATAAAGATAACGTAGCAATCGCAAACGAATCGACCGGTAGTTATAGTTTCGTGCGCAACCATTTATATACCATTGGCGAGAAGACAATGGCCAAACCCGGAGATCCGGAAAATCCCGGAGGAGGAGAAACCGAAGAGCCTGAAGATCTTTTCAAAGGACAAATCATAACGCTTCGTGTAAACGATAACTGGGAATTCATCCATAAGTTAGTCGTTGAATAAGGAGAATATATCCTGATAATAACAGGCGAGGCGATTCCTACATTGCTTCGCCCTGTTTCCTGTACAATCAATACATATATCCGGTACTTTTAGAGTTTAATAAATCATGAGAAAGTATATACCTCTGTTAATCATTCTGTTTGCTTTTTCCGCACTTAACATACGTACGGCAGAGAGCCTGACACGCAAAGCATTAGTTGCTCCCGATTGCTTGATCAATAATTTGGTCAATGTGGCGAAAGTGGCTTCCGGTGTACAAAATATGGATTATTTGCTGGATGAGAATCTGAATAATTACGCCACGTTCAGCGGGGTAGTCGGAGTAGATGTGGCGGTAGGTCCTGTTGTACGGATCAAGGATCTTAAAAATGTATATCCGGCAGGTACTACAGCAGGTTTTTGCATACAAGCGGGGGGAAATAGCAGTATTTTATCCCTGAATGTATTGAAAGGCATAGGTATTATGTTGTATAAGGGAGGGACACTTCAGGAAACAATTCTCGTAAAGGAGGGGCAAAATACAAGTGCGCTTAGTCTTCATCTGATACAACTGCCTGGGCAACAGGAAGCGGTGTCTTATCTAACCGTCTCGTCTACCAAGGATTTTGATGAGATCGGCCTTGTAAATACAGGAGTCGCTTTGGCTGCTATCGGAGAACTGAAGATCAGGTATGCTTTCGTGGGGGATGCTGTGGAAAAAACATTGACTACCAATAATTCGATAGCCGGGTTGAGTGCAAATGGAGCTCCTGTACTAGCTGTTAGTAATGCAGGAAACTTGATCACTCCTAATCTGACGGATTTCGCTACGGTCAGTTCCCTTATCGGAACTGCCTATGTCGAGTTAGCTTGGACTAATGATTATCCTGCCGGAACTGAAATAGGTTTTAAATATAAAGATGCAGGAATATTGAATATTAGTTTACTTGCCACGACGAAGCTGATACTTACTGATAGTAAGGGGAAGACATCTACTACAACCTTAGATCCCTCTGTCCTGGGATTGGGAGTCCTTTCGCAAGGAATGGTTCAGGTATCTGTCGTTGCCGACCAAGCCTTCAATAAGGCAAGATTATCTTTTACTAGCGCAGTAAGCACAAGCACTAAATCTGTCTATTACGGTTATATCTATGACCCTCTGACAGTCCCTCACCATCACAATTTAGGACTAACCGTGAATACCGCGATTTGTGCGGAGCAAACGACTTACCAGCTTACGGGAAACAGTGATATCACAAAATGGGAGGTGGTAAGCCAACCTACCGGAGAAAATGTAGCCGTCTCATCTACCGGAACGGTCACGAATATGACAGCCGGTGTAACCGGTGACTATGTGTTCCGGGCAACAGCCTCTGATGGAGATACCGGACTGGTAACCATCACCAAAGGGATACAGACTGCAGTATCCGATGCCTGTAACCAACCTGTAGCCGGTGTATCCTTGTCGACTGCTATCAACGAATCCAGCGGAAGCCTGATTTCATTGAGTAATATGACTCATAAAGAGAATATTATCGATGCCAGTATGAGTACTTACGCCGAATATAACGGAGGCTTGAACATTGCAGATAACTTACAGATCGTAGGTGTAAAAAAGAATAGCGGAACTTTTAGCGATGGTACGGCAAAGAGGGTTGGTTTCGTTGTTGAGTCCAAGTCTACGTTATTAAGCGCTAATCTGCTCCAGTTCTTCCAGATAAGGGTCTATAACAACCAGACAAAAACGTATGAAAAGGTAATAGATAATACAAACGTAATATCGGTTGGGGCTATCGGTAGCGATTCTTCTTTGAAAGTTCGTTACAGTATTGTTGTTCCTGCCGACAAGAATTTCAATGAAATAGCCTTATGGAAAAGTGGCGTCCTTTCCACGGACATTTCCACATTACGCATTTATGGCGCATTTGTCGAACCGGCGACCCTGAGTTGTTATGGCAGTCCGATTGACTGTAGTACGACGATCATATCGACGGATAATACCGGGGCAGCTATCAATTATGCGGCAACCGGAATCAATGCCTTAGCAAGCGTTGGCGGTACAATATTGAACCTCGAAAATCTTATCGATAATAATCCGGCGACCTATACCTCTGTCAACGGTATAGGTGTAGCTTCTTCCATAAAGATAGCAGTTAAGGTGGGCGGTGTATTGAATGCAACTCATAATTTGGGGTTGATCATAGACCAGTCGACTTATCTGGCTGGTGTTGCGGTCGGGAACTGGATGACTATGGAAACCTATTATAAGGGCACTTCTACAGGCGAGACGCTTACAAACTGGAGTGTGTTGGGATTGGATGCTATCGGCTACGGAGATAAGGAATATTTGATGATGCGCCCCAGGAGCCCCTTTGATGAAGTTCGTATTACGGTGAACGGTGTGGCCGATCTATTAAATAATCTGAAGTTATACGGCTTATTTTTTCGTCATGATATTGATGGAGATGGCATACCGGATTGTATCGATGAGGAATCGTGTCCGGGCGACCGTACTGGTCTTACTAATGTCAATGTGGGGCCGATTTGTCAAAACAACAATCTTACGGTTACCGGTAGCGGCATTCAGGGGAATAATTATACCTTGTTTTGTACTGCCCTCGGTATCAATGGACTTTCTTATTCCATAACGAGTGCCGACGGCTCTTTTAGTTGGGTGATCGGTCCCATATCCACATCCGGACGGTTTGACCTGATCGTGAAAGATAAGAATGGAAAGATCGTATCCGATCCGTTTTTTAAGGTGCATCCTTTGAATACAACTTGGAAGATCAATCCGGAAAATTTCGATTGGAACCATTGGGAAAACTGGACCAACGGTTCGCCGCTGATATGTACCAACGTGACCATTCCTTCCGATTGCAATATTTATCCGGTTCTGACCAACATAGAGCAAAACGGATGTAATAATATTTATTTTGAGTCCGGAGGAGAGGTCGTAAAAACTCATCTGTTGATCTATCAAAAAGCCTGGGTAGACCTGACGCTTAATTCGGATCGTTATTATATGCTTGCGGCTCCGTTGAAGAGTATGGTGACCGGGGATATGTTTATTCCGGCAGGAGGAAATCCGGCACCATTTACATCGCTGAATGCAGCTTCTACACCGCAAAATCGTTTTAATCCCCGTATTTATCAACGTTTATGGGCCAGTGATGCTGTCGGTCAAACATTGAGGAATGGAAAAGTAACCGTAAAACCTACGGAAACTCAATGGACGAAGCCATTTAATGCATTGGCGCAGGAATACAGTATGGGAAAAGGTTTTTCTCTGAAAGCTGTGCAGGGTACAGCTACTTTGCCGCTCATATTTCGTTTCCCCAAGGAACATACCGAGTATGAATATGTGACTACGGACAATCAGGGTACGGGCATAAAAGAGACTATCGCCCGTTCGGGAGTCGGTCGTTTTATCTATGAAAATAATACCCAAGGTGTTTCCTTCCCGATCTCGGTTACATTGACAAATAAAACGGCCGGAACATATTTTCTGGTGGGAAATATGTTCATGTCTCACATAGATATCTCGGAATTTATGAAAGAGAATCCCGGGGTAAAATCTGTGCAGGTTTATGATGGCAATAGCAGTAATTCCACTATCAAAGCGGATGGTCAGCTATTAAGTAACGGTGCCGGTTATACCCGGATTGCCCCCATGCAGTCATTTTTCATAACCATAGAGTCTCCGTCTGCCAGCCAATCGGTCAGGTTTACGGAAGCTATGTTGGTCTCTGCTCCCGGCACGGAAAATAAGTTGAAAAGTACGGTTGTCCCGGCACAGCCGGATCCTGGCTCTCTTTTTTTGACCGCGTCCGCCGGGCAGGCGGAGAGCAACGCCTTGATCCGATGGAATCCGATGGCGGATAAAAAATATGTGGTGGGAGAAGACGCTGGGATTCTTATCGATAATGAAGTTCGTCCCTCTGTCGCTCTTTTCAGTATTGCGGATGAAAAAGCGCTCGATATCCAGCAACTTGACGATGCTGCGGAGATCCAGCTTGGATTTTATCTGCGGACTCCTGCGGATGTAAGTTTATCAGTTCGCAAAACAGAAAATGGGGAATGGACCGGGTGGAACCTGTTTGATGCAGAGAAAGGACTACAATATTCACTCGATACTCCTGAAACAACAATCGTATTGGGGAATCTCTCAACCAATGTCGGGCGTTTTTATCTGAGAAAAGAGACAATGACCAATAGTGAAAACGGTATATCCGATGAAAACCGTATCTTCTGTTACAAAGAAGGAACGGATGAGGTGGTCGTGCGTGCTACATCTGCAACAATGACCCGTTGTGAAGTTTACCATGTTAGTGGACGGTTGGTCGATTCGGTATCCTATCCGGCAACTGAATATCGGTTACGCTTGTCTCCGGGTATCAATCTGATTAAGGTTTATATCGATGGAAAAGTACCCAGGGTACTTAAGCTCAGCAACTATTAATAGTAAAAAAACAATGAATATGAAAACGTTGTCATATACAAGATTATACAGGCTGCTTTGTTCGTTATTGCTCTTCTCTTTATTAGGGTGTAGTAGCGAAGATGTAGGAGAGCCCGGTAAAGATAAAGAACCGGTAATGTTAGTCTTTAACACCTCTCCTGATTTGATGACCCGTACCTTATTAACCGGTCCGGCCAACCTTCAACATGTCCGACAGGTACAATTGTATATTTTCGATGGCACAACAGGTGACGCCCGTTGTGTGGCCTCTGAGAATATAAACTGGCAGTATGTCGCAGGAGCTGAAAACGGGCTTTCCACACGGGAGCAGAAATATAAGGTGCAATATGGAGGCTTTCAGCCTCAGAAGGAATATACTTTCCTGGCAATCGGGTTGGATGACCGGGCCGGGGATACGTATGGCCTGCCGGATGCGATTCGGGCCGACCAGGTTACCGGTACCTTATTGAAGGATGCTAATGCCATACTGGCTACCGGCAAAGGGCGTGCTGATATTGCAGTTTCGGAGTTATTCGCCGGTTCTTCTGTTTTCACGCTAAGTCTTCTAAACGGCAATACCGGATATGTGGATTTGTATCGTCGTGTAGCCGGAGTGTCGGGGTATTTCAATCATATTCCGACCCAAATAAACGGTGTCGAAGTAAGTGCTTTACATATTGAGTTGTATACGATACAAAACAAAAGTAACTTTCTGCTCAAACAAACTCCGGATGATTTTATCATAAGTCCGATGAGTTCGAACGCAGGCGACAAGATCGTTGTCAATATACCCAAGAGTGAGTTTATTGCAGGCGGAACAACGAAAAAAGGTTCTTATATTCTCCCTGTACCGCTTCCTGCAGATAAAGATTACACCTTGCAGATCGTATTGGTAGATGCTACCGGAACCCCTTTGCATATTCATAAAGTCAAATTATCCGTAGACGGTGAGGTCTCTGAGACTAACGGCGGCACTGGAATCATCATTCCAACAGAAGATCCTTACCGTTTTCCGATAATTACCAACCACTTTTACAGCATTGGAACTGAAGCGACTCCGATAGATTTCAATACTTTTTTGTTTACACCTTAAGTATTTTATCACTTACAGGATTTTTTAGAGTATATTTTCCTATATTTGGCGCCATAGAATTCCTAAATCTAAATCTTATGCGTAAAATTATTTCGTTTCTTTCGCTGGCCGTGATTATATTACTGGCGGCAGCATGTAAGGAGACCTCCCCGTTTAAGTACGAGTCAGTCCCTAACGATCCTATGAAAGCACGTATCTACACGTTGGACAACGGCTTGAAAGTCTACTTGACAGTCAATAAAGAGACACCGCGTATCCAGACTTATATTGCAGTCAAAGTGGGAGGTAAAAATGATCCTGCGGAAACGACCGGGCTCGCCCATTATTTTGAGCATCTGATGTTCAAGGGAACACAGCAGTTCGGATCATTGAACTATGAAAAAGAGAAACCGATGCTCGATGAAATCGAACAACTTTTTGAGGTATATCGCAAAACGACCGATGAGGGTGAGAGAAAACTCATTTATCATAAGATAGACAGTGTATCTTATGAGGCTTCCAAATGGGCCATCCCCAATGAATATGATAAATTGATGGCAACGATCGGGGCCAGCGGCACCAATGCTTATACCTGGGTGGACCAGACTGTGTTCACGGAAGATATTCCGTCTAACCAGATCGATAACTGGGCAAGGATACAGGCGGACCGTTTCGAAAACAATGTGATCCGTGGTTTTCATACGGAGCTGGAAACGGTGTACGAAGAAAAGAATATGTACCTGACCCATGACGGTATGAAAGTGCAGGAAAACCTGATGGCTGCCCTTTATCCGGATCATCCGTATGGCACACAGACGGTGATCGGTACACAGGAAAATCTGAAGAATCCTTCTATTACGAATATAAAGAATTACCATACGACCTGGTATGTTCCCAATAATATCGCCATCTGTCTTTCGGGTGATTTCGATCCGGACCAGATGATTGAAACGATCAATAAATACTGGGGGCATATGAAGCCGAATCCCAATTTACCCAAATTGCCGGTTACACATGAAGCCCCGTTCAAAGAACCGGTTGTCAGGGAAGTGCTGGGACTGGATGCCGAGAATGTGACATTAGGCTGGCGTCTTCCGGGAGCAAATAATCCTGAACAATATCTGCTGAACCTGTTGAGCCTGATCGTATATAATGGGAAGGCCGGATTATTGGATGCGGACCTGAACCAGCAACAGAAAGTACTTACTTCCTATGCTGGTGTCGATGCAATGGCTGATTATACGACTTATCAGATGGGAGGACAGCCGAAACAGGGACAGACGCTTGAAGAGGTGAAAGACTTGTTGTTGGCAGAGATTGAGAAACTGAAAAAAGGAGAGTTCGATGAAGGTTTGCTGGAAGCCTCTGTCAATAATCTGAAACTGAGCCAGACTTCCCGTATGGAAAGCAATGAAGCCCGTGCGGATATGTTTGTTTCCGCCTTTATTAATGGCGAAGATTGGAAGGATGAGGTAGCGCAGTTGGATAAGATGGATAAAGTGACCAAACAACAGATTGTCGATTACGCCAATAAGGTTTTCGGAAATAATTATGCTGTTATCTATAAACGGCAGGGACAGGACCCGAATGAGAAGAAGATAGACAAGCCTGCAATTACTCCGATCGTTATGAACCGGGATAGTTCCAGTATCTTCCTGAAAGAGATACAGCAGGCACAGGTGAAGCCGATAGAACCGGTCTTCCTCGATTTCGAAAAAGATTTACAGAAATTAGAGGCAAAGTCGGGTATTCCGGTATTGTATAAACAAAATACGACCAATGATCTCTTTTCCCTGATGTATGTATTCGATATGGGGAATGATAATGATAAGGCGATGGGAACAGCTTTTGAATATATGAAATATCTGGGTACGTCAAAGAAAAGCCTGAAGGAGATCAACGAAGAATTTTATAAGCTGGCATGCTATTTCAGTGTTTTCCCGGGTTCGGATCGCACGTATGTCAGTCTTCAGGGATTACAGGATAAAATGCCGCAGGCTATGGCCCTTTTTGAGGAACTCCTGGCGGATGCACAGGTGAATAAGGATACTTATGCTAATCTGGCGGATGATATCCTGAAAAAACGTTCGGATGCGAAATTGAACCAGGGGCAGAATTTTAATAAACTGATCCAATATGCAGTCTGGGGACCGAAGTCTTCTGCTACGAATGTGTTGACTACCGAAGAAATCCGGCAGATGGATCCGGCAGAACTGGTCGATCGTATCCATAAGATCAATTCATACAAGCATAAAATCCTGTATTATGGTCCGGCAAAGCCAGAGGTTGTATTGGACGCGATTTCAAAATACCACAATGTACCGGATAAACTGGAACCGGCTCCTGCCGCCGCAGATTTCGTCCAGCAGGAAACACCGGGAAATAAAGTTCTGTTTGCCCAGTATGATGCTAAACAGATTTATTTCTCCGCCGTCTCAAATCGTGGGGAGAAATACGATTATGCTATTCAGCCGACATTGGATTTGTATAATGAATATTTCGGAGGAGGAATGAACAGCATCGTATTCCAGGAAATGCGCGAAGCCCGCGGTTTGGCCTATTCGGCTGGTGCGTTCCTGATCACTCCGAATAAATTAAAATATCCGTATGTCTACCGGACATTCATTGCGACACAGAATGACAAAATGCTGGATGCCATTAAAGCATTTGATGATATTATCAATAACATGCCGGAGTCTGAAAAAGCATTTATTCTGGCGAAAGAGGCACTGATTACCCGTCTGCGGACTGAGCGCATCACTAAATCCGATGTTTTGTGGGCCTATCTGAATGCACAGGATTTGGGAATAAATGTTGACAGTCGTAAGGATCTGTACGAAAAGGCTCCTTCCATGACCCTTGCCGATATCAAAGCCTTCCAGGAGAAGTGGGTGAAAGGACGTACCTATACCTATTGTGTACTGGGAGATGAAAAGGACCTGGATCTGAAGTCCCTGGAACAGTACGGACCGGTAACGAAACTGAGTAAAGAAGAGATATTTGGGTATTGAGAATTGAAAATTAAAAATTGAAAATTAAAAAGACGGTTGTTAAATACTCATTTGATTTAACAACCGTCTCTCTTTTTCTATCAAGTAATTTTCAATTTTCAATTTTTAATTTTCAATCCTCAAATTCCATCGTCCTGATGCATCTCCGCCTCCTTGACTTTCCGGAACAGGTCGGATGCGAAGATGAAGTCGTTGAGGGCTTTGTTGTTGGAGGTGATGACCTGGTCTTTTGTTCCCTGCCATTCTTTAACACCTTCTTTGATGAAGATGATGTTTTCCCCGATATTCATTACGGAGTTCATGTCATGGGTGTTGATAACCGTGGTCATCTTATATTCCGTTGTAATATCGTGGATCAGGTCATCTATCAGCAGGGACGTTTTAGGGTCCAGTCCGGAGTTGGGTTCGTCGCAGAAAAGATATTTGGGGTTCAATGCGATCGCACGGGCAATAGCGGCACGTTTCATCATACCACCGCTGATCTCCGACGGATACAGATGTTCCGCTTCCGCAAGATTCACACGTTCCAGGCAGAACATGGCTCTTTTTTCCCTATCCTTATAAGATTCTTTAGAGAACATATTGAGCGGAAACATCACATTTTCAAGAACCGTCATGCTGTCGAACAAGGCTGATCCCTGGAACAGCATGCCCATTTCCCTGCGAAGCATGTTCAATTCCTGTTTATCCATGGAAGTAAGGTCGCGCCCGTCGTACAGGATCTCACCCGAATCCGGTTTCATCAGGCCGATGATATTTTTGATCAGGACTGTTTTTCCGGAACCGCTTCGTCCGATGATCAGATTGGTCTTCCCTGTTTCAAAAACGGCGCTGATATCATTCAGCACTGTGCGGCCTTCAAATGATTTCGTTATGTTTTTTACTTCTATCATTTCTTACGTAAGCATTAAATGGGTCATTATTACGTCTGCCAGCAGGATCATGATACTGCTCATTACAACAGCATTCGTACTCGCTTTACCGACTTCGAGTGCTCCCCCTTTCACATAATAACCGAAATAAGCGGCTATCGATGAGATTATAAAGGCGTAAACGACAGATTTTATAATAGAATACCAGATATAGAATTCATTGAAATAAAACTGCAAGCCGTATTCGAAAGAGGCCGGCGTCATACCTGTTCCTGTCGAATGGCTGGCGGCTATACCTCCCATAATTCCTGTAAACATACTGAAAATAACCAGTACCGGAATAAAGATCATCAGTCCGGCAATTTTCGGCATAATCAGGAAGTTAGCCGAATTGACTCCCATAATTTCCATCGCATCGATCTGCTCCGTTACACGCATGGTTCCGATCTCGGAGGCGATATTACTTCCCACTTTACCGGCTAGGATCAGACACATGATGGAGGATGAAAACTCCAGCAGGATAATTTCGCGAGTCGTATACCCGATCGTAAATTTAGGAATCAGCGGTGAACTGATATTCAATGATATCTGGATGGCGATAACCGTACCGATAAATACCGAAATGATAACCACGATCCAGAGAGAATCGACACCCAGCTTGTATATCTCTTTTATCAATTGTTTGAAGAACATGCTCCATCTGTCAGGTATTGATATGGATTTCCCCATCAACATGACATATTCTCCCATTCTATGTAACGCTTTATTCATTATTTTCTTGATTACTTATTCTGTTCCAGTCTGCAAATATAACTGAAATATGTCAACTACTGTTCACTGTTTATGATTTGTTTTCACGTCAGGTACCGTGTCCCTTCGTCCATACTAGCCTGGATCGGGTAGGAGAGGATGAAGCTGTTACTCTGGAAATACTTGTTCAGATAACCGGGGATACGCGGCATTACGGGGTCATAGGAATAACCTTCTTTCCGGCTGAAGATCACCCACATGCTGTCGTCCGCTTTCACATCCCGGAACACGATCAGGAAATCATCCCAGTCGCTGAAGTTTACATATGATATTTCTCCCGCTCTTTTGGCGAAGAGTTTTTTGATGGCTTTCAGCGTATCCTCCGAACCGTAGAACACGACTTTTGCCCCGGTATTCTGCAACACGTTCCATACCCGGTTCATGACCGGTATGAAGCCGATTTCTTTTTCCGCCCGGTCCGGCAGGATAATCAGGTGACGTTTGATGGTGGCCAGCGGCTGTACCGGTTTGTAGATAAAGGTCGTTACGCTGCTGTGCTGCAATACGTTTTCAACAATATTTCCCAGGAATGCAGCCGGTATGTCCTTTTCCTTATGCAGCCCGAGGACCAGGTCGGTTATCTCCCGTTCCTTCACGACGCTGGTAATGGCGTTGGAGATGCTCAGGTCGTAGCGGAGCAATCCTTTCAGCCGCGTGTCGGTGGCCGCGGCGGTATCGACGGCGGTCTGTAATACCCGTTTGGAGGATTTTAGTGTCTTGTCGTCCGAATTCTGGTTGTCTATCACTTTGAGGGCATATAACCCGCTGGTATTCGTTTTTGATTTTATGGCAAGGCTGAGGTTGACCAGTTCTTCAACCGTCTCCTCATTGCTGACGGGGATCAGGATATGTTCGTCCTTCGTATCTTTGTCTTCTGTCTCCTCTCCGGATTCCTTCATCGCTATATTATGCGCTCCTTTCTGGGCGGAGAAGGAGGCGATGGCGCAGGTCACCAGGATCATCAGGATCGTACCGTTCAGTACGCTCTCATTCAGGAGCCGTATGGGAGCACCGTTGGCATCGGTTCCCAGGATCACGTTATACCCGACCATGACGGCTGCCAGTGTAGCTGCCGCCTGGGCGTTGCTCAGTCCGAAAATAACACTCCGCTGGTCGACCGACAGCCGGAAGGTCTTTTGTGTCAGCCAGGCTGCCGCATATTTCGCTGCCGTAGCCACGATGATCATGACCATACCAACCTTGATCGTTTCGAAGCTGGTAAAGAAAGCCCGGTAATCGATCAGCATCCCCACACTCAGCAGGAAGAAGGGGATAAAGATCGCGTTCCCGACAAACTCTACACGGTTCATCAGCGGCGAACTTTGCGGAATCAGCCTGTTCAGGGCCAGTCCTGCAAGGAAAGAGCCGATGATCGCTTCCATCCCCGCTAACTGGGCAAGGAATGCACCGAAGAACACCATCGACAGCACGAATATATATTGCGAAATATTATCGTGTACCCGTTTGAAGAACCACCGTCCGATAAAGGGAAACACCAGTAACACAATCAAGGCAAAAATAACGATGGAAACGCCCAGGCGTATCCAGAAAGCGTTGTCGGCATTTCCTGTCGCCATCCCGACAATAATTGTCAGCACCAGTAAAGCCAGCGTATCCGTGATCATAGTCCCGCCGACGGTTATGCTGACAGCATTGTTTTTGCTGATCCCCAGCTTGCTGATGATCGGATAAGCGATCAGTGTATGGGATGCGAACATACTGGCGAGCAGTACGGACGTCTCCATGCTGAAATCAAGCACCCATAATCCAACGACCGTCCCCAGTATCATAGGGATCAGGAACGTATACATCCCAAATACAAGGCTTTTCCCGCTATTCTTCTTAAAATCCCCCATGTCTATTTCCAGCCCGGCCAGAAACATGATATAAAGTAACCCTGCCGTCCCCGAAAGAATGATACTGCTGTCGCGCAGGACAAGGTTAAAGCCGTTCGGCCCGATAATGGCTCCGGCAATGATCAGTCCCAGCAGGTGTGGAACCCTGAGTTTATTCAACAGGAGCGGGGCCGCCAGGATGATCAGCAGTATCAGTAAGAACTTCAATACCGGATCAGCCAGCGGGAGGGTGAAATCTATGTTTGAGAGTAATATCATAAGGTTTGACTGCTGCTAATTAAATTGACGTTAATTTAATGGCCGTTACATTAATGGCTATTACAAAAATACTTTTTGTTCTCCTATTATGCAAATAAAAATCTTTATAGGTTTCGAATAAATTATTCGATTTGAATAATTCGAATTAAATAATTATATTTGCTGAAAAGATCGAGTATATGGCAAAAGTTATAAATCCCTTTATCGTAACCGGTAAAATAGAACCGGAATATTTTTGTGATCGTATACAGGAATCGGCCCGCCTGATAAAGTCTGTCACGAACGGAAACAATATGGTTATTATATCTCCCCGCCGTATGGGTAAAACGGGACTGATTCAATTCTGTTATGAGAAGCCGGAGATCAGGGAGGAATATTACACTTTTTTCATCGACATTCTGCATACATCGGGGCTGCGTGAATTTACTTATTTGTTAGGGCGTGAGATTTACGAAACATTGTTGCCCCGCAGCCGGAAAATGACAAACCTTTTCATTCAAACCCTGAAATCCATCAGTGGAAAATTTGGATTTGATCCGCTTTCCGGTACACCGACATTTAATATAGAGTTAGGTGATATAGATCGTCCCGAATATACGTTGGATGAGATTTTTCGTTATCTGGAAGCGGCTGACAAACCCTGTATCGTGGCGATCGACGAGTTTCAGCAGATCGCCAAATATCCGGAAAAGAATATTGAAGCCTTGTTGCGTACTCACATTCAGAAAATAAGGAATAGCCATTTCATTTTTGCCGGTAGCGAACGGCATATGATGCAAGAGATGTTCCTGTCCGCCGCCCGCCCTTTTTATCATAGTGCGGATATGCTTGAGTTGACCGCAATTGCTCCGGATATATATATCCCGTTCATTGTCGGACATTTCCTGAAACGGAACCGCCGAATCGAAGTTGCAGATGTAGAACGGGTTTATACCCTGTTTAAAGGGCATACGTTCTACATTCAGAAAACTTTTAACGAAGCTTTTGCCGACACCCCAGAAGGGGAAATCTGTACGCTGGAAATGATACGGGCAGCTATCAACAACATGATTGCGGCGAATGATACGATTTTCCGTGAAATATTATCAAATATCCCTGAAAAACAGAAAGAATTACTCTATGCTATTGCCAAAGACGGCGAAGCAGAGCGTATTACATCCGGATCGTTTATAAAACGACATAGCCTGACATCTGCAAGTTCAGTACAGTCGGCCGTAAAAAAACTGCTGGAAAAAGACATTATTACTGAAATCAATAAAGTGTTTTCCTTGACCGATAAGCTGTTTTCCATGTGGATAAATCAAATTTACGGTAATAAATCCATTTTTTCTCAATGATAAAATGTCCTATTACCGGAATTAATCTGAAATTTCGCGGCGGTTATTTTCGCCACCGCGAAATTTTGAATAAAGATAAAAGACAGAACGCAGAATGATAAATTTCCCCCCTGCTAAAATGACCGTATATACATTGTTTGTTTCCCTCTGCCGATCTGAACTAGCTTATTGCTGTCTATCAGTAACTTCAGATCGTTCAGGGCCATGAACCGGCTGTAATGATTTATCTGCACGCAGGTGCCAGTGTTGATACACCTGTTTTTGTTCACCTCTTTCATAATATTCTCCAGCCGTTGCTCCTGTGTGAGTTTTTCTGTTTTCGCCTTTTTCACCTGTTCCAGTCCGGCTTCCCTGACCTGTTCTTTCAGGGAGGTTGCGCAGCGGAAACTGACGGTGTCGGCTTCTGCAATGACTTTGGCTTTACCGTTTTCATCCGTTACTGTCCGGCTTTTCAGCGTGGGTGTGAAATATCCCAGTCCGTCCAGCTCGATGCTATTCCCTTCCGCCAGGTGAAACCCCATCCAGAAGTTAAGTGCTTCCAATACCCCTTTTACGTCTGCCGATGAGATCGTGCTCGACATCGAGATCATCTTGCACATATACTTCGTATCGAGCGTACCTTGTGAAATGATCCGTGCATGCGGAATCTTTTTGTCTTCCCTGTCTCCCGGGACCGGTGTCTTGTACCATCCGAATTTTAAACTCATTCCTATCTTGTTTTAAATTAATACCAGCCAAAACAAATTTTCATCCCGTACACCCATTCATTCAATAATCATTGAACGAAAGGAAATCAATCATCAAACGAAAGAAGCATATATGTGTTTTATTCGTTTGATATATATCAAACGTAAAAACGTACGAATACAAATATAATACGGAATGGAAGGAATTGTACCGGAGATAGGTATGTTTTTTTATAAATATCACTTTTGGATAAATCTTTTTGAAAATAAAGCTTTACCTTGCATCCGTTAATCGAAATGTATGCGTATGACAAATAAGGAATTGGAACTCTTACAAAATGAATTATCCGGATGTTCAAACTATTTTTTATCCGCCCCTATTATTATACTGTCTTGCCTTTTCTGAAGTTTGAGGAGCAGGCAGATACAATGGGAGTATTCAGGATAAGAAAAAATAATGATCCGCGTTTACTTAAAGAGTTTATTTCTGTGTATAATAATTTACCTGGTTTTTAAGTATATAATTTATATCACACTAAATCTCTTTTTATTAGTATCGGATATTTTCTTTCGAGCAATGTCCATTCGGGGAAAAAGCATTCCTTTACAGGGATGGCGGAGGTTCCATGTTGTTTCAGTAATATGGAAAGGATGCTTTGATCGTGTCTGTGTTCGATAAAACCATCCATGTTCATGGATACGGAAGGTGTATCGTCTACTAAATGGAAATTGTGGTAATAGACTTCCAACCATTGTTTCACAATTTGTATTGTTTCCGGACTCTTTCGAATAAAGATAATCCCCGATTGATATTGGGGGGTATCTGTGATTTGTGGATTATTTCTTACCTGGAAATGGTCGAGTAAATCACCTTTTGTCCATGATTTTTCAAGTTTATCTAATTCGGTAACAAGAAATCCGCTTCTGTTATTTTTTACTTCTTTCCAATATTTCAGTAAGCGAGATATTCCATTACTGTTCAAATGACATCCTATGTCTGTGTATAATAGAACATCACCATCTTGTATTTGCTTTAATGATTCCAGAATGATAAAAGGCTTCCATACCCAGTAACCATATCCTCGTGAATGGGGACGGAGCTGAGTTTCGAAGTCTTTAACGAAGGAGTGCGGTAAATGATGTTCATTATAAATGAATATATTACTGAATAGGTTAAAACTCTTTGCCTGTTCTAATAATCTTACTGGACTATGTTGTATATGTGAATCAGCAAAAGCACAGATATATATTTTACCTAAAGGCTCTATTATTTGTGGCATATTTTTTTTCTTCTCCAACTGTTCACATAAGCGGATGAAGGGTGGTGTTTTTTGTAGCAGGGCTTTTTCTATGAACTGAGGGCGGAGATCATTCTGTTTCCATTGGAAGAACGATTGATACTCCTGTTGATTATTACAACACTTTTTTATATAATCGGCCAATTCTTTTGGTGATCGAAAATCGTTGACATTGATAAAGCAATGCTCTCCTGGGGCAAAATCATTAATATTAGGTGCTCCCAGGTAGATGGGAATGGCTCCGGCAATCAACGGATCGAAGAACTTTTCGGTGACATAATCTTTTGCACAAGCATTTTCAAATGCGATAATGAATTTGTATTGTTTATATAATTCTAATTTGGAGTCCCGTCCGGTATCTTGTTCCATTGTTTTATTATTGAATAGTTTACCGTATGAATCGATAGGGATAAACCGCATCAAAGTTTTCAAATACTCTTGACGTTGACTGTTATTGATTGGGCTGGATATAAGCATACAGATATCCTTTTGTTTCGATTCTGAATCTATTGATTCTCTAAATAATTTTGTGTAATCATATTTGTAATAGGATTGGATAACATCTGCATCCTGATGATAGGAAATCCATAAATCAAATAGTTCCATGAATTCCGAATCTTTGAAGAACGGGTAGTTTTCTTCGCATTCCAATATCCAGGCAACCCATATTTGTCCTTCAGGTTTTTCCAGGTCGTCTTCTAATTCATTGATTAAAGTAGGTAAGTGGAAAATAACAGTTTGTGCCAGAGAATAATACTGCCTATCAGTCGTGAATCTATAGTCTTCTGGAATCTGCTCAACGGGAATGTTTAGAGGAGTATCCCACATCGTATTATATATCAATATAATATGTTTGTTTTTTATTATTTCAGGAGATAATTTTTCCGCCCAGTAAGATATCTTCCATTTTAAATAACTCTTCAAATTATTCTGGGCATTTTTGTAATAACGGTAAATCCTCTTTTTTGAGAGTGGTGAGAGATGGTGGTATATTTTAAAAATGGTATACAATGCATGTGACGGTAAAGTGAAATTACCATTTTTGATTTTGGCCAGTGATAAGAAAGCTAAATTATATAACATATAAGCTTTTGCGTATAGTTCGCTTTTCATTTCCCGGTCCGGGCCATTGAAACTGTATCCCGATGCAAAACGAATCAAACGATTAGCTATATAGATCAGGTCTCGTACGCGTTTGGACGTGACCAATGTCCTCATGATAGAACCTTCCCGTTGCCGGTATCCGTAAAAATCAATGTTGGTGATGTAAACGCTTTTTGCAAGGCAAAGAGCTTGGGGAGTCCAGAGTTCGTCTTCATGGACAACATTCTCAAAATACAATGTTTGCTTGTTTAGCCAGTCTTTTTTGTACAGGAAATTAGAAACCATCGGAGGAAAAGCCCCGTGTTTCATTAATTCTGAAAAACACTCTTTTCCTGTCAGGCAGATGTGGCATAAATGGGATGGGATTGAATTAAATAAGGTCCCGGTTTGTCCGTCAGGATAATAACAAACGGAATTTCCCATTATTATGTCGGGGTGAAAACCGATAGCTTCCGAGAACATTTTTTCGGTCTGTCCTTCTATTACCCAGTCGTCGCTGTCGATAAACATTATATATTCCCCTTGAACTTCAGACAGTCCTTTATTACGTGCTGCCGACAATCCCTGATTCGGTTGATGAAAGAGCTTTATACAGGAATGAGAAGAAGCGAACTTCTCTGCAATTTCACCGGACCGATCAGTTGAGCCATCATTGATCAAAATAATCTCCTTTGAAATTATCCGTATGTTGATCAAGGAGTTCAAACACTCTTCCAGATAAGTTTCGACATTATATATCGGAACTATTATAGATAAAAAAGGACATGAAGTACTCATTGTATAATTTTTTGGTAAATGTATTGATTTTTTTGTGATCTTTTGAAAATAAAGTTCTATATTGCATTCTATAAAACAATTGCGTATGTCAAAAGGACTTAAGCTAATACTAAATCTTCTGCTACTTTTCTGTTTGGTAGCTTGTAGTAGAAGTACCAATGTCTCTCCTTTATTGAAAAAGGCAGAGGGATATATGAATGAAAGACCTGATAGTGCCTTGTATCTTTTAGATAGCATCATACGGCCGGAGGCTCTGTCTAATGAGGATAAGGTACTTTGGAGCTTATTGATCACTCAGGCGCGGGATAAGAAGTATATAACGCATACGTCTGATTCATTGATAAATATAGCGGTACATTATTATGATAAGAAGGGTAACATAGAAAGAAGGGCGCAAGCTTATTATTGCCAGGGCAGGGTGTATATGGATATGTTACTTTTTGATGAAGCAATTATCAGTTTCTTAAAAGCGGAGGAATTGGTATTGCAAACTACGGATTATAATTTGCAGGCTCGTATTTATAATCAATTAGGGGATCTGTCTAAGAAGAATTTATTATATAAAGATGCTTTGTTATTTTATCAAAGGGCAAATGCCAGTTACAGATTAGATAAGTCTCTATTGGGGGAGGTTTTTACATTGCGGGATATCGGTCTTGCTTATGAAAATTTAGCTCAATTGGATAGTGCTATCTTTTATCTAAAAAAATCTTTGGATATCTCACAAATGAATAATTGGAATAACTTAAGTAACACCATTTTGGTCGGTTTGAGCAGTGTTTTTGAAAGTATGTGTTTGTATCAGGACGCCATTAATCTTCTTAATCAGTCTATATCACTAACACAAAATGAAAGTTTGTTATATTCTTCTTATTATTCATTAGGCTCTTTATATCGTAAAACAGGTCAAATAGATTCTGCATTTTGTTATCTTGATAAAGCCTCGGGTAGTCCTAATCTGTATATTCAATGTCAACAGAATCGTGAATACTCAGCTTTATTATATGATCGGAAAGATTACAAAGCGGCCTATGAACATAATAATCAATATATTTTATTACGTGATTCGATAGAACACCTTTATTTGCCGGATAAATTAGCAGAGGTTGAAGCACGTTATAATCATGAGAAACTTATTAATGAAAAGAATCAATTAGTATTAAAGAGGAAAAATGCAATATTTATTTTTTCTGTTCTGATAATAGCAATGCTGGTACTCCTAATTCTATTAGTTGTCCGATATCAGAAGAAACTTCGTCAAAAACTAATAATGATTAAAGAAATGGAGCATAATCTTTCTGAGAGTCGATCAGAAGTTGAAATTAATAAAGCATTATTAATAGGGAAAGAAAATGAACTTAGGTTAAAAGTAATAGAGCTAGAGAAGAATGTGACTGCAAGACTGTCTTTAGGTATTGCGAATAATCAACAGGAAGAGGTTTTGGCTCAAAGGAATAAAGTCTTGAATGAAGAGATTGCTAATTTGCAGAATGATATTAAAGAAAAAGATTCTTTATATGAAAACAAATTACATGAACTTTCTCTCAAAAAGAAAGAACTGAGAGATAATAAAGTTAAAATGGAATCTGTGGAAGCCGAAAAACAAAGACTGGAGAATATGTATTTTGAAAAAACAGACACTTTAAATAAACAAATTGTCGATTTACAAAATGAGATTAATGAAAAAGAGTCTGTTATTAAAGGGGTGAAAGAGAGTACGAAGTCGTTGGTGCGTAAATACCTCGAGGTAAACTGTCCACAAATGAAAAGGCTATTCGATAGAAAAGAAGTTGTTGTTGAATATACTGATGAAGAGTGGAAGACCTTTGAGGAGCAGTTTAATGTTGTATACCCTAAATTTATAAAGAAACTCTGTAAGAACTACCCAACAATGAATAAAAAAGAACTGAGGCTCTGTTGTCTGTTCTTATTAGGAGTAAAGACTGCGAAAATATCTGCAATATTGGCTTTAGCACCTAACACTATTTCTAAATACTCTAAAGATATTCTTAGGAAATATGCTGTGTCGTATGAAGAGAAATCTTTGGAAGATATGTTGGATGATATGACATAAAATCCATTTTCTGAAATTGCTCTTTTTAATATTGTGTTGTAATTTGTTTATAATCAACTGTGTATGAGTGGAATTTGAAATTGAAAATTCCACTTTTTTTATAAAGAAGATGTGTTACTTTGTAATATGGAAAACAAATAAAAATTCGATTATGAAAAAGACAGTTATTTTATTCTTTTGTATGCTTGTCACTTTTAGTGTATATTCCAAAATAATGGATTCCAGGCATATAGAATTGCAAGCTAAACAAGCCGGTTCTGAGGCTTTGCGTAGTGTCATTCCTGTGAGTGCTTTATTAGAGAGAAATGTAATTTTGCTTAATTTCCTGAATTCTCCGGAGAATGTGACTGTAACAGTAATGGATGCAGAAGGGAATGAAATTTTAGCAGAGGTTTATAGTTCTCCACAATCAGTTAAACTCCATGAAATTAAAGCTTCGGGTGTTTATAAGCTAGAAGTGGTGTATGGCGACGTCTGCCTATATGGCGATTTTGTGATAGAGTAACCATTCCTTACGTGCTATATAAGGAAGTAGCAGTGGGCATCTTATATTGGGGAAATTGTGCATTATAATGTTTCAATCTGTCTTTGGGTGTTCACTGCGTTTCTATTTTCAGTAATGAACATCTATTATCTTTAAAAGTTTAAATACCATGATCGACATATCCGTCATAATGCCTGTTTTTAATGAAGAGAAATATCTTCATGAAGCGATGGATAGTATACTGCATCAGACCTTTGGGCGTTTTGAGTTTATCATTGTGGATGATGCCTCTACAGATAATTCATTGGCTATTATTCAATCATATGCAGATGAACGTATTGTTTTGATTTGTAATGAACAGAATATAGGGAACTATCCTTCCCGGAATAAAGGACTGGAAATTGCTGTTGGGAAATATATTTGTGTCATGGATGCAGATGATGTCGCTTATCCTCAAAGGTTGGAACTTCAATATCAATATTTGGAAGCTTGTTCGGATCTTTGGATATTAGGTACAGGACTTGATTTTTCTATTCCGGGAATGAAATGGACTTTGCCGTCTTCGCATGAGCAGTTGATGATAGGCTTACTACAGGGTAATGTATCTTTGCATTCGTCTCTGATGATTCGAACTGATGTGATGAGGAAGTATGGAGGATATGATGAAAAATATGTATATTCTTCTGATTACGATTTGATCTCACGGTTTTCTTTAGCAGGAAAAGTAGAAAACTTACCAGATGTATTAATGATGTATCGTTGGCATGCGTCTCAGATATCCCAATTACATCGAGATGAACAGGAAGCATTTGCGTATGATATACGCCGAAAATATCAGATTGAATTTATAAACCGTTATAGGAACGCCAATCAGCAAACGCCGGACGAATGGACTGTCGGTATTCCGGAGATTGGACGAATTATAGCATTGTATACTTATGCGAGTTATACCGGAGAGGTAATTTATGAAAAACAAGCGGATGAGTTATTAGAGCAATTATTGGGAAATGATATAGAAATTGTTCCGTATTTAGGAAAGGAATCTAGTTTTTGTAGTTTGGGATGCGGGCTTATATACATTTTGCGTAACGGATTTGCTGAAGGTGAAGAAAATGAAATACTGATGGAGTTGGATACGCGTTTGTCTGCTCTCAGTATAAATTGGAATAAAGAGCAAAAGGAGTTTTTATATGGTGGGATACATTATTTGACACTTCGGATAGATGTTCCGGAAGGGGGCACGGCTACTCTTATTAATAAACAAAACCTGATCCAATTTCTGGATCGCCTGGGAGATATTGAAATAGTCGATGACTGTTTATTGGAGGATATCCGGAAAATAGATGTTTTAGGAATCTTCCCGGAGAGGACAAAGCGCTTATTGGGTGAGAAAGAGATTGTCCATATATGTAATGTAGATAAACCGTTAGATGATGTTGTTACGTTTGTAATCCCGGTCCGTATCGATTCGTCCGAACGGCGGGAAAACCTGGATGTCGTTTTAGATCAGTTATCGAAACGTAAACGGAGCAAAATAATAGTGTTGGAAGCCGATAACGATTCTAAATATAAAGTACCTGGAAATTGTCTGAATGTGACTTATCGTTTTGTGAAAGACAATAATTCTGTTTTTTATCGGACGAAATATCTGAATGAGTTGTTGTACGAAACAGATACTTCGATTGTCGGTATATGGGATACTGATGTGATAGTGCCGGACGATCAAATTGATTCTTCTATAGCCGATATTCGGAATGGGAAATCAGTAATGAGTTTTCCTTATGACGGACGTTTCAATTTTTGTTCAATGGAGGATAGTTGTGTTTTTCGTGACAACCGTTTGATTGAATTTCTGAAAGAAAAAGAACATTCAAATTGTTTTATTCATTCTGTCGGTGGTGCATTTCTTGTACATAAGGATTATTATTTGGAGGCAGGAGGAGAAAATGAACATTTTTGCGGTTGGGGAATGGAAGATATGGAGCGTGTCAAGCGAATGGAAATAGTGGGATTACCGGTTTCGCGTGCAGTCGGAGCTTTATATCACTTGTTTCATTATCGCTATGAAAATTCCCGTTTTAATAGTTTTAAGCAGGAAGAAGAGAACCGTAAAGAATTTCTCAAAGTCTGTGGCATGTATAAAGAACCATTAATGCAGTATGTGCGGACTTGGAGGATGTTTGAAACTTCAGTTGGTAAACCTGTGTCATAAAGGAAATAAAAGAATTAAATTATATGGATACGATAAAAATTAAAGATAATTCATTCGTTTATTCTTATAAAGGAGGGTTAAAAACAGCCTTTTGTCGTGATTTGGTTGCGATTGAATGTGATAAACCGTTTATTTGGTTAGTTTTTAATAATGAAAAAGTATTAGTTCGTGCAAGTCTGACCGCAGTAGAAACTCAGGTGCAAAATTACTTTATAAGAGTAAGTCGACAAGTTATTGTTAATATGCATCATGTGTCTGAACTTCTTTTTAAAAATGGTTCATATTGGTTACTCTTGACAAAAGGTTTGGAATATAAAGTTAGTGAACGTCGAGAAAAGGCTGTTCGAGCTGCATTTTTTTTGTATACGGTATAAAGAATGCGTTCAGCGCCATAAATCATGCGTTCGGGAACTTGAATTGAAATTTGTTTGATGGATTGAATGGGAATGCTTAACATTGTAATGTTGGCTTGAAATGCTTTGGGGGCTTATTCAAAAGGTCTTCTTTCTAAGTTGTTTAACATATAGATTTAAGTAAAATGAAAACACTAAGTCGTTTAAAATTGAATCAGCTAAATGCTGAGGAGTTGGAGCAAAGGCAAATGAATGCTTTGCGAGGTGGGTATAAATGTGGATGTGGATGTAATTATATTGATACTGGCGGATATCCAATAGGTGAGAGTTATAACTCCAATCTATCAAATGGTTATACTCAATCTTATGGAGGAAATGTTGCGTGTGGAGATGGCGTTCCTACTACTGCGCCAACGCATTAGTATATACAAGTCGGATTTTGGATTAGTGATTATAGTTAACCTAAAATCTATACTTTAAAAAGAAGTGTTTCTGTTGTTGCGTAGAGTAGTTTTAATGTCTTTCTTATTTATAGATGGTGTGAAAGTAAAGAAATCAGTATATATCTGGAAGGATTGCAGAAGTCAGCAAAGTATTTTTACTTGATTTTGTCAAAGAAAAGAATCTTTATTGTTTAACATATAAATTTGAATAAAATGAAAACACTAAGTCGTTTAAAATTGAATCAGCTAAATGCTGAGGAATTGGAGCAAAGGCAAATGAATGCCTTGCGGGGTGGGTATAATTGTGGATGCGGTTGTAATTATGTAGGACTTGGAGGTTCTTCACAAGGTGATAATTATAACGCCAATGTATCAAATGGTTATACTCAATCTTATGGGGGAAATGTTGCATGTGGTAATGGTGTTCCCACTAGTGCGGCAACGCATTAGTCCTGAGCTGTAAAGAGCTGCTTTTCATGAATTGAATTTATCCTAATTCAAAGCCAAAGCAAAAATATATATGTTTTTGTTTTGGCTTTAGTTTGAATTTAAATTGTTAATAATCGTTGGATATGAAAATATTTGTAATAGCATTATTGGTGGTTTTAATAGGTTGTAGTTCTAAAACAAGCTCACCTCAAGAAGAAGTAAAAGTTGACTCTTTGAACAAGAACGTTAGTTATCCTGTAAAAGTTTCATTGCAAGAGGCAATGAAAAATGTAGATAATACCATTACTTTAAGTTCATTTGTTGATAGTGTAGAATATATACCTTTGAAACTTCCGAATAAATACGGCATTAGATTTTTTCAAATCTATGATTATGATGAAGAAAGTGGTTTGTTTTTTATAGGTGATTATAACAGGGTGCTTGTAATTAATAAAAAAGGCGAATTTTTACATATTATAGGAAGAATAGGAGGAGGTCCTGGAGAACTGGCAAATATTTCCAATGTATCAATAGATAAAAAAAATAAATATGTTTATTTGTATTCTGCTCAAATGGGAGCTATGTTTCGTTTTGATTATAATGGGAATTTCTTAAAAAAAATGTTTAGTGTTTTAACCGTTACTGATAAATATAGGGCAGCACTTATGTTTTATAATAATGATAATTTTGTGTCTATATCAGAAGCGTATACTTATAAAATGGAGCCTCTAAAAGATCGTTTATACGGCTATGGTGTTTTAGATACGCTAGGGAGGATGCTCGATTGTACATCTCCTCAATGTGCTCAATTGGATACGAAAAAGGATAAATATGTAGGACTGATGTTTAATTATCAGATGACCCGGTTTAAAGGTGATAATCTTTTAGTACCTAGTGGCTTGGCGGATACAATATTTACTGAGATTGATAATAAAGTGAAGCCTAGATATTTGTTGGATTATGGAGATGATAAACCGGATTTATCAAAACTATGGTCATATGGAGAAGAGCGTAAGTATGTAATGTATCATTCTATATTCATAATGAATCCGGCTTATGAGACATTGAGGTATTTTATTATAAAATTACGTAAAAGGGGAGTTGAGTACATAGTTATACATGATAAATATTTAAATAAATCGTGTTCTGTTATTTATAATTATGTAGCAGATGAAAATAGAGATCCTTATATTCCAATAAACAATTTAGGCTTTTATAATGACTTGGATGGTGGGGTTGATACTTATCCAATGATAATGAGTTCGGAAGGTAACTATTGGGTAAGTTATATTGAATCATATCAGATGAAAGAACTTTTGACCAAAGAGCATTTTGAGAAACGTAAAAATGTTCACAATTTGGAACAGCAGGAAGAATTGAAAAAGATGCTTCCGGAAATGAAGGAGGATGGTGATCAAGTACTGATATTGATGAAATTAAAGAAAAGTGTACTATAAAAGCAAAGTCAAAATAGTTAGAAATATGGAATTTGTTAAACTAACATCTGATACGATAAAGCAGCAGCTATTAAATTTACGGCAAATCGTTTTTGAAGTGACAGATAGCTGTAACTTGAAATGTAAATATTGTGGTTATGGAGAGTTCTATGGTAGCTATGATAAAAGAGAAGAACGAAATTTGTCATTTGAAAAAGCAAAGTCGCTGATTGATTATCTTTTCTCATTATGGAAAGATTCTAATGTGGATTTTTATAATCGTGCTTTGACTGTCAGTTTTTATGGTGGAGAGCCTTTGTTGAATATTTCTTTTATTAAGCAGATTCAAGAATATCTGGAAACTACTTATATTGATTATTTGGATATTAAATATTCCATGACAACCAATGCGATCCTTTTGGATCGATATATGGATTATTTGGTAGAGCATAAGTTCTCTTTATTAATTAGTTTGGATGGGGATAGGGAGTCACAAGGGTATCGTGTAGATCATCATGGAACAAATTCATTTGATCGGGTATTCAAAAATGTGAAACTTTTACAAGAAAAATATCCGGACTACTTTGAAACGAATGTGAATTTTAACTCAGTACTCCACGATCGCAATAATACTACTGATATTTATCGGTTTATGAAGCATGAGTTTGGAAAAAACAGCATGTTGTCAGAATTAAATACGAGTGGAATAAGGGAGGATAAACGAAATGAATTCTCGAAAGTGTTTCAAAGCAAGCAGCTTGACTTTTACCGCGCATTGTCTGATTATCCACAGCTTATTAATGAAATGTTTTATGATGTAGCTGATACAAAGATGCTTTATTTATATTTGGAGCAATTTAGTGGTAATCTTTATAGATATTACACGGATTTATTAGTAGATAAATCGCAAATACCTTATATACCTACTGGTACTTGTTTGCCGTTTTCTAAAAAAATATTTTTGACTGTTAATGGTAAAATATTACCGTGTGAACGTATTGATCAGAAGTATGTGTTAGGAATGGTTGATGAAGAAAAAGTAGTATTAGATTTTGATAAGATTGCATTATTCTACAATACTGTCTTTGAAAAGATAGAGAAGCAATGTAATAAATGTTATAGAAATAAATTTTGTCAACAGTGTATGTTCTATATCTCTGATGTGGAAGAAGGGGGAGTTTGTCATGGGTTTATGAATAAGGAAGAGTTTGATCAATTTGTATTGAGTCAAAAGAGATATTTGCGAAAAAATCCTCAATTGTATCGGCGAATTATGGAAGAATTATCAATTTATTAAGGATATGGAAATGAAAAAATATTGGCTAGTTGTTAATCCTGATGTCTTTATATGGAAAAAAGGAACTTCTGTCTTCGTTTATAATTCTGATAATTTTGAAATCAGGGAGTTTGAGACTTTTGAGCAGTTTGATAAACTATATGAATTATTGGTGAATCCGGAAAATTTGTATGTGGTTGAATTGACAGAGGAGGATATGAATAGCAATAATTTATGTAGTGTTGTAAATATTTTGCTAGAAGCCGAATGCGTTGATTTGATATCTCAAAATGAAAATTCAGAGCCTCCTGTTTCTTTTTGTCCTTTTCCTGGAGTTCAACGCTCAAAAGAAAAGTTCAGGAAAAGACCGGAAATGGTTGCTTTTGAAAATTATATGGTTTATTTGAATGAACTTACTATTTATGTGAATGGAACTGGGTTATGTGATAATCTGTATGCTAAACAATTTCCTTATTTTTTGGATAAAGGTGAGGATTTAGACTATACGGAATTAAGTCTTTTTTTGAAGTATATTGCTAATTCTTCTATTTCTAATATACGTATATGTGGATATAATATTTTTCAATATCCCCAGTGGAATAAGCTATTGGATGCATTAGATCGAATTCATGCAATGAAAAGTCTTTATGTCTATTGCGCTCAATTGGAAGACTTTCAGGATAAATATAGAATTGCTTTAGCTGAACAATTTGAATATGTAATTATAGTAGATCGAGAACATCCATTAGAGGAATCGGTTATGGCTAATGTGCTTGAAAAGCGCTTACATGTTAAATGGAGTTTTTATGTTACATCAAAAGATGAATATTATATAATTCAGGAACAAATTGAACGGTATCATTTGGATAAATATAGTGTAAAGCCTGTTTTTACAGGAGATAATTTGGATTTCTTTTCTGAGTTTGTTTTTCTGACAGAGGAAGATATTAGAAATACTCGTCTGAATAAACGCCAGATATTTGCGAATCAAATTATAAATACAAATGATTTTGGTAAGTTTACTATTTCTCCTCAAGGAACTGTTTTTGTAAATATAAATTTTCCATCTTGTGGAAAAATAGCAATAGACTCTATCCATTCATTGATTCGATACGAATTGATAAATGGCGATTTATGGTTCAGAACCCGTTCAGAACAACCTTGCTCCGATTGCAAGTATCAGTGGTTATGCCCATCTCCTTCAAATTACGAGCTGGTATTGAATAAGCAAAATTTGTGTTATACAGAATAGTTCCGATATGCAGAAAGAACAGGAGTTAGAAGAAATAAGAGATGTGCTGATTCTAAATGCAAGCAGTTTGTCTGATGTAGGTTTATACGGGGGAAAAATGGGCGTCTCTATTTTTCTTGCACATTATGCTCGTTATAGTAATCAGGATATATATTTGGATTTAGTACATTCTTTGGTAAAAGAAATTTTTAAAGATTTGGATAATTCTTTTTCTTCTAATTTTGAAATTGGATTAAGCGGAATCGGATGGGGAGTGAATTATTTATTGTGTCACCATTTTTTATCCGGTGACGTAAATGACGTATTATTCGATTTGGATCAAAACTTAATGAGATATGATGTCCGTAGGATAAATGACTTTGATTTCGATAGAGGTTTGGGCGGACTTGTGTATTATGTAAATTCACGATTAATGATACAGCAAGGCGATCAGAGACCATTTGATTCTTTATTCTTATCAGATTTATTATATGTGATAAAAAATAATTACAATGCCTGGCATAATCTTTCTGTAAAAGATGTATTCTTCCAATATATTGATTTTCTTTCGGAAAAACCTATGAAAGATAGCATATGTTCATTGCCTGATTTTCTAAGAGGAAAAGAGATTAAGATAACTGATAGTATCTATCGTATGTCTTTGGGATTAAAAAATGGGCTTGCTGGATATGGCTTAAATTTGATGAATATATGAAACACATTTATATACTTGATAATAATTTTAATGGTACGATTTTTGGTGTTGGTACTTATTTGAATAATCTTATTCGTGTATTGAAGGATGAACCAATATTGGTGACAATGGTTACATTATTTAATCGGAAAGAGAGTGTTGAGATTGTTTCTGAAAACAATATTCGTTATATTCATATACCAGCTGTTCGCGCAAATCATAAATCTAATTATTATTATCGAAATGTGTTTTATATACTTTATCCTTATATTGATTCCAATGATGAAAATATTCTTCATATGAATTATCGCAAAGGGACTGAATTATTTTTGATGTTAAAAGAATATTTTCATTTTAAATTTATATTGACATGGCATTATGCCAGTTGGATTGATTATTTCTCTCCGGAAGAAATAGAAAGGGTAATGGATAATATTACTAATAATATTTCCTTATCGGAAAAGGAACTTGTCTATTCCGATATATTGAAAGAAGAAATAGAAATATTGAGTAAGTATTGCGATCATTTAGTAGTGGTAGCTAATCATGCTTCAACCTTTTTATGTAAATATCTCAATTTCTCATCGGATAGGATTTCTCTAGTCTATAATGCACTACCAGATCACTGCATACGAAAACTTGACAAGTTATCCATAAAGCAAAGAATGCATATCTCCTCTGATGAAAAAATTATTCTTTTTGTTGGGAGATTAGACGATAATAAAAATTTGTCTTTACTTGTAAGAGCTTTTAATAAAGTATTTCAGAATAATGAGAAAGTCTGTTTGATGGTTGTAGGAAAAGGAAATTATGATCTGCCTCTTTATTATGCATATCCCAATAATCGAAATATTATATTTACCGGATTTATAGATCAGGAGGAACTTAATTCTTTATATGAAATTGCAGATATAGGAGTAATTCCATCTATTTATGAAGAATTCGGCTATGTGTTGGTTGAAATGATGATGCATGGTTTACCTGTCATCGCAAATAATACAACCGGGATGGCCGAAATAATAGAAAATGGCATTTCTGGTATATTATTGGATTTATATTTTGAGAATGACAGTGAAAAGTCGATAGACTTGTTGAGAGCTGCTATAACTGAGTTATTGACAGATGATGAAAAACGGAGAGTTTATTCTATTAATGCTTATGAACGGTATATAAATAATTTTCAAATCGGATTATTCAAACAAAAAATGCTCGAAGTTTATAGAAAATTGTAATTGTTTATGCTAAGTCAATTTCCTCATTATATTCAGCTGGACTCTATGGATTGTGGTCCTACTTGTCTCCGTATGATTACAAAGTTTTATGGTCGTAGTTATTCTTTACAATATCTGCGTGAGCATGCATTCATAACAAGAGAAGGGGTATCGATGTTGGGGATCAGTGATGCGGCTGAACAAATAGGATTTCGTACAATGGGGGTTCGGGTTACGTTGGGACAATTGAATACGGAACTACCTTTACCTTGTATTCTTCATTGGAATCAACGTCATTTCGTTGTTTGCTACAAAATAAAGAACGGTAAATATTATATTGCTGATCCTGCCAGTAAACGGTTAGTTTATGAGAAGGAAGAATTTGAGCATTGTTGGTTTAGTACACAAGTAGAGGGAAAAGATACGGGTACGGCTCTATTACTAGAGCCTGGACCAGAATTTTACGATCGAGAGGAAGATGTAAAAGATAAGAAAAGAGAGTTATCCTTCTTTTTCCGTTATCTCACTCCCTATAAGAGGGAGCTTTTCCAGTTAATATTGGGAATGCTAACAGGTAGTATCTTACAGCTTATCATGCCTTTTCTTACTCAAAGCCTGGTGGATACAGGAATACGGGATGGTAATCTAAGTTTTATTACCCTGATACTGATTGCGCAGGTAGTAATTTTTGTTGCGCAATTATCAGTTGGCTTTATCCGTAGTTGGATTTTATTGCATATGAATACCCGGATTAATATCGCTTTAATTTCTGATTTTTTGGCAAAACTTATGCGCTTACCCCTTCATTTCTTCGATACGAAGATGGTGGGGGATATTATGCAGCGCATCGGAGACCATAACAGAATAGAATCGTTTATGACGGGTTCGTCTATTAGTGCATTATTCTCTTTTGTCAATTTTATTGTATTCGGCTTTGTGCTGGCATATTATGATCTTACTATATTAGGATTGTTCTTGTTTGGGAATGGCTTGTATGTTGCTTGGGTATTAGCTTTTATGAGATATAGGCGAGAATTGGATATCAAACGTTTTGCACAAGCAGCCAGCGAGCAGAGCAATTTATTTCAATTAGTAACCGGCATGCAGGAAATCAAGCTGAATAACTGTGAGACTGAAAAACGTTGGGAATGGGAACGTATTCAAGTGAAATTATTTAAAATAAGTATTAAAGGGTTAGCTTTAGGGCAATATCAACAGCTCGGGTCGGTGTTTTTTAACCAAACCACCAATATCCTGATCTCCTTCACCGCAGCCCGGGCTGTTGTTTCCGGTGAGATGACTCTAGGTATGATGATGTCGCTCACCTATATTGTGGGGCAGTTGACTGCTCCGATCGAACAGTTTATTGGTTTTGCCCGTTCGTTTCAGGATGCAAAGATTAGTTTGGAACGTTTAGGAGAGATCCATCAGCGGGAAGATGAAGAACAGACCTTGGCATTGAAAGTAAATGCTTTACCGGATAACAGGGCTTTGCAGATCGAGGATGTGAGTTTTAGTTATGACGGGGCAGACCGGGATTATGTGTTGGAACATATTAATTTGACGATCCCACAACATAAAGTGACGGCTATTGTCGGGGCCAGCGGAAGCGGAAAGACGACATTAATAAAGTTGTTGCTTGGGTTTTACGAGCCGAACAAGGGAAATATCAAAGTAGGTGATCTGTCATTGAAGAATATGAATCCGCATGTATGGCGTGCCCGTACGGGATGTGTGATGCAGGATGGGTTTATTTTTTCGGATTCGATAGCGAAGAATATCGCTATAGGTGCGGAAGTGATCGATAAAGAACGGCTGTTGCATGCCGTGACTGTGGCTAATATCCGGGATTTTATAGATTCGCTACCATTGGGCTATAACACAAAAATAGGTATGGAAGGAAATGGTGTAAGCCAGGGACAGCGGCAACGTATCCTGATTGCACGTGCTGTATATAAGAATCCTGAATTTATCTTTTTGGATGAAGCCACAAATGCTTTGGATGCCAATAATGAACGGGAAATAATGGAACATCTGCATCAGTTCTATAAAGGAAGGACGGTAGTGGTGGTGGCTCACCGGCTGAGTACGGTGCGGGATGCGGATAATATAGTGGTACTGGATAAAGGACAGGTCGTGGAGGAAGGAACGCATGAGGAACTGACGGCACGACGGGGTGTATATTATAAGCTGGTGAAGAATCAATTAGAATTGGGGTCATAAAATGTACTGATATGCCGGAGATTAGTGTTATTCTGAAAGTAGATGATGGAAATGGGTATTTGCAGGAAGCTGTGAATAATGTCTTTATGCAATCGTTTTCAGATTTTGAACTTCTTGTGTTGAAGGAAGGGGCTAATTACGAGGATACTCTGGATGGTATGGATACAATTGATATGCGTTTGAGAATTTTGAATGTTGTATCATTTGAGGAACCGGGAGTATGGGGGCAGGTAATGGAAAGCATAAAGGGGAAATATGTTGTTTTAATGGATGCTGGTCATTTAATGGTTCCCTGGAAACTTCATACCCAATTTTCTTTTATGGAGGACCATAGAGATGTTGATGTTTGTGGTACCTGGGTAACGGAAAATGGAAATTCCGGAGTAAATCATTTTTATCAGGTACGGCATAATGATATTGTCATTGAGATGCTGTTTTCTAAAGCTATATATACTCAGTCGGTGATAATGCGCAAGTCTGTTTTTGGAGAGTTTCTAAAAACGTGTTTAGGGAAAATACAGAGACATGAATGTGTGGAATATTATGAGATATGGACTGACTTAATAATAAAGGGATATATTTTTGCTAATATTCCAGAGGTGTTGTTGAAAGTGCGAACAGGGGAAAATGTGTCTTTATTTTCTGATCCAAGTTTACAACGAGTAGGTCTAAGATATGTCCAATGTTGTTATCTGGATTATTTAATGAATAAGATCATTGAGCTTGATCCTGCGTATTTTGATTTTTTGAATAGTGCAGTTGAATTACAGAATAGTAATAAATTGACTTTTGAGGAGTGTAAAGGACTTGTTCGTAGTATATATATTCATACTAGAGAAAAAGAAGAGATACATTTAAAGGATGGTAAAATCAGGATATTGTTTTGTATCGATACATTAGGAGGTGGTGGTGCTGAAAAATTATTGATCGATATATTGAAAAGATTTGATTATGAGAAATATGCCGTTGACCTTTTAGTCCTATTTGAAGAAGGAATTTATTTTGCAGATATACCGGAGGAGGTTTCGTGGTTCTTTCCGGGCAGTGAAAAAGTTAAAAACCGATTTTATGATATAGAGGTTGCTTTTTTGGAAGGACTGGCGGTAAAATATATTGCAGAAAGGGGTAGCGTTGCTGTTAAGGTAGCTTGGGTTCATGCAGATTTGTGTAATTATCATTGGACAAAGCGATATTATGAGAATGATGAACATGAATATAGCATTTTTCAAAGAATGGATAAAATCGTTTTTGTGAGTGATAATGTAAAGGAGCAGTATATTAAGTTGTTTGGAGATGCTAAATCTGAATTATTAGTAATTTATAATCTTATTGATCGGTCGGAACTCTTGAGCAAATGGGATTGTGTGGGTATAACGAAAAGGAAATTTACATTATGTAGTATTGGAAGATTGACTCTGGTAAAGGGGTATTTGTTATTGATACATGCTGTTCGACATTTAGTTGAGGATGGATTAGATTTTGATTTATGGATTGTAGGAGAAGGTGAACAAAGGGTAAAGTTGGAAGAACTGATCAAAGAGTTTTCATTAGATGATGTTGTTTTCTTGCAAGGGTATCATAAAAATCCGATACCTTTTTTGAAAGAAGCAGATATTTTTGTTTCCTCTTCTTTGTCTGAAGGTTTTCCCCTTGTAATTTGTGAGGCTTTATGTCTGGGGTTACCGGTTGTTGCAACGAAGAATGCTGGCTCGGAAGAAGTATTAAGCAAGGGAAAATATGGTTTGCTAACAGAACAAGATGAGTTTCTGTTGTATAAGGCTTTAAAAGCTGTAATAGAAAATGTGGCATTAAGGGATGATTTACGAAACAAGGCATTGGAAAGGGCTGAATTGTTTAATGAATCTGCAATAATGGATCAGATTTATACTGTTCTCGGGTAATTAATAATCGGAACAATGGAAGGAAAAGAAATAGAATTACGCAGCGAAGAGGTTCAGGAAGTGATGGGGCAGATCCCGACCTGGATTGTGCGGTGGGGGATTACGATCTTGTTTATCGTGGTGCTGGCGCTTTTGGTGGGTAGCTATTTCTTTAGATATCCGGATGTGATCACGACGGAGATGACATTGACAAGCCGGCATCCGGTGGCGGAGGTGGTGGCTCGCTCGTCGGGAAAGATAAATGAGCTTTATGTGTTTAACGGACAGGAGGTAAAGATGGGCGCTCCGTTGGCGGTGGTTGAGAACCCGGCCAAGACGGAGGATGTGTTCCGGCTGAAGAAGTTGTTGGCACGTTATCAGGAGCAGCCGGAACGTCTGAGCTATTATCTGTTGCAGGATGTGTGGCTGCTGGGGGATATTCAGCCGGCTTATATGAGTCTGGCATCGAAAGATATTTCTGCCCGCGATTACCGGGCTTCGGTCGGACAGTTACTGGCGGCGATCCGTGTCTGGGAGATGTCTTACTGCCTGGTGTCGCCGTCGGATGGAAAGGTACAGTTGCTTGTGCAAGGGGCTCCGAACCTGTATTTGTCGGCGGGAGATATTTTTGCCCGTATGGTGCCTGAGGGCGGGGAGACCTGGATCGGGCGGGCCTTATTGCCGATTCAGCGGTCCGGAAAGGTGAAGGTCGGGCAGCGGGTGATCGTGCGGTTTACGAATTTTCCGGATCAGGAGTTCGGTATCGTGAACGGGCGTTTGTCGTCTGTTTCGCTGGTGCCTTCGGAAGACAATTATATGGTGGAGATTGCCTTCCCGGACGGACTGACCACCAATTATAGGAAGAATCTGCCTGTTTCTTATGAAATGAAAGCCACAGCCGAAATTGTAACCGATGATGTACGTTTGATAGAACGTTTCTTCCAGCCACTGAAAAAGATACTGAAAGAAGGGTTCTGAAGTTTTTTTGTTGTCTCTTTTGTCTCGTTTAGTGGCTTTCGAGCCGGGAAGGATGAACAATCCCCTTCCCGGATTCGTATGAAAAAGTTACTGATGGCACAGCTGGGTGCCAAGCCTACCGTCCAGCATTTTAATGAAATAGTGATAAATCTTCCGGAGAGTGAAAAAGCCGGTTTTGTGAAAGGTACTTTCGGGTTGGCTTTCTCTGAGTGGGGAAACCTGAATGTTGCTTACCGTGAGTTTTTGGTCGCATTGATAAAGAGTAAACGACAGCAGTTTGTGGAGTTTGTTCGCAAGGATACGGTTCTGGGGGAATTCCTGTACGATCTGAAAGATAAAGAGTTGTTTGTGAAAATATTAAATCTGTTGGAGCGACCGTCTAAAAAGCATAAGATTTCTTATTCCAAGTTGGCTTTTTCTTTCTTGCTAGGGTTTAAGATAGACTTGGAAGTCAAGGGATTATCTGACAAAATCAGGTACGCCAAGGTGGATACGGATGATCTGGTTGAGTTGTTTGAGTTGATTGAGAAAGTAAAGTTAAGCTGAAGTTTATATTTAAAGAATATAAAATATGGGCGTTTCAGAAAAGCAGTAAGAACCGGGATTATAATCTCTTTATTGATCGTTTAAAAGATCAACGGCTTGATTCTTATGTGATTATATTATTTGTGCTTCCTCTTCTTATTGCTTATTGCCTCTTTTTTACCGCCGTATCTTTGTGTTGTACTTAATTATTCACTAAAAACATTTTTAATTATGGCACAAGGTTACAAGTTGGTTCTGCGCCCGTCGGAACCGGGAGTCAAAGATTCCAAGAAGTTGTATTATGCGGTATCTAAAAGTACGGGATTTACGGATATCAGACGTTTGTGTAAGCTGATCGCTGCGAGAAGTACGGTGTCGAGTGCGGATGTGAAGGCGGTACTGGATAACCTGAATTATGTTCTGGATCTGGAATTGCAGGATGGTCGTATTGTTCAGTTGGGGGAATTCGGTAATTTCCGTATTACGGTCGGAAGCGAGGGCGTGGAGGATAAAAAGAAGTTCTCTGCAAGTATGATTCGTGCTCCAAAGATTGTTTTCACTCCCGGGTTTGATTTGCGTGAGACTAAGAAAACGATGGGTTATTCTTTGATTACTCCGGAAGTTGAAAAAACGGAGAATCCCGGAGGAGGTGAGGATCGTCCGGAAATCGAGTAAACCGGTTGAGGATGAAAAGAACGAATGTTCAATTGGTAATGGCCGTGCTGCTTTGTGCAGCCGGTCTTATCCTGATCTTTTCCGGTTTTTGGGTGGCTCCGACAGGGGAAATACATAATAGCGTTTTAGTCGCTTTCGGGGAGATCAGTACGTTTGCCGGAGCCTTGTTTGGAGTGGATTATTCATATAAAATAAGAAAAGAATGAAAACGAAATTTTGTCAATATGCAATAGAGGAACATTTGACGTCGGAGCAAATGAAGTGGAGAAGAAATCATCCGGATTGGATCAGTGATCATTTTTACATGGGTGAGTTTATCTACAGTGCGGTTGCTGTGGAGAAGGGCCTGGACAATACGCCGCCACCGGAAGCGCAGCGGGCAATCAGAAATCTGGTTAGAAAATTATTGGAACCGCTTCGGGAGTATGCGGATTGTCCTATGGGGATGCATATCTCCAGTGGGTATCGTTGTGAAGAATTGAATCATCTGGTGGGTGGTGTAGCCGATTCCCAGCATCTGAAAGGGGAGGCGGCGGATATTTATACGTTCGGCAGTTGTCGTTTGCTGGAGGCTTTACAGCAAAGCCGGTTGAATTTTGATCAGGCGATTTATTACCGTCGCCGTGGTTTTATCCATTTGTCATTGAAATTGACGGGTAAGAACCGTCGCCAGGTGATAATCAAATGAGAGGAGGTATTTGTTTTTTATTACTTATAGCAGGATTGTCCGGCTGTGCATCGCGTAATCCCGGAAGCAGGAGAGAACTTCGTTCGTTCAGGGATTCGATATCGTATACACAGTTGGACACTTCTTGCCTGCATTATAATCGTGGGATGCAGTTGCGGGGTTGGTCTCGTTTGAAGGAGGTCTCCCTTTCCGTACCCGACAGTACCGGTAAACAGTATGTAGAACGTATTGTATATGCTACTGAAGAATGGGGAATGGCAGATTCGACAGGGTTGGTGTCTGTGTCTGCCAATACGGTTAATGAGCAGGGTGTTACTTCATCCGTCTCTGTCGAGCAGGAAGTGACCAGAAGAAAAACGAGCCGGATTGTCTGGTGGATATTAATTCTTGTTTTGATCATTTTAATCTGTCTGCTACGAAAATTGCGACGGATAAAATAGATACTTTTGTTTGTATTGCACTATGAGAGTGCATTTTTAATCAGACGAGGGTAAATTATGATGTTATAACTTCTTGGAATGAGTTATTAGTAATTAGCATGGGAAACGTTCTGTTTGCCTGTTACGAAAATCTTAACGGATTTAAATAACTTTAATCCTTTGTATCACGGATTGTTCGTATAAGTGTGTACCTTGCGAAAATGATAAATTGTTAACCAGAAAAGAAATGATTATGAGACACTGTATCTGGATATTTGTTTTGTTGTTGCTTTCGATGGGGAGCCTATCAGCGGAAGACTTCGGTTATGAGTTGCAGGATGGGAAGCTGACTATTCTGATGTATGGCGGTTATGCCGATTGGAAGAAGAATGCCAGTGAAAATGATAAAAGGGCAGTGACTGAAATTTATATAGAAGAGGGTGTTCCCGTTATTCCGAATTTGATATTTAAAGATTTGCCGCGTGTTGGGGCGGTAACGATTCCTGCTTCGGTGACGATGATAGGTGGGGCTGCCTTTGCGGGATGTAGCAATTTGTCATCTGTGGTGTTTGCTAAAGATTCGGAGTTGAGAACGATCGGTAAGTATGCTTTTTATGAAACAGCCCTTGAGTCTGTTGTAATACCGGCGTCTGTTACCGCGATCAGAAAGGCTGCTTTCAGATGTTGCTATAATCTGTCGTCGGTTATATTTGCCGGAAACCAGAAGCTAAAGGAAATCGGTGAATGGGCTTTTTGTGAGACGTCTCTGGAATCGGTTGTAATTCCGGCTTCCGTAACTACTATAGGAAAGGCTGCCTTTACGGAGTGTAAGAGACTTTCGTCCGTAACTTTTACGGGAGACATGAATTTGAGGACGATTGGTGCTGGGGCTTTTTCCGGGACGAGGCTTCATTCTGTTATGATCCCATCTTCTGTTGTAACGATTGGGGAGGGGGCTTTCAGGTATTGCAGGAGATTGACGTTGGTGACGTTTGGCGGTGATAATTTAAAAGCGATCGGTGAGTGGGCTTTTTCAGAAACTGCACTGGCTTCATTCTCAATACCTTCTTCGGTTACTACGATTGGAGCGGGTGCCTTTGCTAAAACACCTCTTGAATCGGTAATGGTTCCGTCTTCCGTAACGGCAATCGGAGGGGCTGCTTTTACTGGTTGCAGAAAATTATCGTCAGTGACGTTTGCCGAAAAATCGGAATTAGAGAAGATCGGAGCAGGTGGTTTTTACGGAACGGCTTTGTCCTCCGTAGAACTTCCATTTTCCGTGAAAACGATTGGTGCAGGTTCTTTTTCCCATTCCGCTCTTAAATCTGTTGTAATTCCGGCATCTGTCACGGATATTGAACGTGCTGCTTTTTCCCAAACATATCTTACCTCAGTTATAATCCCATCTTCTGTGAAAGCGATTGGGAAAGAGGTGTTTCAATGTTGTTCCGAATTGACAGATGTTACTTTTCTGTCATCAAAGGCACCTGCCCGTTTTGGAGAGAATGTATTTGAGAATTGTTTTTCATTGGAAGCTATTTATGTCCCGGAAGGAAGTTCCGGGTATTCGGGAGAAAATTGGGTTAAATATGAAGATCTGATAAAGCGTAAAATCATGTTCGTATCTTCCGGTTCGTTAACGGCTTTATATAATCTGTTTTCTTTTGGCGAAATGGGTGGCTGGGGTATCTTTAATCCTCTGATCTTCGGTTTATTTGCAATAATCTGTGTGTTGAAAAAAATATTTTTAGGTCAATAGAATAGGAGAAGTGGTCATGAAAGCGGTTGGTTGGATAGTTGGTGGTAATGGAATTGTAAGAAATGATAATAGTCTTGTGGAAAACTAATTAATTGCGTTTCTTTGTACCCGTAAATTATTAGGATATGGCAGACGAACAACAGATGGTGCTCCGGACGGAGGACCTGGTGAAGAAATATAGAACGCGAACGGTGGTGAACCATGTTTCTATTAATGTGAAACAAGGGGAGATTGTTGGATTGCTCGGTCCGAATGGGGCGGGAAAGACGACTACATTCTATATGACTGTGGGGTTGGTGACTCCTAATGAGGGGAAGATATTCCTGAATGATATGGAAATTACGAAATTCCCGGTTTACAAACGTGCCCGTAATGGGATCGGTTATCTGGCGCAGGAGGCTTCTATCTTCCGTAAAATGACAGTTGAGGATAATATCCGTTCTGTTTTGGAAATGACGGAAACCACTCCCGAATATCAGAAAGAAAAACTGGAAAGCCTGATCGCTGAGTTTGGCTTGAACAAGGTTAGAAAGAACCTGGGAGACCAGTTGTCTGGTGGTGAACGCCGTCGTGCTGAGATTGCCCGCTGTCTGGCGATCGACCCTAAATTTATTATGTTGGATGAACCGTTTGCCGGTGTCGACCCGATTGCCGTGCAGGATATCCAGACGATCGTTGCCAAGTTAAAGCATAAGAATATCGGTATCCTGATTACCGACCATAATGTGTACGAAACATTGAGCATTTGCGACCGTGCTTATTTGCTGTTCGAAGGAAAAGTGCTTTTCCAGGGAACGGCTGAGCAGTTGGCAGAAAACGAGATCGTACGCGAAAAATATTTGGGGAAAGATTTCGTGCTGCGGAAAAAAGATTTATAAATTCAACTTATTTTATTGCAAAAGTCTCCTGATGTGCCGGGTGCATAAGAAGAACAGGACTAATGTCACTACGGCTAATGCCGAGTAAGGCAACAGGTTTGCATTGGATATATCTCCGGTGATGAATTCATTCTCCCGCAGATGGATATCCGACATGCTGATAACGGCAAAAGCGTTATTGACGAAATGGGCGAAGACCGGGATCCAGATGTTTCTGCTCCAATATAACAAATAACCGAAATATGCTCCCAGTAACATACGGGGAAGGAACCCGTAGAACTGCAGATGGAATGCGCTGAATAGAATAGCGGCAGACCAGATGACTATATGATGATTGGATGTCCATTGGCCTATAATCCGTTGTAGGGCACCACGGAACAGAAATTCTTCAGTAATACCGGCCATTATAGCGATGACAAACAGATTCGACAGGAATGTGAGCATACCGTCGCCGGCTAAAAGTGTATTGGTAATTTGTTCGGCGAGGGCTTCCTGCGCTTTCATCCAGCTTTCGACCGGGGCCATGAACTCCGGTAATATCATTTGTTTGTTCAGCAAAGCTGTCAGTGTGATCGCCGGCGACATCAGGAACATGCTGACTAGTGCTAGCAACAGGATTTTGGTATCCACTTTGCGCTTTATACAAAGGTAGGCGGCCGGGTCCGCACTGCACAGCCAGGCTACCGCCAGTGCCGGGAACAGGAAAGTCCCGATGGCTGACAACAACTGCATCATCCGCATCATACCGGGGTATTGCGTTATATTGACGGATACACCGTGCGATAAAACAAAGATTCCCGTTCCGATCAGGGATGACAGGACTGCTCCGAACAAAAGACTGACCAGCAGGAGCCATAACTGGAACATGGCCGGTTTTCCGGCATATATACCTTTTAATACCATATCTATAATATTTGATGTACGGACATAAAAAAACTTCTGCCCAAATATAGGTAGAAGTTTTTATTTCTTCAGGAAAGAATGAATTACATTTTTGGTCTGGCTTCTTTTACAACCATCTGACGACCTTCGAATTCAGCCTCGTTCAATTCTCCAATAGCTTTTTTAGCTGCTGCATCATCAGGCATTTCAACAAAAGCAAAGCCTTTTGATTTACCTGTTTCACGGTCTTTGATGATCTTTACAGAATCTACCACTCCGTATTCTTCCATTACTTGTTTCAGATCTTCTTCCCGAACACGATAGTTCAGGTTACCAATGTAAATGTTCATAAAAATAGAAATAATTAAAAAATAAAATTGTTACTGATGAAAGTAATAAACCGGAATTTCGTAACAGTGATAGATAAATCGACAAGTAACAAGTAAATGAAGAAATAAAAAACAATGTTATTTACGTTCAAGGTAAATCCCCTTTCACATTACAAAGGAATACATTTATTTTAGAAATACAAGATTTTAGGTTGAAAAAATTAATATGTGTCTAATTTTGGCTTACTTATAACAAATTAAGTAAACAATTTGCGAGATTAAAAGAATAACTCTAATTTTGCAGCCTAAAATTCGATACGACTATTAATTAAATAAATCATTCAGAATGAACGTTTCGCTTAAGAACATTGATGCCGTTAGCGGTATTGTGAAATTAGAAATAGTGAAGGCTGACTATGCTGAACAGGTTGAAAAGAGCCTGCGCAACTTCCGTCAGAAAGCAAATGTACCGGGTTTCCGTAAGGGAATGGTACCGATGGGTATGGTGAAAAAGATGTATGGAAAACATGTACTGGTTGAAGAAGTCAACAAGTTGGTTTCCGAAAATCTGTTCAAATATATCAACGAGAATAAGTTGAACGTTTTAGGCGAACCGATGCCTAACGAAACAGAACAACAGCCTATTAATTTCGATACACAGGAAGATTTCGAATTTTGTTTTGACGTAGCTTTGGCTCCGGAAATCAAAATCGAACTGAGTAAGGGCGACAAGCTTCCTTATTATCAGGTTGCCATCGACGAAGAGATGTTGAACCAGCAGGTTGACGCTTATACTGCAAACTTCGGATCTTATGACACTGCTGAAGAAGTAGAAGAAAAAGACCTGGTTAAAGGTACTATTGCCGAACTTGAAAACGGTTCTCCGAAAGAAGGTGGTATCGTTGTGGAAGATGCAGTGCTGATGCCTTCTTATCTGAAGGATGAAGCTGAAAAAGCTAAATTCATCGGTGCAAAAGCTAACACTGTAATCGTGTTCAACCCGAATAAGGCTTACGAAGGTGCTGAAGCAGAGATCGCTTCTTTGCTGAAGGTTGACAAAGAAGCTGTTGCCGGTCTTACCGGAGATTTCAGCTTCGAGATTAAAGAAATCACACGTCATAAAAAGGCAGAACTGAACCAGGAATTGTTCGACAAAGTATTCGGTGAAGGTGTTGTTTCCAGCGAAGAAGAATTCAAGAATAAGATTAAGGATGCATTGGCAGAACAGTTCACTCCTCAGAGCGACTTCAAGTTCCTGTTGGATGCCCGTGAAGTATTGGTACAGAAAGCAGGCGAACTGAAGTTTGCCGACGACCTGTTGAAACGTTGGTTGCTGGCTGCAAATGAAAAGAATACGGCTGAAAAACTGGATGAAGAGTATCCGAAGATTATCGAAGACCTGAAATACCAGTTGATCAAAGAAAACCTGGTGAAAGGCAATAACCTGAAGGTAGAAGATGCAGATATTGAAAACTTTGCAAAACGTGTGGCAAAAGCTCAGTTTGCACAGTACGGCATGCTTTCTGTTCCTGAAGATGTATTGGCCAACTATGCAAAAGATATGTTGAAAAACAAACAGACTTTACAGAATGTTATCGACCGTGCAGTAGAAGAAAAACTGGCTGCCTGGTTGAAAGAACAGGTAGAACTGGACGTAAAAGAAGTTTCAGCAGAAGAGTTCAACAAACTCTTTGAATAATATTATTCTTCAGAAATCGTAGTATTTACTAAGGTTTCAGCAAGAAAAAGGGGTTCCTCTCTAAAAAATATCTTAGCGGATAGCAAATAAGTTGTTTCTTTCAGAAATTTATTTATAACTTTGTTATTCCGATAAGTCAGAGGGAAATCCCTTTTTTTATGACTTTCGGTTATACAATAAACAGTAAACTATGGACGATTTTAGAAAGTATGCAACAAAGCATTTGCGGATGAACAGTAATGCGCTGGATAGTTATATGAATATCACCAGCAGTTATATTTCTCCGACAATTATTGAAGAGCGCCAGCTGAATGTTGCGCAGATGGACGTGTTTTCCCGTTTGATGATGGATCGTATTATCTTCCTGGGAACACAGGTCGACGATTATTCGGCCAATGTGATTCAGGCGCAATTATTATATCTGGATTCCAGCGATCCCGGCAAGGATATATCTATTTATATTAATTCGCCGGGCGGTTCGGTATATGCAGGTTATGGTATTTATGATACCATGCAGTTTATCGGATGTGATGTTTCTACTATCTGTACAGGTATGGCCGCTTCTTTTGCTGCCGTATTGCTGGTAGCCGGAACGAAGGGCAAACGTATGGCTTTGCCGCATTCTCGCGTGATGATCCACCAACCTCTGGGCGGTGTACAGGGACAAGCTTCGGATATCGAGATCACTGCTCGTGAAATCCTGAAGGTAAAGAAAGAACTGTATACTATTATTTCAACTCACTCAGGAAAACCTTATGAAGAGGTAGAACGCGATAGCGATCGCGACTACTGGATGACTGCCGAAGAAGCGAAAGCTTATGGAATGGTAGACGAGATCCTGGTCCGTAATAGTAAATAACAAACATAGAGACAAGGCCTTTGTGCCTTGTCTTTTTCGACAAATAAATAAACAAAATATCTATGGCCAAAACAGGCGACGTTTGTACGTTTTGTGGAAGAAGCAGTCGGGACGTTAATATGCTGATAAATGGGATATCCGGTGCCATCTGTGATGAATGCGCACAGCAAGCGTATGAAATTGTAAAAGAACAACAACCTGCCAGGAAAAGTTCTCTGGGACTTGACCAGGCGGAACTGCCGAAACCGGAGGATATAAAAAACTTTCTGGATCAATATGTGATCGGACAGGATGACGCCAAGCGTTACCTTTCTGTTTCGGTGTATAACCATTACAAACGATTACTCCAGAAAGTCACTTCGGATGACGTGGAGATCGAGAAATCTAATATTATTATGGTCGGCGCAACCGGTACGGGAAAAACCCTGCTGGCTCGTACGATCGCAAAATTACTGCATGTGCCGTTTGCTATCGTGGATGCTACGGTACTGACCGAAGCCGGTTATGTGGGAGAAGATATTGAAAGTATTCTGACCCGTCTGTTGCAGGCTGCCGATTATGACGTGGATGCAGCTCAGCGGGGAATTGTATTTATTGATGAGATAGATAAGATCGCGCGTAAAAGTGACAATCCGTCTATAACCCGTGATGTAAGTGGAGAAGGAGTACAGCAGGGTTTGCTGAAGCTGTTGGAAGGTTCGATCGTAAACGTACCTCCCCAGGGCGGAAGAAAGCATCCGGAACAGAAAATGATAGCGGTAGATACTAAAAATATTCTTTTTGTCTGTGGCGGAGCGTTTGACGGTATCGAGAAGAAAATTGCACAACGTCTGAACACTCGTGTTGTGGGATATTCTGCCAGCAAGGATACTGCTCAGGTGGACAGGAATAACTTCCTGAAATACATTACGCCAACCGACCTGAAGTCGTTCGGGCTGATTCCGGAGATCATCGGCCGTCTGCCTATTCTGACTTATCTGAACCCGCTTGACCGGAGCACGCTTCGCAGCATTCTGACAGAGCCGAAGAATTCGATCATCAAGCAGTATATCAAATTGTTTGAGATGGATTCCATTAAACTGACGTTTGATGAAGATGTTTACGAATATATTGTAGATAAAGCTTTGGAATTTAAGCTGGGAGCCCGTGGCCTGCGTTCGATCGTAGAGGCTATCATGATGGATGCTATGTTCAGCATGCCGTCTGACAAGAAAAAGAAACTCCATGTTACTTTGGAGTATGCGAAGGAGAAGTTTGAAAAATCAGATGTAAACCGTTTGCAGATAGCGTAATGCCTGCGGTTTGTAAAATATAATAAGTATGGCGAAGAAGGATAATTTAACTGAGCATTTAAAGACTCATTTTGGTTTTGATACCTTTAAAGGGAATCAGAAAGCAATCATTGAAAATGTGCTGGCCGGGAATGATACCTTTGTGTTGATGCCCACCGGCGGAGGGAAGTCCCTCTGTTACCAGTTGCCTTCTATTATGATGGAAGGTACTGCGATCGTTATATCTCCCCTGATTGCTTTGATGAAGAACCAGGTGGATGCCATGCGTAATTTTAGTGAAGAAGACGGAGTCGCTCATTTTATTAACTCTTCACTGAATAAGTCGGCGATCGACCAGGTGAAGGCTGATATAATGGCTGGCCGCACGAAATTATTGTATGTTGCTCCTGAGTCGCTGACAAAAGAGGAGAATGTCGAATTTTTGCGCAATGTGAATATTTCGTTTTATGCAGTAGATGAGGCGCATTGTATTTCAGAATGGGGACATGATTTCCGTCCGGAATATCGCCGGATACGTCCTATCATCAATGAAATAGGTAAGCGTCCGCTGATTGCGCTGACAGCAACAGCCACTCCGAAAGTTCAGCACGATATCCAGAAAAACCTGGGTATGATTGATGCCTCAGTTTTCAAATCCTCCTTTAACCGTTCTAATTTATATTACGAAGTTCGTCCGAAGGATGAAAATGTAGACCGCGAGATCATTAAATATATTAAGGCCAACGAAGGTAAATCGGGTATTGTCTATTGTCTGAGCCGCAAGAAGGTGGAAGAGTTTGCCGATATTCTGAAAGCGAACGGAATCAAAGCGCTTGCGTATCATGCCGGAATGGATTCAGGGCAACGGTCGGCCAATCAGGATGCGTTCCTGTTGGAAAAAGCCGACGTTATCGTGGCTACTATCGCATTCGGTATGGGTATCGATAAGCCGGACGTACGTTATGTGATTCATTATGATATCCCGAAGAGCCTCGAAGGTTATTACCAGGAAACAGGTCGTGCCGGCCGTGATGGTGGCGAAGGCCAGTGTATTGCCTTTTATGCATACAAAGATTTGCAGAAGCTGGAGAAATTCATGCAGGGTAAGCCTGTAGCGGAACAGGAAATCGGTAAGCAACTGTTGCTTGAAACAGCAGCTTATGCCGAAACTTCCGTATGCCGGCGCAAAGTCTTGTTGCATTATTTCGGTGAGGAATACCTGGAAGAAAATTGTGGAAATTGTGATAATTGTTTGAACCCCAAAAAGCAAGTGGAAGCGAAAGAATTATTGAGTGCGGTACTTGAAGTGATAAGTACTTTGAAAGAAAAATTTAAGGCAGATTATATTGTCAACATGTTGGTCGGTAATGAGACCTCCGAAATTCAATCTTACAAACACAATGAACTGGAAGTCTTCGGTTCGGGAACGGATGAAGACGACAAGACCTGGAACGCAGTGATCCGTCAGGCGCTGATTGCCGGTTATCTGACAAAGGATATCGAGAACTATGGCCTGCTGAAAATCTCTCCGAAGGGAAAAGATTTCATGAAGAAGCCGGTGTCTTTCAAAATAACGAAGGATAACGAGTTTGAGGAAGAGGAAGAATCTGAAGTGCCGGTACGTGGCGGAGCAACCTGTGCGGTTGACCCGGTCCTTTATTCTATGATGAAGGATTTGCGTAAGAAGCTGTCCAAGCGATTGGAAGTTCCTCCTTTTGTGATTTTCCAGGACCCGTCGCTTGAGGCGATGGCTACCACTTATCCGGTGACTCTGGATGAGTTGCAGAATATTCCCGGTGTCGGTGCCGGTAAGGCAAAACGTTACGGACAGGAATTCATTACATTGATCAAAAAACACGTAGAAGAAAATGAGATCGAACGTCCGGAAGACTTGCGTGTTCGTACGGTTGCAAACAAGTCGAAACTGAAAGTCTCCATTATCCAGCGTATCGACCGCAAAGTCGCCTTGGACGAGATAGCGTTGACAAACGGTCTTGAATTCAACGAACTGCTGGATGAGATCGAAGCGATCGTTTATTCGGGAACACGTATCAATATCGATTACTTTGTAAACGATGTGATGGATGAAGATCATGTGGAAGATATCTATGAATATTTCAAAGATTCCGAAACGGATGATCTGGAAGATGCGATCGAAGAGTTGGGTGGTGATTATACGGAAGAAGAGATCCGTCTGGTACGTATAAAATTCTTATCGGAAATGGCAAATTAATAATATGCCGATAAGGTTAATATGCCAATATGCCAATAGAGATAATATATCGTTGTTTTTTTATTGGCACATTGGCATATTGTTTTATTGGCATATTATTCGTATATTTGCGCGCAATAATTTTTAAAGCATACGTTTTATGTCATTTATTGCAGACAGGTTAGTTATGGACGGATTAACATTCGATGATGTATTGTTGATCCCCGCTTACTCAGAAGTTCTTCCCCGAAATGTCGACCTTACGACAAAGTTTTCACGAAACATTACATTGAATATCCCGATGGTATCGGCCGCTATGGATACGGTTACCGAGGCAAAGATGGCAATTGCTATTGCCCGCGAAGGTGGTATCGGTGTTATTCATAAGAACATGACGATTGCAGAACAGGCTAAGCAGGTTCAAAGCGTTAAGCGTGCTGAAAACGGAATGATCTATGATCCCGTAACAATCACGAAGGGAAAACGTGTGGCCGATGCGTTGGCTATGATGGCAGAATATAAGATCGGCGGTATACCTGTTGTGGATGAAGGCGGTTATCTGGTCGGAATCGTTACCAACCGTGACCTTCGTTTTGAAAGAGACATGAACCGTTCGATCGATGAGGTGATGACGAAGGAAAACCTGGTCGTAACGGATCAGTCTACAGACCTGGAAGCGGCAGCCCAGATCCTTCAGCAACACAAGATTGAAAAGCTGCCGGTGGTGGACAGCCATAATAAGTTGATCGGGCTTGTTACCTATAAAGACATCACTAAAGCAAAAGATAAACCTTCTGCCTGCAAAGATGCCAAAGGCCGTTTGCGTGTGGCAGCCGGTGTGGGTGTGACATTCAATACATTTGAACGTGTGGCTGCATTGGTAGAGGCTGGTGCCGATGCCTTGGTTATCGACACGGCTCACGGACATTCCAAAGGTGTGGTCGATGTGTTGAAACAAATTAAGGCACAGTATCCGGGTATCGATTGCGTGGTTGGTAATATTGCTACGGGCGATGCTGCCAGATATCTGGCGGATGCCGGAGCAGATGCCGTTAAGGTAGGAATCGGACCGGGTTCTATCTGTACGACCCGTGTTATTGCCGGAGTCGGTGTCCCCCAGTTGTCTGCAATCTATGATGTTGCAAAAGCATTGAAGGGTACAGGTATTCCTCTGATAGCCGACGGCGGATTGCGTTATTCCGGTGATATCGTGAAGGCGATTGCTGCCGGCGGATCATCCGTGATGATGGGTTCCTTGCTGGCTGGAGTGGAAGAATCACCGGGTGAAACGATCATTTTCAACGGACGTAAGTTTAAATCCTATCGTGGTATGGGATCGCTGGAAGCGATGCAGAAAGGATCGAAAGACCGTTATTTCCAGGATGTGGAAGATGATGTGAAGAAACTTGTGCCGGAAGGTATTGCCGCGCGTGTTCCTTATAAAGGTTCTTTATTCGAAGTGATCTACCAGATGGTTGGCGGATTGCGTGCCGGTATGGGATATTGCGGAGCGCATAATATTGAAGAACTGCATCAGGCTAAATTCACCCGTATTACCAATGCCGGTGTACAGGAAAGTCATCCGCATGACGTGGCAATTACACAGGAAGCACCCAATTATAGCCGTGGCGAATAATAAATGTGCATAAATCCCGTTATATAAAAAACACTAATTTAATTGGATAGCATACTTTTTGGGGATGCTATCCGTTAGATTAGTGTTATTTTTGTAATGTGTACGTAGTATGATAAACGGAATTTTGATGAAAAAGTTGCTTGTATTATCTTTAGTATTCGCTTGTTTAACCGGAGAAGCCGCTAATAAGGCTGATTCTGTAGTGATGACTGTGGCCGGAAAACAGGTATCTCTGGATGAATTTGTTTTTATGGCCAGAAAGAATGGTGAAGTTAATTTATCTGATCGTAAATCATTGGAAAATTATGTGGAACTGTATAAAAACTTTAAGTTGAAAGTTGTCGATGCAGAAACCGCCGGTCTTGACAAGACAAAAGATTTTACCAATGAACTGGAAGGATACCGCGCTCAGCTGACATCAAGTTACTTATCTGACAGAGACGGGGAAGAAGCAGCTCTCCGTGTGGAATATGACCGTCTGGGCGAAGTACTGGAATTGAGTCATATTTTATTCCGTCTGCCGGGGAAGACTCTTTCAAGGGATACGCTCGCTGTTTATGAAAAGGCGATGAAGGTCTATGAACGTATAAAAAACGGGGAAGACATGGCAACCGTTGGTCAGGAGCTGGCAAAGCAGGATTCTACCAAACAGACCGGATATGAATATGCACGTTGCCTGTTGCCTATGCAGACGATAAAAGCGTTCGAGAATTATGCTTATTCTATGAAACCGGGCGAATTATCCATGCCGGTACGTACTACGCTGGGATATCATATTATTAAACTACATAGCCGCAAACCCAATCCGGGGATGCGCCGTGTTGCCCATATTCTGATCCCTTTCCAGAAAGATTCGGTAACCCGTAGTGATAGTGAAACGTTGGCTTTGGCTGAAGAGGTTTATCAGAAGATACAGGATGGAGCAGACTTCGGACAGTTAGCAGAAGAAAACTCTTCGGATGCCGCTTCTGCGCGCAAAGGGGGAGAACTTCCCTGGTTTGGTGTCGGAGAAATGGTGGAACCTTTTGAAAAAGGCGCGTTTGCTTTAAATACTCCGGGTGAAGTGTCTGAACCCGTTAAAACACGGTTCGGTTATCATATTATCAAATTACTCGACAAGGGAGGCATCCCATCTTTTGAAGAAAAAAAGAAATCATGGTCTCGTGTGATGGCACAGGGTGAACGTAATTTCGAATATTATAAGGCGTTCGATGAACGTATGAAAAAAGAGTATGGTTATGTGTTCTATCCGGAGGCTTATGCTGAACTGGTCGCTTTGTGCAATGATCATTTTCCTTCCGACAAGGACTTCTATGAAAAGGCCAAGGATATGAATAAGACATTGATCCATCTGGTGGATACGGATTTCCCACAGAGCGAATTCGCTTATTATATCCAGCGTTGTCCGTTCTCGACAAAAACGTATGCCGGTGATTTTATGCAGGAAGTGTTCGATCTGTTCATTCGTGATATTGTAACGACAACCGAGCGCAAGAATCTGGAAACTAAGCATCCTGAATTTACACATCTGATGCAGGAATATCGGGATGGTATCCTGTTGTTCAATATCAGTAATCAGAAAGTGTGGAGCAAGCCAGCTGCTGAACAGCCGGAGTTGGAAAAAGCCTGGTTGCAGGAGCTGAATAAGGAATATCCTGTTACGATTAACTGGAAATTGTTGAAAAAACTAAAGAAATAAGAAAGAGAAGGTTATGAAGTATTGCTTCATTTTTATAGCATTCGTATCTTTGCTGTGTTCTTGTAAGCGAACCCAGCAAACCGACGATGCGGATGTGCTGGTAAGAGTGAAGGACCGGACGTTGAAACGTTCGGAAGTGGTTAGTCTGATTCCGCGGGGGACGTCCTCTGCGGATAGTTTGTTGTTAGCCGAAAGCTTTGTAAAGAAATGGGTGAAAGATGCCCTTGTTTACGAAGTTGCCCAGCGAAACCTGGGGGACGAAAAGGAAGAGGTCGACAAGCTGGTAGAAGAATACCGCCACTCGCTGATTCGTTATCGTTATCAGGAGCGCCTGATCAAAGAGAAATTGTCGGCTGATATCCGCGAAAGCGATAAGCTGAACTATTATGAGGAGAATCAGAAAAAGTTTACACTCGATAAAGCCCTGATCAAGGGACTTTTCCTGAAAATACCGGTGGATGCCCCCGGTTTGTCGGAGGTAAAAGGGTGGTACAAATCGACTTCTGAAGCCTCTTTAGAAAAAATTGAGAAGTATAGTGTGCAAAATGCCACTATTTATGACTACTTTTACGACAAATGGGTGGATTTTGACGAGGTGATGGATAATATACCTGTTCATGTATCCAACCCAAACGCTTATCTGAAGGCGAATAAGTTTGTGGAAGTGGCTGATAGTAGTTACTGTTATCTGCTGAATATCAAAGAGTATCTGCCGGAAGGAAGCGTGGCTCCCTATGATTATGCGAGTTCGCAAATCACGGAGATGCTGATCAATCAGCGGAAAGTAGATTTTTTGAAGACGTTTGAAGAAGAATTATATAAAGATGGAATCAGAGGAGGTGATGTAAAGTTTTTTACTGAACCGTAATTTGTAACTTATAAAGTAGAAATGATGAAAAAGATTTTAACTGTATTCTTTCTTGCCTGCTTATCTTGTGCGGCAATGGCACAGGATAATGTGATTGATGAGATTGTGTGGGTGGTAGGAGATGATGCTATTTTACGTTCGGACGTAGAAACGCAGCGTTTGTATATGCAAAACGAAGGCGAGCGTCTGGATGGTGATCCTTATTGTGTGATTCCGGAACGGATAGCGATACAGAAACTGTACCTGAACCAGGCGAAGATAGACAGTATCGAGGCCAGCGAAAGCCAGGTGATACAGCAAGCTGACCAGTGGATAACCTGGGCAATCAACCAGATCGGATCAAGGGAAAAAGTAGAGGAATATTTCGGAAAGAAAATCTCACAGATCAGGGATGAACAGAAGGAAAAGTTCCGTGAACAGCAGATCGTTTCAGAAATGCAGCGCAAACTGATCGGGGAGATCAAGATGACTCCTTCTGAAATCCGTAAATTTTATAATCAGTTGTCGAAGGACAGTCTGCCGACTATCCCGACAACAGTGGAAGTCCAGATCATTACTTTCGAACCGAAGATTCCGTTTGATGTGACGGATGCTATCAAAGCACGACTGCGTGATTTTACAGAACAGATCAACAGCGGTAAGATGGAGTTCTCTACGTTGGCCCGCCTGTATTCCGAAGATCCAGCTTCTGCAGCTCGTGGCGGTGAGATGGGATTTATGAGCAAGACTGACCTGGTGCCGGAGTTTGCCAATGTGGCATTCAACCTTTCTGATCCGAAGCGTGTATCTCAGGTTGTACAGACAGAATACGGATATCATATCATCCAGCTGATCGAGAAACGCGGTAACCGTATCAACTGCCGTCATATCCTGTTAAGACCGAAAGTGTCAGAAAAGGAATTGACGGAAGCGACTGCCCGCATGGACTCATTATATGCTGACTTGCAGGCAAACAAATTCTCGTTTGAGGAAGCTGCAACATTCGTTTCATATGATAAGGATACCCGTAACAACAAAGGGTTGATGGTTAACCAGAATCATGAAGGAAACAATTTCGGTACTCCGAAGTTTGAAATGCAGGAACTTCCTCAGGAAGTCGGTAAAATGGTTTACAACATGCAGGTGGGGGAGATCTCCAAACCGTTTACTATGATTTCCAACAAACAGAAGGAAGTGGTTGCCATCGTTAAATTGAAATCCCGTACAGATCAACATAAGGCGAATCTTTCTGATGACTTCCAGGCAATGAAGAATATGGTGGAACAACAGAAAAGAGAAGAATTGTTGGATGAGTGGATTAAGAAAAAGCAAAAAACTACGTATGTCCGTATTGCCGAAGGATGGCGTAACTGCGATTTCAAATATCCGGGTTGGGTTAAAGAATGAAGATTGTAAAAAAGTTTTTTCTTACAGGACTGCTTTGTCTGCTGGCTGTTTGTGTTTTTGCACAAACGCAGGATTCCATATCCGTCAAGCAGGGAGAGACTCTTACAGCCGATACGGTCACGACTAAAAAGACACTGGTTTATCTGCTGCATGCCGATACTGTATCCTATGATAAGGAAGTGATGAAGGCTGATGCACAGTTTCTGGAGGGAAATGTCAGTTTCCGGCACGATAGTTCGTATATGTATTGCGACAGTGCATACTTTTTTGAGGCGACTAATTCGCTGGAAGCTTTCAGTAATGTCCGTATGGAACAAGGAGATACTTTGTTTGTATACGGCAATTACCTGTTTTATGACGGGGATACCCAGATTGCTTATCTGCGTGAAAATGTCCGGATGGAGAACGGGCAGGTAACGCTTTTTACCGATAGTTTGAACTATGAGCGTATTCCCGATATCGGTTATTATTTTGACGGTGGTTTGATCGTTGACTCGCTGAATCAGTTGTCCTCTTTCTACGGTCAATATTCTCCGGGCACGAAACTGGCTATATTTAATGATAGTGTGCGTCTGGAGAATCCGAATTTTACACTCTATTCGGATACGCTTCATTACGATACCGAATCGAAGATTGCAACAATACTGGGGCCTTCCATCATTGTTTCAGACAGCGGAACGATACACTCTTCCCGCGGATGGTACAATACGGAAGCTAACACTTCGCTGTTGCTCGACCGTTCCGAAGTTTATTCGGGCAACAGGGTCCTGATCGGTGATTCTATATCATATGACCAGGATGCCGGTTTCGGTGAAGCCTTCGGGAATATGTGTTTGCAGGATACGGCTCAGAAAGTAATGCTGGAGGGACAGTACGGTTTTTATAACGAGCGGACGGAATATGCGTTTGCAACCGACAGTGCCCGTTTCCTTGAATATTCGCAGGGCGACACGTTATATCTGCATGCCGATACGCTGGAAATGATGTCGATCGATTCGACGGCCCGCGAAATAAAGGCATTTTATGGTGTGCGTTTCTATCGCACCGATATGCAGGGTGTTTGCGATTCCATGCAGTTTAATACGCGTGATTCCATATTATATATGTATAGGGATCCGATTCTGTGGAATGAGCAGTACCAGATATCCGGTGATACGATAGTTATCTATATGAATGACAGTACGATCGATTATGCACATGTGATACAATATGCATTTGCAGTGCAGCATCTCGATTCGACTTATTATAATCAATTGAAAGGGAATGACCTGAAAGCATATTTTGAAGGTCAGGCTGTCCGGCAGATCGATGTCGAAGGGAATGCGGAATCCATCTTCTATCCGTTGGATAACGGTGCGATGATCGGTTTGAATGAAACCAAGAGCGGATTCCTGACAATTTGGGTGAAAGACAATGCGTTGGAACGGCTGAAGATATGGCCCAGTCCGCAGGGAAGTCTTACCCCCATACCCGATCTGAAGCCGGAACAGAAAACACTGAAAGATTTTTATTGGTTTGATTACTTGCGTCCGAAAAATAAAGATGATATTTATCAGGTAGTGAAGAGGAGAGTCGAAGACGCACCGGTTCGAAGCAATAAGTTTAAGCACGAGCAATAGCATTTATTATTAAATTTGTTGAGTTATGGCACTTTTCTCATTTTATAATGTACGTAAACCCCGGCAGTTCAATCATAAACCTATTTATTGGGATCCCCATAAAGAGGCGTTGGAAGAACGTGTGCGTAAAATGAAACGCGAGATGGGCATGGAAGAATCGTTGGAAGATTACAAGCCGCAGATCAAAGGAACTTTTATTGAGGGTACTTCGCATCTGAAGAAAAGCCTTGACAGAGGCGACGATGCGCGTAGCCGTAAATATAAGAGTGCAAAACTGATCGTGGGGATCGCAGTCCTGGGTGCTTTACTCTGGTTTTTGTTTTGGTCATGAGCGATATAATTCATTTATTACCCGATAGTATAGCCAATCAGATAGCGGCCGGTGAAGTCATTCAACGGCCTGCTTCCGTTGTAAAGGAGCTGGTTGAGAATGCGATCGATGCCGGAGCCGCACATATCCAGGTGAACATTAAGGATGCCGGGCGTACATTGATCCAGGTGGTCGATGACGGGAAAGGTATGTCTGAGACAGATGCCCGCATGGCATTTGAACGGCATGCTACTTCCAAGATCTCTTCGGCCGAAGATCTGTTTTCCCTCCATACGATGGGATTTCGCGGAGAGGCGCTGGCTTCTATCGCTGCGGTTGCCCATGTGGAACTGCGTACCCGTTTGAGAGGTACTGAGTTGGGTACGAAGCTATCCATCGCCGGTTCCACATTGGAAGATATTAGCCCCGATGCTTGTACAGAAGGAAGTATTTTTTCGATCAAGAACCTATTCTTTAACGTACCCGCGCGACGTAAATTCCTGAAATCGAATGAAACGGAGTTCCGTAATATAATCAATGAATTTGAACGTATCGCCTTGGTCAACCCGCAGGTAGCCCTGGTGTTGAACCACAATGATACCGAGATCTTTAATTTACCGGAGTCAGGTCTCCGCCAGCGTATTATAAATGTATATGGCAAGAACCTGAACCAGAAGTTGCTTTCAGTGGATGCACAAAGCTCGCTGGTCACTATTTCCGGTTTTGTAGGTCGCCCGGACTCTGCCAAGAAGCGTGGTGCACTGCAATATTTCTTCGTGAACGGACGTTTCATGAAGCATCCCTATTTTCATAAGGCCGTTATGCAGGCTTATGAACAGTTGATCCCTCCCGGCGAACAACCCAATTATTTTATCTATTTCACGCTTGATCCTTCTACGATCGATGTAAATATCCACCCGACTAAGACCGAGATTAAGTTTGAGAATGAGCAGCCTATCTGGCAGATACTGATGGCGGCAACCCGTGAGGCGCTGGCAAAGTCGAGTGCTATCCCTACTATTGATTTTGATGTGGAAGATGCGATAGACATCCCCGTTTACAACCCGGTCAAAGAACCGGACGGATTTAGAGCACCGACCGTGCAGCTTGATTCGGGTTATAATCCCTTCAAGGCATCTTCTACCCCGTCTTCTTATTCTCCGTCTTCGCCATCCCCTTCGTCTTCCGGGAAGTCGGAGTTCGACTGGTCGCAACTCTATCAGGGGTTTGAAAGCGACCGTGATGCCGTACGTAAAGATTTGGAAATGATGGGAGAGGTGATTGAGACGGATGCTGATGAGAAGCCGGAACCGGTAGCTTCTGTTGTTGGAGGTGAAGCCCTGTTTGCCGAAACGACTACTCCATGCTATCAGTACAAAGGTCGTTATATCGTTACTTCACTGAAGTCCGGCCTGGCCCTGATCGACCAGTACAGGGCTCATGTGCGTATCTTGTTCGACCAGTATCTGAATAATATGCGACAGCAGAAAGGTGCATCGCAGCAGGTTCTTTTCCCCGAGATTATCGAGTTCACGGCAGCAGAAGCAGCTGTCTTGCCTGTTCTGTTGGAAGATATGCGTTTTATCGGTTTCGACTTGTCGAATCTGGGAAATAACAGTTATGCGATCAATGGCCTGCCTGCCGGACTTGAGAATGTAGACCAGCTGGTTCTGATAAAGGATATTGTCAACCGTGCTATCGAGACAGGATGTGAAGTACATGAAGAGATCTGTGAAGCAATCGCTTTGTCTCTGGCAAAAGCAGCAGCTATCCGTCCGGGTAAAACATTGTCTGCCGATGAGATGGATCACCTGATCGCAACCTTGTTCTCCTGCCCGGATTCCAACCTGACCCCCGACGGAAAGACGATCATTTCGATGCTGACTGACGAAGAACTGGAGAAACGGTTCAGATAAGAAGGGCATATCATTTTTATTCCTATATTTGTGTTTCACTTACTTAAATTGAAATACAATGTGGAGACCAATGTATCATCTTTTTTCCCTTGTGGGAATTCTTTTACTGTTTGCTACATGTAATCAGTCGCATATCGACCGGAAAGTCTTGGTAGACCGGCATCGTATCGTAACGACTAAGACGAACCCGGTTAGTCCGGCCCAGGTCGGCAACGGGGAGTTTGCGTTCGGTGTGGATATCACAGGTTTACAGACCTTTGTCCCATTCAATACGATGGCACAATGGAGTTGGCATAGTTTTCCGTTGCCTGACGGTATGCACGTTGAAGATTTTGAAAAGCCAGTTATCGATACTTATGGAAAGCCGGTGCCTTACGATATTCCTAATCCCCGGCAACCTGAATTATCAAATTGGCTGGCAGCTAATCCCCATCGTTTTAATCTGGGACGTATTGGTTTTAGATTACTTCGTCCGGACGGTTCGGAAGCTGTCGCGGAAGATTTGTCTGATACGCGCCAGGAGGTAGATATGTGGACAGGTATCATTCACAGTTTTTTTATACTGGACGGAATACCCGTATCTGTTAAAACAGCTTGTCATCCTTCTTTGGACGCGGTTGGTGTCACTGTTGAGAGTCAGTTGGTCCGGGAAGGAAAACTTACCGTTTTTCTGGATTTCCCTTATGCAGAAGATGGGCAGATGAATGATTATGTGGGAACTTATGACAGACCGGAGGCTCACAGGTCGGTCATTAAAGAGCAAAAAGATAAAACGGTATCGATTGCCAGGGAGATGGATGATGTCTCTTATTATACATCCCTGCATTGGGATACTCCTGCTTCTTTTATAAAATCAGGAGCGGATTCATCCCATCGTTTTGAACTACGTCCGGAAAATACGGAAAAGCTGTCTTTTACTTGTCTTTTCTCCCGTAAGAAAGCAGATGATATTCCTGTTGTCGCTGATGTTTTTGATGAAAGTGCCCGCGAATGGCAAAGTTTCTGGCAGTCGGGAGCGGTCATCGATTTGTCCGGCAGTAAAGATCCGCGTTGGAAAGAGTTGGAGCGCAGGATCGTTTTGTCGCAGTATCTGATGAAAGTGAATGAAGCCGGGTCGTTGCCTCCGCAGGAAAGCGGGTTGGTGAATAACGGATGGTATGGTCGTTTCCATTTTGAGATGATATGGTGGCATGGCGTGCATTATGCATTGTGGAATCGGTGGCCATTACTGGAGAAAAGTTTGACTGTTTATCAGAACTATCTGTCGACATCACGGGAACGTGCCGGGCGTCAGGGGTATAAAGGTGCCCGTTGGCCTAAATGTACCGCCGATTTTGACCGGGAATGGCCTCATATCATACATGCAACTTTGATTTGGCAGCAACCGCATCCAATTTATTTTGCCGATCTTGATTACCGGTTGCATCCAACCCGTGAAACATTAGAAAAATGGGAACCGATTATAACTGCTACGGCAGATTTTATGGCAGATTATGCTCATTATGACGAGGCGCAGGACCGTTATGTGCTCGGGCCTCCCGTTTTCATTGTTTCTGAGAATACGGTTCCCGAGACAACAATAAATCCTGCATTTGAACTGGGATACTGGCGTTACGGATTGCGTATGGCTGCCGAATGGCGTAAGCGTTTGTCGCTTCCGGTCGATGCGAAGTGGGAGGATGTTTTGGCAAAACTGGCATCATTACCCGTGGAAGACGGACTATACGTTACCCATGAAGGTATCCGGAATATGTGGTCGGATTTTGCATTTGAGCATCCGGCGTTGATCGGTACTTACGGAATGTTGCCGGGTGATGGTGTGGATGCGGAAATACTTGCCCGGACTTTGGATAAAATAACTTCAACCTGGAATTTCGACCGTACATGGGGATGGGATTTCCCTATGCTGGCAATGGCGGCTGCCCGCTGTGGCAAACCGGAGCAGGCTGTTGACTTTCTGCTTCATCCGGCCGGAGGATTTCAATTTGATGAACATGGACTGGCAACAGGCGGCCCATTTCCTTACCTTCCCTCCAACGGAGCTTTGCTGACCGCAGTAGCCATGATGGCGGCTGGTTGGGACGGCTCGACAGGTGAAACTCCGGGATTTCCTTGCGATGGAAGCTGGGTAGTCAAAACGGAGGGCTTTCTTCCTATGCCGTAGTTTTTAATGTAGTCGTTTAGTGATTACCGTATATTTATAAAACGATTATTTCAGCTTTCAGCCACCTTTCAGCCTTGTAAAACAATATGTTTGGCTGAAGGGTGGCTGATTAGCCTTATTTTCTGTAGTTCCCGGGCACAGGTACATAAATCGGGAATCTATCCAATCCTTCTTTCTTTAATTTCCCGGCTTTTACCATTTCTGTCAGACGACGATTGGCTGTCCCTTTCGTAAATCTGCAAACTTGCTGGAACTCCAGGCGGGTGATATATTCATGGGTTGAGAAATAGATGGTTAATAAGTTGTCAATTTCTGTTTCCGAGCGACTTTTCGAATGATTTTTATGTACTGCCCTGACAAACCGGGTGGTACTCAATTCCTTTTTTAACGCTTTTTCCGGACGGAACGCCACCGACTTGAACTGGATGGATTCGGCCCGTATCTCTTTCGGATCTTTTATAGGCGGACATTGCAGTGTCATTTCCAGATAACCCAGTCCTTTGATATGTATTCTTTTCCCTTGTTTCAGATTGCGGATGATCGCTTTGCTTAACATGGTTATAGTTGCTTCTACATCACCGGTTGTCAGGCTGCTGGCATCGTGTATCTCTTCTGAGAGCATTTCGGTAGTGATAACTCCTCGTGGCACAATCCGGGCATGCAGGCGTGGTTTGCGGTTACTCCCTTTCGGTATGGGGTTTTTATAGAAGTCGTATTCTGCTGACATATTCTTGCTTGTTTAATGAATAACTCCTGTTTAAATGCTTGCCTATTCATCGCTTGACAATTGTAGGGCGTAAGACTCACAAGTGTAAGGCTATTGCTTAACAGATGTGGTTCTTACGCCCTACAACTGTGGAGTGATTATTGAATGACTACAAAGGTAACAGTTGTATATGACTTAAGCAATACTTTTTGCCTACTTTTCCGGTAGATGAGATTGTTGGAAAATAGTAGTCTGTTAATTTGTAAAACCTTGATATACGGTATTATATTCGCTGAAAATAACTAAAAAAAACGAATATGAATGCGATTAAAAATCTTATTGAAAAGCTGTGTGACCTGGTGATGCACGGACGGTTTTCGGATGAAACGGAAGTGATAGCAAATGCAGTATCGGAGGTGATGCCGGTAGTGGCAACAAAAGAGCTACCGGAAAAACAACCGGCAATGATACCGGAAGTGCCGGTTGTGAATAATGCAGGTAATGTTGTGCCCCTTGCAGCAACGGATACCTCTTTGCAAAAAACGACCCGGACGATGATGGCGATGGAGCAATTTCTGGGTGAACAGTACGATCTCCGTTTCAACAAGCTGACGTCGGAGACGGAATTCAGGAAACGGAATCTTTCCGGAACCTGCTTCCAGCCTGTGGGGCAGCGCGAGTTGAACAGTTTCTGTATAGAAGCACGAAAGCAAGGGATAGATTGTTGGGACAGGGATGTGTCGCGTTATGTGTTTTCTGATAGCATTCCTGAATATCATCCGTTCCGCCTATATATGGATGAGTTACCGGACTGGGATAGGACTGACCGGATCGATAGTCTGGCACGCAGGGTTTCTTCTGTTCCGTTGCGGGTAAAATGTTTTCATCGCTGGTTGTTGGGGATGGCGGCGCAATGGTTGGAGACAGACCGTCTGCATGCAAACAGTGTATCGCCGGTGTTAGTCAGTCGTACACAGGGAAAACAGAAGTCTACGTTTTGTAAATTATTGCTTCCCCGTGAGTTGCAGAGGTATTATACGGACAGCTACGATCTGTCCGCCCAATCAGCGGCAGAATGTAAGCTAACGGAATTCGGCTTGATCAATATGGATGAATTTGATAAGTTTACTCCTCGCAAGATGGCATTGTTGAAGAACCTGATGCAGGTTGTCAATCCATGTGTTCGCAAAGCACACCAGAAAAATTACCGTCCGTTACCCCGTGTCGCATCTTTCATCGCAACGTCGAATCAGAAAGAGTTGCTGACCGATCCAACCGGAAGTCGTCGGTTCCTGTGTGTTGAAATAGAAAATAAAATAGACTGTTCTCCGCTTGATTATCGTCAGCTTTATGCTCAACTGAAAGCCGAATTACTGGCGGGCGAACGGTATTGGTTCACTTCTGAAGAGGAAGCGGAGATCATGGCGGCCAACGAATCGTATTACAAGCATCCTGTCGAAGAAGATGTGTTTAGGAGTTGTTTTCGTCCGGCCGGATATGGTGAGAAGGCATTGATGCTTTCTGCTGCGGAGATTTTCCAGCGGTTGAAAAAGTATAATCCGGCAGCTATGCGCTCGGTATCGGCAGGTAATTTCGGAAAGTTCCTTTCTTCACTGGGGATTGAACGGAAACATACCGAATCCGGTAATTTTTATAGGGTGGTAGCACTGGTGTAAAATGGTCTTTTAAGGCGGAAAAAGGGCCAATTAACATTTGACTCTGAAAAATGGGGAAAATGAGGTTGGATAAGAGAAAGATTCTTGATAAATCATCTTTCATTGTTTTGGCTTGATAGTCAGCGTGATATATCGGCTGAAACCTGAAAGGTGATTTGTTGTATTATATATGTACACGTACATTAATATATTATTAAATGCTGATTTAACATTTGACTATATTATAAATATGTACGATATAATTATTTGATATATAGTTATATAGTACGCTTTAAGGTCTTAAAATGAATGACTAATTTAAACGTTCCTTTTTTCTAGTCAACAAAATTAATTATAACTTTTGAAAGCGCAATCCTTTTTTGCTATTTTTTTTATTTCCTATATCCTTTCTTATCAACCGAATAGCAAAGTTTGTACGAAATACCTTTTATTTCTCACGAACCACAGAAAAATGACTAAAAAAAAGGAACGTTTTAGCTAGTCATTAACATTTGAAGACGTTCTCAAACTGAACTATTACGAACATTAGTATTAATATTAAATTTAGAATTATGAACAAAAAGTTTTCTACTCTTGTAGGATGTCTTTTGCTGGGAACTGCGTTCTCAGTAAATGCACAAGATCTTCCTAAATGGTATAAAGCCTCTCAAGCCGATTTTGCATGGCCTGAGACTGCTGATTTTGCCGTTAAAGGAAAGGTTCCAGGTTTTAGTTTGAATAAGGATAACGTTACAGCTGCCGGAACTGATCGTTATAAATTCAGTAACAACTTGAACAGCCTTGTTCCTGGTATTTCTGTAGCATTTGATACAGATGATAAAAATGGGGCACCTACAGCTAATGTTGTTGCCGGTACAAAATTGGCAGAAGGTGCAGCAGGTTGGGAAAAGATTACACCTGTCTACGGTTCTTTTGATGGTGGTTTGGGTATTATTCCTGGCATGCAGAACAGGGGGGAAGTTTTTCTGACTCTTAACACACAAGGATTGTCTAACCCGACAAGTATTGAATTTGATATTTATGCTGCTAAAGTTAATGAAGGTAAGACTCCCAACCGTAATATTAAATGGGCAATTACGGCTAAGTCTTATGCTTTGGATGGCGCGGGTGATGCAGCAGATCTGAATATTGCAGCTGTAACAGCTTCCGGACAACAGCTTGATGCAACAGAGTCTATAGAATATACAGCAGACAATGCTGGTATTTTGGCTGGCTCTAAATATACCATCCGTTTGAATGAAAATGCAAATGGCGGTAAAAATAGTTTGGCTAATAAAGTAATTGTATTCCAAATTACTAATGCAAAAGCATCGGAAGCTGACGATAATGAAGCACAGGATAAAAACGAACCTGTTACAGTTATCAAAGGTTTGAACTTTACTTATCAACGTCCTGAAGTTCTTTTCTCTACAACTGGAAAAATCGACGAATTTGTGACCCCGGCTATTTATACAGAGGAGGCCAATGCAGGTGCTGGTTATGAAGTATCTAATAAATTGTATACTCGTATCGAGTATTTCAACCCGGCTGAAGATATAGACCTTACTGCAGCTAATTTGGATTTAGATGTATTATCTGTTTATAAGTTGTCGGTAGCTTATCCGTTTGAATTGAACACAGATAAATTGGCAGATTTTATTTTGGATTCAGATGTTCCTGATGTTCTGAAAGAAGGCTCTGTCGCTACTTATTGGATCAAAATTGATAATACAAAACTAACAGCTGGTGGTGCCACTGACGGTTTGTTCACTCTGGATAAAACATTTGACGGAAAGAATGGTAACAAGAAATATATAACTGCTACATTCGATTTCAAATTTGCTCCGAAGCAGGTAAAAGATTTCGATGCATCTAAATATATCAATGCTGAAATTGTAGCACGTGATGCTTCTTTGGCTGAAGCTCAGTTGGATGGTACTTCTGTTCCTTCATTTATCATTAAACCTTCAACAATGGCATTTGATGAATATAACCAGACAAAAGAAGCTGGGTTGGAAGTGAAGAACCTACCTAAATATACAAATGATGTGGATTGGATCGCTAACTTAACAAAAAATAGCGAAAAACCATTACAGCCAAAATGTGAAGCCGTTGGTTACTATGCTTATGATAAGGATGGTAAATTGATCGATATAAATAATGATGGAAAGTCTGATGCAAAGGATTTTGTAAAAAATGACCAGTTTGACGAAACATTCCTGACTAATTCCGGAAATTTGAATACTGAAAAGTATAAGACAATTACGCTTGCCGTTAAATACGAAAGAGGAAACGTTTCAACTGATCTTGAACAATCTGTTGATTTCCAGGAAGTATTTGGTTTGAACAGAGCCTTGAAATTTGAAGGTAATATCGATGCAAATGATTATACAGGTAAAGATCTGGCTGAAAAGAAATTAGGTGCTATTTATCCGAATGACCTGAACGTAACCGGTAATAATCAGTACGTATGGTTTACTTATGGATCTAACGGTTCAGTTGCAGAAGCTATGCAATTGCCTGACGGTGAAGTATTGAACGACGGTGATTTGAAAGGACATTACCAACGTTATTTCTATGCTCCGTTTGAGGCTAATGCCCCTGAAAGTGCACGTACTTCACGTGTTGATACTATTTTCATTCATGCTAGTGAATTGGTGCCGATTGTTGATAATAAAGCTATTGTGAAGTTTGCTATTGATCAGAAAGGCGGCGACAAAGCTTCTAACGACTTCCGTTATAAAGCTGCTGATTCTTACGGAGTTGATGTTGCTTACTTCAAGAACCCTGTTACCGGTGCCAAGATTGCTGCCAATGAAAACTTCCGTGGCGGTGCTTACACCGATACTTTGTATTTTGAAATAGACCTGAATAATGTAGCTATGGTTAAGGCTGTCAAAGAAAAAGGTCTTGAAATCAATATGAAGTATATCGCAGACACTGAAGACTGGGTAGGAACTGATTACAACGGTGGTGAACAACAGATATTTAAAATTATCACAGCCGATACAAAAGGACATAATGTATTACCAGTTAAGGGTATAACAGATCGTGGTGTCGTTACAAATATTTACGCTCAGAACTATAAGGATTGGTATAAGTTCCAGAAATGGGAAGACAAATCAGGTAGTGATGAGATTTATGATGAACAGTTCCCGAACGATTTTGGAACTTCTTATATCAATACCTGTATTAATGGGGACAGTACTTCATTTGTTATTGCCGGTATTAATGTGATCGATACGGTTAAGATTTCTACTAAATCAAATCAGGATGCATCATTTGTTTATACACAGGATGAAGCTTCTGTTGCCTATGGTACATTGAAAGTAGATAATAAAAAACATTTATTGACTATTGTACCTAACGAATACGGTGAAATCTATGCAAAGATCAATGTGAAATTTGCTCCTACAGATAATAATAAAGCTATTGATACATTGATTTATGAACCTAGACATAAAGCTGAAGTCTTGAGGAAGTTCGTTTATGAAGATTTGAAATTCGGTATTGGAAAACGTAGCGCTCATAAAGATACGAAATTCTATGGTATGGGTGATTTGATCTACCTGGTTAAGGATACCCTTTTCAACACACGTGATGTGATGGGGGCTAAAATTAAGGTAAGTGATAAATATCAAGGAAATCTTGGAGATGATGTAGAGAAGGTAAGCGATTTCGAATCCAACCTGTTCTATGCCGCTGGTTATACTTATCAGGCAGATTCTTTGTATTCTGTTGTTCATGGTGATGCTAAGAAACCGGTTCTGTTGTTTACTGATGAAAATGGTGCAGTTATCAATACGGCCAAGAAGCCAATGCAAATGGGTGAGATCGTGTTTGGTACGACTGGAGAAAAAACAATTAATATTGTAGGTCGTGAACTTCCGTTTGAAGATCTTGTTTGGCCGGTAGATGAAGCAAATAGTTCGACTATCTTCTTTACAAATAGCAATAAGGATATTTATCCTGTAAAAGATGCTAAATACCGTATCAAAGATTTGATGACTGTTCTTGGTGGCGATGTAACTGTTCCTGTTACAATCAAAGCGAAGCCGTCTGTAACTGCTCCTTGTGATACATTAACATCGCTGACTGTGAACGTTCCGGTGCTTTGTTCTGTAGACAGCACAATCAATGTTTCATTCCAAACTGTATTAGTCGGTCCGGAGCTGAACGCATTCAAACCTGGCGATATTCAGGGTGATCGTGCTAATCTGACATGGAAACCTGGATTTAAACAGGGTGAAGTTGAACATGAAGTTGTTGTTGGGCTTGTTAAGTATAATAAGAAATCTTCTTCTATCTTTATCTCTGAAGTGTATGCTGATAATGGAATTCTGGCTGTTGAATTATTCAATGGTACGGCAACAAAATTGAATAAAGATATATTTGATATCGCTTCTCCTAACTATTATCTGGTTCTCGAAGAATCTGGTAAAGTAGTTGAGACCAGACCGATTGTTTCGCAATATGATATTGTTGAACCTTACGGGGCAATAGCAGAATGGTTTACTCATGACTTTAAGTCTAATACACTATATACTGTTACTTTGAAACAAGGTAATGTTGCAATGGATCAATTCCAGTTCTCAACATCTGCAACTCATATGGGTAGACGTGATGATCTGATCGCAGCAGGTCAGGAAGTAACAGAGACGACCGACCCTTACAGACAAGGTAAATATGACCAGGCACAGTGGACTAATACAAATATCTGGAATATGGGACTTGAATGGGGACGCGTTGGTTTTGCAGAAGAAGTAGCTTATACTGACTCTCCTAAACATGAAACAGCATTTATTTCTTCATGGGATCTGGCAAAATCAAGTATGTCTGGCCTTTATGATGGTACTTTAATTAAAGGACTTCATAACAATGTAACTTATGACGTTTGGGTAACACCGGCATTGACAGCAGGTATGGATTGTGTTGGTCGTGTAATCCCGACGAAAGGTATAATTGCTACCAGTGACTCTAAACTGAATGGTGGTAATGTAATCGCTGATATCACATTTGACGTTCCGACTGCAAACGAAGACATCAACTCTAATGTAACAGCTGTAACCGTCATCGGTGATAACGGAAAGGTTATTATCCGTAATGCAGCAGGTAAATCAGTATCTGTTTGTGATGTGTTAGGAAAGCAAATTGTTAAAACAGTGATTTCTTCTAACGAAGTTGAATTTAACGCTCCGAAGGGTGTTGTGATTGTGGCTGTCGATGGTGAGTCTGCTATTAAAGCAATTGTAAAATAAGAATAATCGAAAATTAAAGGGTGGGATTACTGCCCTTTAAATAAGGTATTATTTATAATCAAATAAGTAAACTACGTGGTGAAAGAAGATGAATAAACTGTGTTCTTTTTCGCTAATTATCCCGTGAGGGTGAACAGGTAGTTTATAATACTAAAGTAATAAAATAAAGTTCTTCTGCCAGTACCTTTGTGAAGAGAGAAAACAGACACAAGACAAGCCCCGTTGGTTTTAAGCCGGCGGGGCTTCGTGTTAAATAATAATAAATAGTTTGAATTCACATGTTGTAGAACAGAAACAAACGGGAACTATTATGTAACTTTGCACCGTTTTTAGCGCAGATTATGCAGAAAAACAGATGTAACTCGTTGGTTATACGGAAATAATGCGTATCTTTGCAGCCTGAAATAGAAAAAAGAGATAAATAAAATTATAACACATTCAAAGTTTAAAAAAGAAAAGAAATGCCTACAATTCAGCAATTAGTTAGAAAAGGAAGGGAAACTTTGGTGGTAAAAGGTAAATCACCTGCATTGGATGCTTGTCCTCAGAGACGTGGCGTTTGTGTACGTGTTTATACTACAACCCCGAAAAAGCCTAACTCTGCAATGCGTAAAGTAGCGAGAGTTCGTTTGACAAATGGTAAAGAAGTAAACTCTTACATTCCGGGAGAAGGACACAACTTGCAGGAACACTCAATCGTATTAGTACGTGGTGGTCGTGTGAAGGACCTTCCTGGTGTACGTTATCACATTGTACGTGGTACCTTGGATACAGCTGGCGTTAATGGTCGTACTCAGCGTCGTTCTAAATACGGTGCAAAACGTCCAAAAGCGGGTGCTGCTCCAGCAAAAGGAAAGAAGTAAAAATCACCCTTTCAAACTGAGAATTTAAATTTAAGTATTAAAGCTGGTTTGAGTTATTTGGATAGGCTACAAGGTTGAGTAAATGGTTCAGCGGAACCGTTGAAGACAAAATTAAAAGGCAACCAAAGACAAAAACGAAATTTTTGAAAACAAAATGAGAAAAGCAAAACCAAAGAAAAGACAGATCCTCCCGGATCCTGTTTTCGGTGATGTAAAGGTTACGAGATTCGTAAACCATTTAATGTATGATGGCAAGAAAAATACTGCCTTCGAAATTTTCTATTCCGCTCTGGAAAACGTTAAGGCTAAATTGCCTAACGAAGAAAAGTCTGCTCTCGAAATTTGGAAAGCTGCACTCGACAATATTACCCCTCAAGTCGAAGTGAAGTCACGCCGTGTTGGTGGTGCTACTTTCCAGGTACCTACTGAAATTCGCCCCGATCGTAAAGAATCAATTTCTATGAAGAACCTTATTATCTTCTCACGCAAGAGAGGTGGTAAGACTATGTCTGATAAGTTGTCTGCAGAGATTGTAGATGCTTTCAACAACCAGGGTGGCGCATTCAAAAGAAAAGAAGATATGCATCGTATGGCTGAAGCTAACCGTGCATTCGCACACTTCAGATTTTAATTTAGCAAATTTAGGAGAATAAAAGAAAGATGGCAACAAAAGCTGACGAACAATTAAAATATACCAGAAACATCGGTATCATGGCGCACATCGATGCGGGAAAGACTACGACTTCTGAGCGTATCCTTTTCTACACAGGTCTGACTCACAAAATTGGTGAGGTTCACGACGGTGCTGCAACAATGGACTGGATGGAGCAGGAGCAGGAACGTGGTATCACTATCACTTCTGCTGCGACTACTACTTTCTGGAATTACGATAATGACAAATATAAAATCAACTTGATTGACACCCCGGGACACGTGGACTTTACTGTTGAAGTAGAACGTTCACTGCGTATTCTGGATGGTGCCGTTGCTGCATTCTGTGCTGTTGGTGGTGTTGAACCCCAGTCAGAAACAGTTTGGCGTCAGGCTGACAAATATAATGTACCCAGAATTGGTTATGTAAATAAAATGGACCGTTCCGGCGCAAACTTCTTTGAAGTAGTTCGTCAGGTGAAGGCTGTATTGGGTGCTAATCCTTGTCCTATTCAGATACCTATCGGTGCAGAGGAAACTTTCAAAGGTGTAGTTGACTTGGTAACAATGAAGGCTATCTTTTGGCATGACGAAACTATGGGTGCTGAATATTCTGTTGAAGAAATTCCGGCAGACCTGAAGGATGAAGCTGAAGAATGGAGAGACAAGATGTTGGAAGTTCTGGCTGAATGCGACGATGCTTTGATGGAAAAATACTTTGATGATCCTGCAACTATTACAGAAGATGAAATCAGAGTGGCTATCCGTAAAGGTACTATCGCTATGCAGATCAATCCGATGATCTGTGGTTCTTCTTTCAAGAACAAAGGTGTTCAAACTTTATTGAACGCTGTTTGTGCTTATCTGCCTAGCCCTGCTGATACAGAAGCTATCGAAGGTACAGATCCTCGTGATCCGGATACAGTAATCATACGTAAACCGTTGTTCGAAGAACCGTTGACTGCACTGGCATTTAAGATCGCAACCGACCCGTATGTAGGCCGTTTGTGCTTCTTCCGTGTATATTCTGGTTCTCTGCCTGCTGGTTCTTATGTATATAATACTCGTTCAGGCAAGAAAGAACGTATTTCTCGTCTGTTCCAGATGCACTCAAACAAGCAGAATCCGATGGAAGCTATCGGTTGTGGTGATATCGGTGCAGGTGTTGGTTTCAAAGATATCCGTACTGGTGATACTCTTTGTGACGAAGCACATCCGATTACACTGGAATCTATGGAATTCCCGGATCCGGTTATCGGTATCGCAGTAGAGCCTAAAACTCAGAAAGACCTGGATAAACTGGGTATGGGATTGGCTAAGCTGGCTGAAGAAGATCCTACATTCCGTGTTCAGACTAACGAAGAAACAGGTCAGACTGTAATTAGCGGTATGGGTGAGCTTCACCTGGATATCATTGTTGACCGTCTGCGTCGTGAATTCAAGGTTGAATGTAATCAGGGTAAACCTCAGGTTACTTATAAAGAAGCTATCACTAAGTCTGTTGAACTTCGCGAAGTTTATAAGAAACAGTCTGGTGGTCGTGGTAAGTTTGCTGATATCATCGTTCGTATCGAACCGGCTGCTGCCGACTTCGAAGGAACACTTCAGTTTGTAGACGAAGTGAAGGGCGGTAACATTCCTAAGGAATTTATTCCTTCAGTACAGAAAGGTTTCGAAAAAGCAATGAAGAACGGTATTCTTGCCGGTTATCCGTTGGATAAACTGAAAGTTACATTGATCGATGGTTCATTCCACCCGGTTGACTCTGACCAGTTGTCATTCGAAATCTGTGCTATCCAAGCATTCAAGAGTGCATCAGAAAAGGCAGGTCCTGCTTTGATGGAACCGATCATGCAGATGGAAGTTGTTACTCCTGAAGAAAGCATGGGTGATGTTATCGGTGACTTGAACAAACGTCGTGGTCAGGTAGAAGGCATGGAAACAAGCCGTACTGGTGCACGTGTTGTTAAAGCTAAGGTGCCTCTGGCAGAAACATTCGGTTATGTTACTGCACTGCGTACTATCACTTCAGGTCGTGCAACATCTTCAATGCAGTTCTCTCACTATGCTCAGGTATCCTCTTCTATTGCTAAGCAGGTACTGACAGAAGTACAGGGTCGTGCTGATTTGATCAAATAATTTAGAAACATATATAACAATATGAGCCAAAAGATCAGAATTAAATTAAAGTCTTACGATTATTCTCTGGTAGACAAGTCTGCCGAGAAGATCGTGAAGACGGTAAAGGCTACAGGTGCTGTTGTTAGCGGACCGATTCCTCTGCCTACACACAAGCGTATCTTTACTGTGAACCGCTCAACTTTCGTTAATAAGAAATCTCGTGAGCAGTTCGAACTGTCATCTTACAAAAGATTGATAGACATTTACAGCTCAACTGCAAAAACAGTTGACGCCTTGATGAAGCTGGAATTACCCAGCGGTGTTGAAGTAGAAATTAAAGTGTGAGTTATTTAAAAATTAAGTGAAATGCCAGGATTATTAGGAAAAAAAATCGGAATGACATCCGTTTTCAGTGCCGAGGGAAAAAATCTTCCATGCACTGTTATCGAAGTGGGTCCTTGTGTTGTTACACAGATTAAGACTTTGGAGAATGATGGCTATGAAGCTGTACAGTTGGGTTTCGAAGACAAAAAAGAGAAACATACAACTCAGCCGGAAATGGGCCACTTCAAGAAAGCCGGTGTAACTCCCAAGAGATACTTGGCCGAGTTCAAGAATTTTGAAACTGCATACAATCTGGGTGATGTGATCACTGTGGATTATCTGGAAAATGCAGGTTTCGTTGATGTAGTTGGTACATCAAAAGGTAAAGGTTTCCAGGGTGTAGTAAAACGTCATGGTTTCGGTGGTGTAGGTCAGACTACTCACGGTCAGCATAACCGTTTGCGTGCTCCCGGTGGTATCGGTGCTTGTTCATACCCTGCAAAGGTATTCAAGGGCATGCGTATGGCCGGACAGATGGGTAATGAACGTGTAACAGTTCAGAACCTGGAAGTGATCAAGGTAATGCCGGAACATAATCTTTTATTGGTTAAAGGATCTGTTCCAGGAGCAAAAGGTTCAATCGTATTAATTGAAAAGTAATGGAACTGAGCGTATTTAATATTAAAGGTGAAGATACCGGAAGAAAGGTAACTTTAAACGATGCTATCTTCGGCATTGAACCCAATGATCATGCCATTTACCTGGATGTAAAGCAGTATTTGGCAAACCAGCGTCAGGGTACTCACAAATCGAAAGAAAGAAGTGAGATCTCTGGTAGTACACGCAAACTGATCCGTCAGAAAGGTGGTGGTGGAGCCCGTCGTGGTGATATCAACTCTCCTGTATTGGTTGGTGGTGCTCGCGTTTTCGGTCCGAAACCGAGAGATTATGAGTTCAAATTGAACAAGAAGGTAAAGGGTCTGGCTCGTAAGTCTGCATTGGCTTATAAAGCTAAAAATAATGCAATTGTAGTTGTAGAAGATTTCGCTCTGGAAGCTCCGAAAACTAAAGAATTTGTAACAATTGCTAAAAACCTGAAAGTGGCTGATAAAAAGTTACTTATGGTTTTACCGGAGAAAAATAATTTTGTATATTTGTCGGCTCGTAATTTAGAAAAGACAAATGTTATAACAGCCTCTGAATTAAACACATACAAAGTGCTTGATGCAGCTAATTTGGTTTTGACTGAAAGCTCTGTTGCTGTTATAGAAAAACTTTTTAATGCATAAGGAGTAAGGAAATGGGAATTATTATTAAACCTATAGTAACAGAGAAGCAAACAGCGATTACTGAAAAAATGGCTAATCGCTATGGTTTTCGTGTTTCTCCTGATGCCAACAAGTTGGAGATCAAAAAAGCTGTACAGGATATGTATAATGTAACTGTAGTTGATGTTAACACCATCAACTACTCCGGCAAGCAGAAAAGCCGTTATACAAAATCAGGTATTATCAATGGTAAACAGGCAGCTTTTAAGAAGGCAATCGTAACGTTGAAAGAAGGAGAAACAATTGATTTCTTTAGTAATATCTAAAAAAAGAAATGGGAATACGTAAATTAAAGCCCACAACACCGGGGCAGAGACACAAAGTTATTGGTGCATTTGATAAAATCACTGCAAGTACACCAGAGAAGTCTCTTGTGGTAGGTAAGAGCAGTACTGGTGGTCGTAACAACACAGGTAAGATGACAATGCGTTATCTTGGTGGCGGTCACAAACAAAAGTACAGAATTATCGATTTCAAGAGAAATAAAGATGGCATTCCTGCAACAGTAAAGTCTATCGAGTACGATCCAAACCGTACTTCTCGTATCGCTTTATTGTATTATGCTGACGGAGCAAAGAGCTATATTATCGCTCCGAACGGCTTGGAAGTTGGCCAGACAGTGGTTTCAGGTAGCGATGCCGCTCCTGAGGTAGGTAATACTTTGCCTATGGCAAATATTCCCGTTGGTACTATTATTCATAATATTGAGCTTCGTCCCGGACAGGGTGCCAAAATGGTACGTTCTGCTGGTGCTTTTGCTCAGTTGACTTCTAAAGAAGGTGCTTATGCAATTATTAAGATGCCTTCTGGCGAAACCAGAAAGATTCTTGCTGCATGTAAGGCTACAATTGGTAGTGTAGGTAATTCAGACCATGGTCTTGAAAAATCAGGTAAAGCCGGTCGCTCTAGATGGTTAGGTCGTCGTCCTCACAACCGTGGTGTTGTTATGAACCCGGTTGATCACCCAATGGGTGGTGGTGAAGGTCGTGCTTCCGGAGGTCATCCAAGATCTCGTACAGGCTTGTATGCTAAGGGCTTGAAGACAAGAGCTCCGAAGAAGCATTCTTCAAAGTATATTATTGAAAGAAGAAAGAAATAATCTGATTAATTAAGTAAACTATGAGTCGTTCACTAAAAAAAGGCCCGTATATTAACGTAAAGCTGGAAAAGAAAGTCTTGACTATGAATGAGTCAGGAAAGAAAGCCGTAGTTAAGACATGGGCAAGAGCTTCAATGATTTCGCCTGACTTTGTAGGCCATACTATTGCAGTTCACAATGGAAATAAATTTATTCCTGTTTTTGTAACCGAAAATATGGTAGGTCACAAGTTGGGAGAATTTTCACCAACTCGTACGTTCCGTGGTCACGCCGGTAACAAGAAAAAATAATTATCGGTAGTAACAGGAATTCAGGAATCTGAAAATAAAAAGAATCAATAAAAATGGGTGCTAGAAAAAGAATATCAGCTGAAGCAAGAAAAGAAGCCCAAAAGACCATGTACTTCGCAAAGTTGCGTAACGTACCTACTTCTCCGCGTAAGATGCGTCTCGTTGTAGACATGATCCGTGGTATGGAAGTATTCCGTGCACTTGGTGTTTTGAAGTTTTCTAACAAGGAAGCTGCAGCAAGAGTAGAAAAATTGCTTCGTTCAGCAATTGCCAATTGGGAGCAGAAAAATGAACGTAAAGCAGAAACTGGTGAGTTGTTTGTTTCTTCAATCAGCGTAGATTGCGCTACAACATTGAAGAGAATGCGTCCGGCTCCCCAGGGTAGAGGATACAGAGTTCGTAAACGTTCGAACCATGTAACCTTGTTTGTTGATACACTTAGTAAAAACGATAGTCAAAATTAATTGTAGATGGGACAAAAAGTTAATCCGGTTAGTAATCGTTTAGGAATCATCCGTGGTTGGGATTCCAATTGGTATGGCGGCAAAAATTACGGAGATACTTTGCTGGAAGATAGCAAGATCCGTAAATACTTGAATGCTCGTCTTGCTAAAGCTAGTGTATCTCGTATCGTTATTGAACGTACGCTTAAGTTGATCACAATAACAGTTTGCACATCACGTCCGGGCATCATCATCGGTAAAGGTGGTCAGGAAGTTGATAAATTGAAAGAAGAGTTGAAAAAAATTACCGACAAAGAAGTTCAGATCAACATCTTTGAGGTAAAAAGACCCGAATTAGACGCAGTCATTGTTGCAAACAATATTGCTCGTCAACTTGAAGGAAAAATTGCTTACCGTCGTGCTATTAAGATGGCTATCGCCTCTACCATGAGAATGGGTGCAGAAGGTATTAAAGTGCAAGTATCTGGTCGTTTGAACGGTGCTGAAATGGCTCGTTCTGAAATGTACAAAGAAGGAAGAACTCCGTTACACACTCTGAGAGCAGATATCGATTACGCTTTGGCTGAAGCGTTGACGAAAGTTGGCTTGCTGGGTATCAAGGTATGGATCTGCCGTGGTGAAGTTTATGGTAAGAGAGATCTTGCTCCTTCATTCACAGCCTCTAAAGATTCAGGCCGCAGAAATGACAATGCCGGTGGCAACAGAGGAGATAAGAACTTCAAGAGAAAAAAAGCTAATCGTTAAACGTTAGAATTAAGAAGAGATGTTACAACCAAAGAAAACCAAGTTCAGAAGACAGCAGAAAGGTCGCATGAAGGGTGAAGCTCAACGTGGCAACCAGCTGGCATTCGGTTCGTTCGGTATAAAAGCGTTAGAGAATAAATGGATTACCGGTCGCCAGATTGAAGCTGCCCGTATCGCGGTAACTCGTTATATGCAACGTCAGGGTCAGGTTTGGGTTCGGATTTTCCCGGATAAACCTATTACAAAGAAACCGGCCGAAGTACGTATGGGTAAAGGTAAAGGTAACCCGGAAGGCTTTGTTGCGCCTGTTACTCCAGGTCGTCTGATTTTCGAAATTGAAGGTGTTCCCTTTGATATTGCGAAAGAAGCTTTGCGCTTAGCAGCACAGAAGCTTCCGGTAACAACGAAATTTGTTGTGAGACGTGATTATGATATGGCTAATCAAAATGCGTAATTGTTATGAAGATTGCAGAAATTAGAGAATTAAGCACAAAAGAATTGCTTGAAAGAGTAGATGCTGAGGTTGCTGCCTACGATCAGAAGGTTATTAACCACACTATCTCTCCGACAGACAACCCTGCACAGATTAAACAACAACGCAGGATGATTGCGCGCATGAGAACAGAATTGCGCCAGAGAGAACTTAACAACAAATAATTGAGCCTGATGGAAACTAGAAATTTAAGAAAAGAAAGAACGGGCGTGGTTACTAGCAACAAGATGGATAAAAGCATCACTGTTGCTATTAAATGGAAGGAAAAGCACCCCATTTATGGTAAGTTCGTTAACAAAACGAAGAAATATCATGCTCACGACGAAAAGAATGAGTGCAATATCGGTGATACCGTAAAAATTATGGAAACTCGTCCTTTGAGCAAAACAAAGAGATGGAGATTAGTTCAAATAATCGAAAGAGCTAAGTAACATGATACAACAAGAATCAAGACTAGTAGTAGCAGATAACAGTGGCGCAAAAGAATGTTTATGTATCCGTGTATTAGGCGGAACCAGAAAACGTTACGCTTCTGTTGGGGATGTAATTGTAGTAGCAATTAAGAGTGTAATCCCGTCAAGTGATGTGAAGAAGGGTGCTGTTTCTAAGGCTATCATTGTTCGCACTAAAAAGGAAATCCGTCGCCCGGATGGTTCATACATCCGTTTCGATGATAACGCTTGCGTATTGTTGAATGCCGGTGGTGATATTCGTGGAAGCCGTATCTTCGGTCCGGTTGCCAGAGAACTTCGTGCAACAAATATGAAAATTGTTTCACTTGCACCTGAAGTACTTTAATTCGTAAAATTTAAGGTAATGAGTAAATTACATATCAAAAAAGGCGATATTGTTTTTGTTAATGCCGGCGAAGACAAAGGTAAAACAGGCCGTGTTTTACAGGTGCTCGTAGACGAGAACCGTGCTATTGTTGAAGGTGTTAATATGGTATCAAAGCATACCAAGCCTAATGCAAAGAATCCGCAAGGAGGAATTGAAAAGAAGGAAGCTCCTATTCATATTTCAAACCTGAACGTGGTTGACCCGAAATCAGGAAAACCGACACGTATCGGACGTAAAGAAAATGCAGAAGGTGCTTTAGTTCGTTATTCTAAAAAATCTGGGGAGGAAATTAAGTAATGAGCAATACTGCCAGTCTTAAAAAAGAATATCAGGACAGAATTGTTCCTGCTTTGACAAAAGAGTTCGGATATAAATCTGTAATGCAGGTACCCGTATTGAAGAAGATTGTAATCAATCAAGGTTTGGGTATGGCTGCTGCCGACAAGAAGATCATCGATATCGCAATCAGCGAATTGTCTACAATTACTGGTCAAAAGGCCGTTGCGACAGTATCTAAAAAGGATATCTCAAACTTTAAGTTGCGTAAAAAAATGCCTATCGGCGTGATGGTAACATTGCGTCGTGAGCAGATGTACGAATTTTTGGAAAGATTAGTTCGTATCGCTCTTCCGCGTATTCGTGACTTTAAAGGTATTGAAAGTAAGTTAGATGGTAGAGGTAATTATACCATGGGTATTCAGGAACAAATTATTTTTCCTGAAATAAATATCGATAATATTACTAAAATATTAGGAATGAATATTACCTTTGTGACCTCTGCGAAAACAGATGAAGAAGGGTATGCTCTGTTGAGAGAATTTGGGTTGCCTTTTAAAAATGCAAAAAAAGACTAAGTTATGGCTAAGGAATCAATGAAAGCCCGCGAGGTTAAAAGAGCAAAACTAGTAGCTAAATACGCCGCTAAAAGAGCTGAACTGAAAGCTGCTGGTGACTACGAAGCTTTGCAGGCTTTACCTAAAAATGCTTCTCCTGTACGTTTGCACAACCGTTGCAAAATTACAGGTCGTCCGAAAGGGTATGTACGCCAGTTCGGCATTTCACGTATTCAATTCCGTGAAATGGCATCCAATGGTTTAATCCCGGGTGTAAAGAAAGCAAGTTGGTAAGTTTTTTTATTTAAATATTGTCCGGGTGGCCGGATCAATTTAATTCATTTATATATGACAGATCCTATTGCAGATTATTTGACAAGATTGCGTAATGCAATTAAAGCGAAGCACAGAGTTGTTGAAGTGCCGGCGTCAAATTTAAAGAAAGAGATCACTAAGATCCTTTTCGAAAAGGGCTACATCCTTAATTTTAAGTTTGTAGAAGAAGGTCCTCAGGGAACAATCAAGATTGCCTTGAAGTATGACCTGGTAAACAAAGTGAATGCAATCAAGAAACTTGAGAGAGTTTCTACTCCAGGTTTGCGTAAGTACACTGGTTACAAAGAAATGCCGAGAGTATTGAATGGTTTAGGTATTGCCGTTCTTTCGACTTCTAAGGGTGTGATGACAGACAAAGAAGCCCGCGATCTGAAGATCGGTGGTGAAGTATTATGTTATGTTTATTAATTAGGAGGAAAGAAGAATGTCAAGAATAGGAAAATTACCAATTCATGTGCCGGCCGGTGTAACGGTTACGATTAAGGATAGCGTGGTGACTGTAAAAGGTCCTAAGGGCGAAATGACTCAGGCTGTTAATCCTGATATTAATGTAACTCTGGAAGATGGAGTTATTCATTTAGCAAGACCGACAGATGATAAGAACCATCGTGCATTACATGGTTTGTATCGTTCTCTGATCAACAATATGGTGATCGGTGTATCTGAAGGATACAAAAAAGAACTGGAACTTGTCGGTGTTGGTTACCGTGTTACTAACACAGGACAGCTGTTGGATCTTTCTTTAGGTTATACTCACAACATCTATTTGCAGTTACCTAAAGAGGTGAAGGTTGAAACGAAGACTGAGAGAAATAAGAATCCTCTTATTATCCTTGAATCAGCTGATAAACAATTACTGGGTCAGATTTGTGCTAAGATTCGTTCATTCAGAATGCCGGAACCGTATAAAGGTAAAGGTATTAAGTTTGTGGGTGAAGAAATTCGCAGAAAGTCTGGTAAATCAGCAGGTAAGTAATCTACGTAAACTGAAATTATCATGACAACGAAGGAAGAAAGAAGATTAAAAATAAAACGAGGAATACGTGGCAAAGTTTCAGGAACAACTGAATGTCCACGCCTTACTGTGTTTAGAAGCAACAAGCAGATCTATGCACAGGTTATAGATGATACTACAGGTAAAACTTTGGCTGCTGCTTCATCTTTGAAATTAGATGTTAAGGCTCCCAAAAAAGAAATCGCTGCCAAGGTTGGTGAATTGATCGCTAAAGGCGCTCAGGAAGCTGGCGTTCAGGCTGTTGTTTTCGACCGTAATGGTTATCTGTATCACGGTAGAATTAAAGAATTAGCAGATGCTGCACGTAACGGCGGCCTTAAATTTTAATGAAGATGGCAGGAGTTAATAATAGAGTTAAATCGACCAACGACTTAGAGTTGAAGGACAGATTAGTTGCAATCAACCGCGTAACTAAAGTAACGAAAGGTGGACGTACTTTTAGTTTTGCTGCTATTGTCGTAGTAGGAAACGAAGACGGTATCATCGGTTGGGGCTTAGGTAAAGCTGGTGAAGTAACGACAGCTATCGCTAAAGGTGTAGAAGCTGCTAAAAAGAATTTGATCAAGGTTCCTGTTCATAAAGGTACTATTCCTCACGAACAGCTTGCTAAATTCGGTGGCGCACAGGTGCTGATCAGACCGGCATCTCATGGTACTGGTGTAAAAGCCGGTGGTGCTATGCGTGCTGTATTGGAGAGTGTTGGTATTACTGACGTTTTGGCTAAATCAAAAGGATCATCAAACCCTCACAACTTGGTAAAAGCTACTATTGCTGCGCTGGGTGAATTGAGAAGTCCGTTTATTGTAGCTCAGAACAGAGGTGTATCTGTAGAAAAAGTGTTTAGAGGTTAATTAGGGAGGAAAAATTATGGCAACTATTAAAATTAAACAAGTTAAGAGTAGAATTAAGTGCCCGAAAGACCAAAAAAGAACACTTGATGCACTGGGCCTGACAAAGTTGAACCGTGTAGTAGAGCATGAAGCTACTCCGGCTATTTTAGGCATGGTTGAGAAAGTGAAACATTTGGTTTCAGTAGAAAAGTAATAATTGGTTGAAAAAATAAATTATAAGATATGAACTTATCAAATTTAAAACCTGCTGAAGGATCTACTAAGACCAGAAAAAGAATCGGCCGTGGTCCGGGTTCAGGATTAGGAGGAACTTCAACAAGAGGTCATAAAGGAGCAAAGTCAAGATCTGGTTATTCAAAAAAGATCGGATTTGAAGGCGGTCAGATGCCTATTCAGAGACGTTTGCCTAAATTTGGTTTCAAGAATATTAATCGTGTTGAATATAAAGCTATCAATATCGCTACATTACAGTTAATGGCTGAATCTCAGAACTTAACTAAAATAGGTGTTAACGAATTGATCGAAGCTGGTTTTATTTCATCATCTCAAATGGTTAAGATTCTTGGTAATGGTAGCCTGACTGTTAAATTAGAAGTTGAAGCTCACGCTTTCTCTAAAAGTGCAGAAGCAGCTATCCAGGCCGTAGGTGGAACTGTTGTTAAACTCTAAGTCATGAGAGCAGTTGAAACAATAAAAAATATCTGGAAGATTGAGGATCTGAGAAATCGGATCCTCACCACTCTTTTATTGGTGGCTATATATCGCTTCGGAACGTATGTAGTACTTCCTGGTATTGATCCTCAAGCGTTAACCGCTTTACAGGCGCAGACAAGAGGCGGATTGCTTGCACTGTTGGATATGTTTTCAGGTGGTGCATTCTCTAATGCTTCTATTTTTGCATTGGGTATTATGCCTTATATTTCCGCTTCAATTGTTATGCAGTTGTTAGCCATTGCAGTTCCTTCTTTCCAGAAATTGCAGAGAGAAGGGGAGAGTGGTCGTAGAAAGATCAATCAATGGACTCGCTACCTTACAGTAGCTATCCTGTTATTCCAGGGACCGACATATCTGGTGAACTTAAGTGTTCAGTTGAAGGCCGCTGGTGCAGCTTTACCTCCGGGTATTCTGTTTACTGTATCTTCTACTATTATTCTGGCTGCAGGAAGTATGTTTATCTTATGGCTAGGTGAAAGAATTACAGATAAAGGTGTTGGAAATGGTATTTCATTTATCATTTTGATTGGTATCATAGCCCGTCTGCCGCATTCATTGTTCCAGGAATTTATTTCAAGAACAAGTGAAAAAACTGGTGGTCTGGTTATGTTCTTGTTTGAAATGCTGTTTCTTTTACTTGTTATTGCCGGTGCTATTTTATTGGTTCAGGGAACTCGTAAAGTACCCGTACAGTACGCTAAGAGAATTATAGGTAACAAACAATATGGTGGCGCTCGTCAGTATATTCCTTTAAAAGTGAATGCTGCTAACGTAATGCCTATCATCTTTGCCCAGGCAATTATGTTTATTCCTATTTCTATTGTAGGATTTTCTAGTACTGGTGATCAGAGTGGTTTTTGGGCTGCATTTATGGATAATACCGGTTTCTGGTATAATTTTGTCTTTGCAGTATTGATTATCCTCTTTACTTATTTCTATACAGCTATCACGATCAATCCGACCCAGATGGCTGATGATTTGAAGAGAAACAATGGATTTATTCCGGGTGTTAAACCGGGAAAAAGTACCAAAGACTATCTGGATACAATCATGGACCGCATTACTCTTCCGGGTGCATTCTTCTTGGCATTGGTAGCTATTATGCCTGCTTTTGCAAGAATCGCTGGTGTGAGTATGGAGTTCTCTCAGTTCTTTGGAGGAACATCTTTGTTGATTTTGGTTGGTGTAGTGTTGGATACATTGCAGCAAGTAGAAAGTCATTTGTTGATGCGTCATTATGACGGTTTGTTGAAGTCAGGAAGAATTAAAGGCCGTACAGGCTCAGTTGCCGCTTATTAATAGGATGATCTATTTAAAAACAGATGAAGAAATCGAGTTGATGCGTTCGGCCAATCAATTGGTAGGTCGGACACTGGGAGAATTGGCAAAGCATATTGCTCCCGGGGTTACAACTCTTCAACTCGACAAGATTGCTGAAGAATTCATTAGGGATAATGGAGCAGTTCCAGCTTTTTTAGGGTATGGTGGTTTTCCCAATTCAATATGTGCTTCTGTAAATGAGCAGGTAGTACATGGTATTCCTTCCTCAAAAGCAGTTTTAAAAGAAGGCGATGTCATATCTGTTGACTGTGGTACAATATTGAATGGTTTTGTTGGTGATTCAGCCTATACTTTTTGTGTAGGTGAAGTGGCACTGGAAGTGAAGAATTTGTTGAAGACGACAAAGGAATCTCTTTATCAAGGTATTCAACAAGCTGTAGAAGGAAAACGAGTAGGAGATGTTAGTCATGCGGTGCAGACATACTGTGAATCGAAAGGTTACTCTGTTGTAAGGGAACTGGTGGGACATGGTATCGGACGCAAGATGCATGAAGAACCTGAAGTACCCAATTATGGAAGATATGGTTGCGGACCTTTATTGCGTAGTGGCATGTGCATCTGCATTGAACCTATGATCAATATGGGAAGCAAAAATGTCGTTTTTGAAAAGGACGGTTGGACAGTGCGTACAAAGGACAGAAAATGTTCAGCTCACTTTGAACATTGTATAGCGATACGACCCGATGGTCCTCAGATTTTATCTTCATTTGAATTTGTAGAAGAAGTTCTAGGAAGTAACGCAATTTAATTTGATTTATATGGCTAAACAAGCAGCTATTGAACAAGATGGAGTTATAGTGGAAGCATTGTCTAATGCAATGTTTCGTGTAGAATTAGAGAACGGACATGAAATTACTGCCCACATATCAGGAAAGATGCGTATGCATTATATTAAAATTCTTCCTGGTGATAAGGTCAGAGTAGAAATGTCTCCGTATGATTTATCAAAAGGTAGAATTGCTTTTAGATATAAATAAAAATAACTAGATATGAAAGTAAGAGCATCTTTAAAGAAGCGTACACCTGAATGTAAGATTGTAAGAAGAAAGGGTCGCTTATACGTAATTAACAAGAAAAACCCTAAGTATAAACAACGTCAGGGATAATTTATTATTTTTGCAAAATAATTAAGTAAGTAATATGGCTATAAGAATAGTTGGTGTAGACTTGCCACAAAATAAAAGAGGAGAAATCGCTTTGACTTATATCTACGGTATCGGTCGGAGTGCTTCAAAATCTATTTTAGAGAAAGCAGGCGTTGATCGTGATATCAAAGTAAAAGACTGGACAGATGATCAAGCTGCAAAAGTACGTGAAGTCATTGGCGCTGAGTACAAGGTAGAGGGTGATCTTCGTTCTGAAGTTCAACTTAACATCAAGCGTCTGATGGATATCGGATGTTATAGAGGTGTACGTCACCGTATTGGTTTGCCTTTGAGAGGCCAGAGCACAAAAAATAATGCTCGTACTCGTAAGGGTAAGAAGAAAACTGTTGCAAATAAGAAAAAAGCTACTAAATAATAAGAGTTGATATGGCAAAAAAAACAGTCGCAGCAAAGAAGAGAAACGTAAAAGTTGACGCTTACGGTCAAGCTCATATTCATTCTTCTTTCAATAACATTATTGTGTCTCTTGCCAACAGCGAAGGTCAGGTAATCAGTTGGTCTTCTGCAGGTAAGATGGGATTCAGAAGTTCTAAAAAGAACACTCCGTATGCCGCTCAGATGGCAGCACAAGATTGTGCTAAGGTAGCTTATGATCTTGGTTTGAGAAAAGTAAAAGTATTCGTAAAAGGACCGGGTAACGGACGTGAGTCTGCTATCAGAACTATCCACGGTGCCGGAATCGAAGTAACTGAAATCGTAGACGTTACTCCGCTGCCTCACAATGGTTGTCGTCCTCCGAAAAAGAGAAGAGTATAATTAACTATAGTTTCTTGAACATTGAATCCGGAATTGTGAATAGATTGCATAAAGACCTTATCCTCTCTGTAATCGCGGCTGCACGGTTCCAGATTCAGACAGAAAAATTAAAACAATAAAAAAATGGCAAGATATACTGGACCAAAAACAAGAATTGCCCGTAAGTTTGGTGAGGCTATATTCGGACCGGATAAAGTTCTTTCTAAAAAGAATTATCCTCCCGGACAACATGGTAACGCCAGAAAAAGAAAAACTTCTGAATACGGAATTCAGCTTCGCGAGAAGCAAAAAGCTAAATACACTTATGGTGTATTGGAAAAACAATTTAGAAACCTGTTCGACAAAGCGCAGCGTTCAAAAGGTATTACCGGTGAAGTTCTGCTTCAGTTACTGGAAGGTCGTTTGGACAATGTAGTTTATCGTTTGGGTATGGCTCCTACAAGAGCTGCTGCTCGTCAGTTGGTTTCTCACCGTCACATTACAGTTGATGGTAAGGTTGTAAACATTCCTTCTTACTCTTTGAAAGCCGGTCAGATCGTTGGTGTTAGAGAGAAATCCAAGTCTCTGGAAGTGATTGCTGATGCATTGTCAGGATTCAACCACAGCAAATATCCTTGGATTGAGTGGGATCAGTCTTCTTTAAGCGGAAAATTACTGCATCTGCCGGAAAGAACTGACATTCCTGAAAACATTAAAGAGCAGTTGATCGTAGAATTGTATTCTAAATAATAATTGATTTCCATGGCGATATTAGCATTTCAAAAACCCGATAAAGTATTAATGTTGGAAGCGGACAATTTCTCAGGAAAGTTTGAATTTCGTCCGTTGGAACCCGGCTACGGTATTACTATAGGTAATGCTCTGCGCCGTATTCTCCTGTCGTCGCTTGAAGGTTTTGCTATTACATCCATTAAGATCGAAGGTGTAGACCATGAATTTGGTACAATCCCCGGTGTTATTGAAGATGTAACAAACATTATCTTGAACTTGAAACAGGTACGGTTCAAGCATATTGTAGACGACATAGAGAATGAAAAAGTAAGTATTACTGTTTCGGGTTCGGAAGTGTTCAAAGCCGGTGATATAGGTAAACAACTAACCGGATTCGAAGTATTGAATCCTGAGTTGGCTATTTGCCGTTTAGATCCGAACGCTGGTTTCCAGATTGAATTAACAATAAATAAAGGACGCGGATATGTTCCCGCTGACGAAAACAGAGATCCGAATGCAGATGTTCATACGATTGCTATCGACTCTATTTTTACTCCAATACGCAATGTTAAGTATCTGATCGAGAACTTCCGCGTTGAGCAGAAAACGGACTACGAAAAGTTGGTTCTTGAAATAGCCACAGATGGTTCTATTCATCCGAAGGAAGCGTTGAAAGAAGCTGCTAAGATTCTGATACATCATTTTATGTTGTTCTCAGATGAAAAGATTGCGATCGAGACAGTAGATACTGACGGCAATGAAGAATTCGATGAAGAAGTTCTTCACATGCGCCAGCTGCTTAAGAGCAAGCTAGCAGATATGGACCTTTCCGTTCGTGCTTTGAATTGCTTGAAAGCTGCAGATGTTGAAACATTGGGTGAACTGGTTAAATTCAACAAGAATGATTTGTTGAAATTCCGTAACTTCGGTAAGAAGTCGCTCACTGAACTTGATGAACTGCTTGAAAGCCTGAACCTTTCATTCGGTATGGATATCACGAAATATAAATTAGATAAAGAGTAAGTAAAGCGATGAGACATAATAAGAAATTTAATCATTTAGGTCGTACAAATACTCACCGTGAAGCAATGCTGTCTAATATGGCTTCTTCTTTGATCAAGCATAAGAGAATCTTTACGACAACAGCAAAAGCTAAAGCGCTTCGTAAGTTTGTTGAACCTTTGATCACAAAGTGCAAAGAGGATACAACTCACTCAAGACGTGTGGTATTTAGTACTTTACAGGATAAGAACGCTGTAACAGAACTTTTCAAGGAAGTAGCTCAGAAGATCGGTGATCGTCCGGGTGGTTATACCAGAATTATTAAGACTGGTAACCGTTTAGGTGACAACGCTGCTATGTGCTTCATTGAATTAGTTGATTACAACGAAAACATGCTGAAGGATACTACAGCTAAGAAAACTACGAAAACAAGACGTTCTCGTAAGAAATCTACAGCTGCTGAAACAGCTGCTCCGGTTGCTGAAGCTCCTGCAGCAGAAGCAACAGAAGAAAAAGCTGCAGAATAATTTCTGTAACTTATATACGATACAAAAACAGCCGACATTTTTATGCCGGCTGTTTTTGTATATAAACGAATCAATTTATTTGTTTACTTACTTGATATTTTTCAGAGCTTCCTGCGCAGTTGCATTAGATGGATCGATTGATAAAATCTTGTTCCAGTAAATTTTGGACTTATCCATATCTTGTTTCAAGTAATAATAGTAGCCCAGGTAACGGTAACATTCGGTTAATTCATTGCTATATTTCTCTTTGTTTTTTTCAAGAATGGGAATGCAAGACTCGTAATAGGGTTTGGCTAAACCCTGTTCTGTCTCGGGGTCCAGTTGAGATTGTGTACGTGCCTGCCATAGGCTACCCAGGTGGCTATCCGGTACACGTTCTTTTACAATAGCAAATAGGCTATCAGCTTTGAACAGGTACTTTTGGGCTGCAATACTATCTTTTGCAGCTGCTGTATAGTAATATTTACCTAATTGATAGTAATCAGCAGCTTCCGATTCTTCTCCAAGTGCCTCTATATACTGTGTATAAGCCTTGATGGCCTCAGCATTATTTTCGCTGTTACTATAAACTTCAGCAAGGTCCTTATAGATTTCTGTATGCGAAGAATTTTCTTTTATAGCTTTCTGTAATGCATCTGCTGCCTGATCATATTGTTTTGCTTTGTTCAGCAGGCGACCGTAATATAAATAGTCTTGCCAGATATATTTAGCATCCGGATTATTGAAGAATGTCTTTATTTCTTCCAGTCCTTTTTCGTAGGCTTTGCTTTCGTAATCATTATAGATGGCCAGACGTTTCAATAAAAAGTTATCAGGGTCAATAGCTTGTCCTTCACTGATTATTTTACCGGATTCAACGTATTGTTTATTGAAAAACAAAGCAGAGGCATAATGAACCAGATTGTCTGTTGAGTAAAGACCTCCTGCCATGTAGGTTTTATAAGCTGCTACAGCTTTAGGATAATTCCCTTGTAATGAATAGATGTTTCCCAAATAGCAGTACGCCGGTAAGTAATCCGGATAGTTTGAAATTACTTTCTGAAGCATTTCTATTGATAATGTTGGAGTGACTCCCTGATATACGTTTGCATATTTGATATAAGCTTCTTTGCAGGCCGGATCGAAGTGGATAGCTTGTTCATATCTTCCGGCGGCATCTCCTGGTTTATCTTTGCTGATAAGTAAATCGCCTTCATACAAATAAATGGCGGGGTCGTTAGCATTATATTTCTTCGCATTATCGAGAGCCGCCTGGGCTTCTGCTTCCATTCCGTTCATTGAATAGGCTTTAGCAATAGCGACATAAACAGAAGCCTCTTTTTTATTGATTTTGATTGCTGCATCAAATGCTTTTTGCGCAGTAGATTTATCTGTTTTGAGTAGCACTTTACCTTCACCTACTTTATTATAGGCATAATCAGGAAATGTCGTCCATCCTTTCTGGTAATTAGCCAGAGCTTCGGAAGTTTTATTCTCATCAAAGGCAATTTCTCCCAGATAATATAAGGCTTCAGCCTGCTCGGCAGGAGAACTGCTCAGTTGTTTCTCAAAAAGTCGGCTTGCTATGGTTGGTTCTCCGGCTTTGTAAAAGTCAATGCCTTGCCGGTTATCTGCGTAAACGGCAATAGCGATAAAACTTAAAAGGATTATATATAAATTCTTTTTCATGACTGTAAATATTTATAGGGGTTTATAACTGATCTCTGACATTTACCAACCTTACAGGTTGTGTAGCCGGAAGAATACCTGATTTAAGAATGATCCGCTGTCCCCGGTCGCTAGCTATGAAAGTTGTAAAACCGGAAGCCAGGCCCATGCGGGGTTCTGATAATATCAGATAAACAGGCCTGCTCATCGGATACTTTTTTAATGCGATGTAGGCCTGATACGGTTTAAAACTATTTGTAGCAGTGGCATGTCTGTAAAGACTGACTGCCATTACTTTTATATTCTCAGAAAAACTCATGTTGGTTGTATCAGACGGATTACTGATCCAGTTTACTCCGATGATACCTAACGCTCCACGGTTTTGGGATACATAGTTTATTACTTGCCGGTTTTCTTTCATTGCATGTAAATCCCCGGAAAATGTTTTTCCGTTACAGATTGAATCGATAGCATAGCGTACAGTTCCGGAATTAGGGTTATCGAATACAACTTCGATCCTTCCCGATTGGTTATCGGAACTGAGTTCTTTCCATTCTTTTATTTTTCCCGTCAGTATGTCTCTCAAGACAGGGATACCAATCAGAGAATCTGTATTTTGTTTATTTACAATCAATGCAATGGCATCTGTTGCTATTTGAATGTTTCTGGGGAATAATTTTTTAGTGTTCATAAATTCCGTCTCTTCTTTGGTTAGCGGGCGTGAAGTAATGGCCAGCCGGATGCTATCACGCAGTAAACTGTTGATAGTTTCTGTTTCACCGGAAAAGTAAGGAACAATCCCGGCTTCCTTATAAATACTTTCGAAAACGGCGATTTCTTCTTCTACGACAGGGGCAAAGCAGCCATCGGAAGCAATAGCGATAACGCCACTGGTCGGTGTATCATCCGGAGTATCTGTTTTCTTGTTTCCGCAAGAAACCAACAGAACTATACATACTGTTATATAGAAACTTTTCATCGTTTGCTGTCTTTTATGAGCCTGTAACCTCTGAATAAAGTGTAACAGAAGAACAGAATACCAATTATTATTCGCATAGGGAATGACATATTCTCATTAAACAAGTTTGTGAAAACCAGCAGGAAAGTCATGCCGAGGTATATCATGACCATGAATATACCCCAGGCAAACTTCATATTTATACACTTTACCTCCATCTTATTGCAATTTAAATCGTACCGGAACTGTAAAGTAGACCGGTACCGGTTTACCATTCTGTTTCCCCGGAACCCATTGTGGCAGAGACTTGATAACGCGTAATGCTTCTTTGTCGCAAGCCGGATCCAATTGCCTTAGAACTTCCACTTTCGTGATCTCTCCCGTTGGGCTTACAACGAAGCGGAGGGTAACTGTTCCCTGAATGCCATTTTCGGCAGCGATTACCGGGTATCTCAAATGTGTACTGATGAACTTTAGCAAAGCCTCGTTTCCACCAGGGAATTGCGGCATTTGTTCAACGGCAACATAAGGTTCGGTTTCTTCCTCAATCACTTCCTTGTTGTCTTTCAGGTCTGCAATGTCAATGGCATCTTCACTTTCAGAACCTTTTACGTCTGCCACCGAGATAGCCAGTTTTGAGGTTGTCAGTTCTTCCTGTGTCTTGATTTCCTCTTCATCCCTTACATCTTTATCCGCCTTAATAACAGGAGGGGTAAATTTGATTGTACTTTTCAGTACGGGAGGAGGTGGAGCCTCTAAATTACGGATTTGATTTTCTTCCGGTACCTTCGTTTCCATTTGCAGGTTGGAAAGTGTCGTTACTTCCAGTACCTGCTCTTTGGCGTGCTGGGGAATAACCGATTTGATCAAAGCCGGGATTGTCATGACCAGAATAGCTCCGATAGCTACAATGATCAATGCGCGGATATGTCTGCCGGAAGAATTTTTACGCAACTCGTATGCTCCGTAGTCTTTATTCTTCCCGTTGAAGATCAATTCGCACCACTCCGGTGAATTCAGATTTATATTGTTCATATTAATCATGATCGTTCTTTTTTATTGGTGATACGAATTATTTTCTTTTAGGGCCGGCATTAGCCTCTGCTATTTGTTTAGCGAGTTCTCCGCCGCTTTTCAGGTTGTCGACCAGAAATTTATCTCCGTCGGTTATATCAACGATTGCATATTTACCAATATTGCATATCTGCATTTCGTCGAGTGCATCTACCAGGTCTTTATAAGAAGCATCGTCGGTCGCCTTGATCAGTACGACCGGGGCATCTTTGCCACCTTTTATCTCTGTAGCCTGCTTTTTAAACTCATCTTCGGAAATTTCCTTGTTTAGCTTTTTCACTTTCAACTCCGATATTTGTTGTACAGCGTCGGAATTGCGTTCCAGTAGGATGTTACGTAATCCGGTAGGAGAAAAATCGGTTGTTTTCAGTGATTCTACATGTTCATAATCCGGTTCACCGAAATAGTAGTACACCTTGCTGTCTTCACCCAATATAAGGGTGATGGCTTTAGAGGCTTTCACTTTTGTCTGTTCGGCTTCCGTGACATGGTCTTTCGACGGCATACTGATCTCCATGGTCTGCGGCTTACTCAGCGAAGTACAAAGCATGAAGAACGTGATCAGCAACATATTCATATCCACCATCGGCGTAAAGTCGACACGGATATTGACTTTCTTTTGTTTGCCTTTCTTTCCGTCGCCTTTTCCTTTATCTGTATTTACTTCTGCCATACTGCTTGTTGTTTAAACATTGTCGGGCACATTCTTGAGAGTTGTTATGAGATTATATCTGTTTTCTCTCAGGTCCTGCAATGTGTTCATTATATTTTTGATTTTAGGATATGGCGTCTGTTGGTCGGCTTTGATGGCGATCACCAGGTCGTGGTTCACTTCGCGGGCGTGTTGTATCCAGGCTTTGAATTGGTTGTTCGTGCTATCGGCAGGGATTCCGTAATTCTGCGTCAGACGGTCTTGTTCGGAAGACGGTAGATTCAGGAATTCCTGCATATTCTGGATAGGAACACCAAAGGAAGGAAGAAGGCTGAATTCGTATATTTCTTTGTCGCTGAAGTTAATACCGTAGTCTTGTCCCAGCTTCTTTAATACGTTTGCCTTATCCTCCTGTTTGTCCATGCTCATAAACACTTTCCCTTCCGGATCTACCAGGATGGAAAGAATATTCGTTTCCGGTATTTTTATTTCGGAAACGGAAGCCGGGGTAGTAACCACGACCGGTTCTTTCTGGATGAAGGTAGATGTCAGCATAAAGAAAGTAAGCAGTAACACCGTTACATCACTCATCGCCGTCATGTCGATGAATGTGCTTTTTCGTTTTACTATAATCTTAGGCATATGTTTCAGTGTTTAGCCGCAAATGTTTGTACGATAGAGAAACCTATTTCATCGATGGCATAGGTGATATTATCTATTTTACTGGTGAAATAGTTGTACGAGATAATAGCCATGGCACCGGTGGCGATACCTAAGGCCGTATTGACCAGAGCTTCGGAAATACCGGTCGACAATGCTACCGAGTCGGGAGCTCCGGCATTGGCCAGGGCGGCAAACGAACGGATCATACCCAGTACGGTTCCAAGCAACCCGAACAGAGTTCCCAATGTCGAGATTGTAGCAATAACCGGCAGGTTCTGTTCCATAGACGGTAATTCCAGTGCCGTGCTCTCTTCGATCTCTTTCTGTATGATGACCATCTTTTGTTCTTTGGTCTGATCCGCCCTGTTTTCTACATCAGCGTAACGGGTCAATGCGGCGTTAACGACATTGGCCACAGAACCCTGCTGTTCTTTACAAGCCTTTTGAGCTGCGCCCAGATTTCCGTCTTCAAGGTCTTTCTTTATAGTACGTACAAACCCTAGCAGGGCTTTTTTCCCTTTAGACCGGTTGATGGCAATAAAACGTTCTACACTCAATGTGATTACAGTAAGTAAAAGAGTGATAACAACGGGGACAATGAAACCGCCTTTATAAATTGTTCCTGCATAATTGCCGGGAAGCGGATGATTATCCGGATTATTATCCATAAAGTTGGAAGGATTGCCCAGTACGAAATGAAAGAAGCATACTGCCAGGATAAAGCAAATGATAATGACGATGCCGGCTGAAACGCCATTAGATGTTTTTGATATAACAGATTGATTTGTTTTCATAATTTTGATATTATTAAAGAGATAAAAAACAGAAAATAATAGTCTTAGTGTACAAAAAAGGGAATGCACACCCGGATCATGCCGTATTCGAAGGCACAATCAACAATTATAAATGTCTTATAATAATATCAAATAATGAGTTTTCGCAAAACGTAGATCCATTGATTTCCGCATTTGCGAAGCGAGAGGTAATTTATTGTATGGATAATAGATAATGTCTCCGATATTTTATATTGTGAGGCCTGCTCTTTCAACTTCAAGAGAAGAAGACTCTTATTGCTGTTCGATAATTTGAATAGCCGTTCGTAATTATCGAAAGCCGGTTTGGTGCGTGCAGTTATATCAAGAGACTCAAGAGGAATTTTCCCTAATTCAAACTTCTTTAAATTATTATCGTAGGAGAGGCTCTTTCCTTTCTCATTTTGGTTACATTGTTGAATCGTCTCTTCACTATCTATATTAAGCGTAACCTCCTGACCCATAAAGATCAGGATAAGGAGTGTTAATATGGACAGAACTTTTTTCATGATTCAACAATAAACTTTTTATGTTAAAACACATTGTTAATGCAAAAGGTTGAAACTTTTTAAGAAAAAATACCTATCAATTCGGGGTGTAAATATAGATAAAATATTGAATTGAGAAATGAAGTCCTCTATTTATTCATTGAAAATCTTTATAAGGGTTTGGCAACAATCTTAGTGAACCGTTTGTTATATTTGTACTGAGTGAAAAAAATACAGAATACTAAATATTTAGGTTATGAAAATTGAAAAAGTAATAGGTAGAGAGATTCTTGATTCCCGTGGTAACCCGACAGTAGAGGTAGATGTGCTTCTTGAATGCGGCGCTTTTGGTCGTGCGGCCGTTCCATCCGGTGCTTCTACTGGTGAAAATGAAGCAATAGAACTGCGTGACGGTGATAAAAAACGCTACGGAGGCAAAGGTGTACTGAAAGCTGTGGATAATGTTAACAATGTAATTGCACCGGCTATCATCGGAATGAGTGCATTGAACCAACGTGCAATCGACCATAAACTGCTTCAGCTGGACGGAACAAAGACAAAGTCGAAACTCGGTGCCAACGCCATGTTAGGCGTTTCGCTGGCCGTAGCTAAAGCGGCTGCCAATTATCTCGATTTGCCGTTATATCGTTATATAGGCGGAACCAATACTTATGTATTGCCTGTTCCGATGATGAATATTATCAATGGTGGTTCTCACAGTGATGCCCCGATAGCATTTCAGGAATTTATGATTCGCCCGGTAGGTGCAAAGAGTTTCCGTGAAGGCTTGCGTATGGGAGCAGAAGTATTTCATGCCTTGAAGAAGGTGTTGCACGACCGCGGTCTGAGTACGGCAGTTGGTGACGAAGGTGGTTTTGCTCCGGCTCTCAACGGTACGGAAGATGCTTTGGGTTCTATTATGGCCGCTATTAAAGCTGCCGGATACGAACCGGGTAAAGATGTGACAATCGCTATGGACTGTGCCGCTTCCGAGTTTTACGATAAGAAGGGTATCTACGATTATTCGAAGTTTGAAGGTGCCCACGGTGCCAAACGGACTGCTGCCGAACAGGTTGCTTACCTGTTGGATTTGGTTAACAAATATCCGATCGACTCTATCGAAGACGGTATGGACGAAAACGACTGGGAAGGATGGAAGCATCTTACTAAAGCTTTAGGTGACCGTGTTCAGTTGGTTGGTGACGACTTGTTTGTAACTAATGTTGAATTCCTGAAGAAAGGTATCGAAGAAGGCTGCGCCAACTCTATCCTGATTAAAGTAAATCAAATCGGAACATTAAGTGAAACACTGGATGCTATTGAAATGGCTCACCGTAACGGCTATACTTCAGTGACGTCGCATCGTTCCGGCGAAACGGAAGATGCAACGATTGCCGATATCGCTGTTGCTACTAATTCAGGACAGATCAAGACCGGTTCATTAAGCCGTTCGGATCGTATGGCTAAGTACAATCAGTTGCTTCGTATCGAGGAAGAATTGGGCGATCTGGCTGTTTATGGCTATAAGACGTACAAAAAATAATTCTGACACTTACAGAATCAGATGCAATAGACTGAAGGGCTGCTTCTCAAAGAGGCGGCCTTTTTGTGTTTATGTCCCTTACCTTTATCAGAAAGGCTAGTAGCAACTACCCCGGAGGTTATTTATTTCTAATCGAAAGCATATTATATCTTGCCTTTTTCACGGCCGTCGCAAAGCTTACCGACAGAGGTGGATAAGCTTGCTGACGTCCGTCGGTAAGCTTTGCGACGGCGATGGAAAAGAGAATGAGTCATATCTTTTATAGTAAAAGACAGTATGCTATGCAGGAATAGTCAGTAGGGGGAGCGATAGTTGGCAGGCAGATAAAAGGTGAAAGGTGAAGGGTTTGATTTTCTTTGTTTTATTAATCGTTCACCTGTATAAGTGATTGGTGTTTAGGCTGATATATGCTAAAGGTGAAGAGTGAATGGTTTTTATTCGAATTAATGCATGTAGGAGATGAAATAGCCGGAGTAAAAACAATCTCTTTGCTCCGGCTATTCTATAATAGTGTTATAATTGAGCGAACCATTCACGGATAGCATCAATCAATATCTGATTTTCAGCACTTGTTTGGGTGGACAGGCGGATGTATGTTTCATCCAGTCCGCGGAAGTTGGAGGCATCACGAATCAGGATTCCATTCTTCTCCCACAAGTATTTCTTTAGTTCTGCCGCTGTGCCTTTCTTTAGGCGGACAAGGAAGAAGGTTGTTGAAGTAGGAATGACTTCCAGGTTATCGAATTTGCTTAACTGATAAATCAATTCGGCTGTTTCACGCTGCCACTTACGGATAGGCAAAGTAAACTGGGCCGGATGAATCAGGATATATTTACTGGCTTCAAGCGCAATAGCGTTTACTGACCAGGGGATGATATACTTATTTACTTCGGCAGTTATTTCTGGAGAAGCAACCAGGTAACCGATACGTAATCCCGGAATGTTGTAGGCCTTAGAGATAGACTGGATAAGAATCAGGTTCGGGTGATTCTTAACGTCTGAAGGCTTTAGCATGTCTTCGGTGGTAAAGGCAACATAAGCCTGGTCGATGATGAATTTTGTATTGCGGTTGGCTGCAATCAACCGGAGCAATTCCGTACGATGAATCAGTTTGCCATCCGGATTGTTAGGATTACATATCCAGCAGAAATCCTGTCCTTCCAGAGAAAGCTCCGAGAGGTCGTCGGAGGTTGGGAAGAAATTGATTTCGTGTTCGTGTAGGCGGCAGGCATCTTCATACTCAGAGAAGGAAGGAACGGCAATCGTTGATTTAGCCCCTCTCCAAGCCTGTGCCAACAGATAGAAGGCGGTAATCGAACCATTGGTTACAACTACATTTTCTTCTTTTATTTCATATCGGCGGGCAAGCAGCCTTTTAAGTGAAGCAGCATCCGGTTCCGGATAACGTGTCAGTTTACTGAACTGCTCATTAAGATGTTCCTTGAGTTTATCGAGGTTAGCACCGTGCCATACGTTAGAACTGAAGTTAATCTTTACTTCGTTCTGCGAATTGTAAAAGTCATCACCGTGTCCGAATAGCATACTTTATTTGTTTTATGTAATTAATGTTGTTCTAAAAGGTGGTGCAAAAATACTAATCTTTTTGGCTTTTCCTATCAATTGCCTTATAGATTGCATCCTGTATTCGTTTGCGGATATCCAACTGGCTGAGTTTATTATTGGCACGCGACGGATTGACCCTGTTACAAAGGAAGATATAAAGCAACTGGTTGTCCGGATCCACCCAGAAACAAGTCCCGGTGAAGCCGGTGTGTCCATAGACGGAAGGTGGCGTCAGGCTGCTGCAAGGAGAACCTTTATGTGTTCCCGGGGCAGGCTTGTCGAAACCCAGTCCGCGGCGGCTTGTCGGGCTTTTACTTTGGGTGAAAAGACGACAGGTTTCTGTTGATAAGTATTGTTCGTTGCCATAAGTGCCCTGATTAAGGAAAAGCTGTAATACTTTCGCCAGGTCATTGGCATTCGAAAACAGGCCGGCATTGCCGGAGACGCCCCCCTGGAAAGCGGCAGCTTCGTCGTGCACATAGCCACGAAGTAACTGGCGGCGCACGAACTGGTCGTTCTCGGTCGGGACAATCTGGAGGCTGTCTATTCTTTTCAGCGGGTTATAAGTGGTGTGCCAGGCTCCCAGCCGGCTATAAAAGTCGTTATGCAACAGCTGGTCCATCGGTTGCTTCATCTGGTTTTCCACCATCATTTTCAGCATGATGAAGTTGACGCAGCTATACACATATTTGCCGCGTGTTCCGAGGCGGGAGTCTTTTATTTCCTGCATGATACTGTCTTTGAAGGAATCGTGCAGGTAGAAGTTGCGGGCTACCTCGGTGGTGAATCCCGGTTTCTTCTCAGTAGAAACCAGGTCGGGCAGATAGTTGAAATCATTGCGTACGTATGTTTTGGCATCGAAGCGTACCGGATGGGTCGCATTTTTTACACTGCTGTAAAGGCTGCCTTTGTAACTATCCTTATCGATGGCATTCAGATAGAAATTGATTGTGGAGACAACTCCCGACTGATGGTAAAGCAATTCTTTTATATTCAGGTCTTTCTTGTTGGAACCTTTCAGTTCGGGGAGAAAGTCCGCTATTTTATTATTGAGGGTGAATTTCTTTTCATCGTACGCTTTCATTACGGCAAGTAAAGTCCCGGCCGCTTTGGAGGCAGACGCCAGGTCGTAGACGGAATTTTCCTGTACCTTCCGGCTTTGGTCGTAGTCAAAGTAACCAAAAGCCTTGTCGTAAATAATCATACCGTCTTTGGCAACCAGCACCTGGCAACCCGGATAGGCATTTTCTTCAAGCCCTTCTTCTGCAATGGATCCGATTACATCGAGGCGTATGGGATTGGCTCCGACTTCCTCCGGTTCGTGATAACCTAACCGTGTTTTTTCCGTGAAGATGCCGGCTCCGGCATGGAATACGCCTGGGATGGTAACCGGTAGTTTGCCTTTAGCAGGAATCCCTCCGAAGATGACCTGGGCGGCATATTCCTGGGCAAGAGGCGTACCTTCGTATCCCATCACTACCGCCTTCGCTTTCATAATGGAACTTTTATATTCCTTACAGAAATAGGGCAGGGTAAAGAAGGCATAAACGAGCTCTTTCTTAGTCGCCAGCTGACGGAGTTGCAGGCTTTCAGGGATGCGGACTGTGTGTATGCCGCAGATGATTACATCGTATTTCTCCAACTGCCTGTAAACATGTTGGATTTGTGCAGCAGTTGAACTACGGCTGATGCTGAAGCAGGCAATACTGTCGTAACGCCCCAGCATTTCCTGAAATTCATTTCCGGCAGGCGAACCGATTGACAAGGCGGCAATCTTCTTTTTATCCAGCTGTCTGAGCGGAACCATGTCGGATTCGTTCTTTAATAATGTAATTGCTTCTGCATTGAGTTTGGCGGCTAGCCAGGCAGCATGCGGTGAGTTCAGTCGTTTGCTTAACTCTTTTGTTTCAATCGGTCGGTATTTATTCAGTCCGGTAATGTATTTATACTGGAGTATCTTGATACATTTGGCTTCGATGTCTTCTATGGATAAAATACCTTCGTCGATCGCCTCTTTCACCGCTGTGAAATCGTTAATCGGGGCAGCCGGGGCCAGCAATATATCATTCCCAGCCAGTAATGCTTTTACTGACGGGTTATCCGATTTTTTAGTCGTGGCTCCTTTCATGGCCAGTGCATCTGTGAAGCAAAGGCCTCTGAAACCAAGTTCTTCCTGCAACAGTCCCGTTACAATCGGACGGGAAAAGGAGGAAGGGAGATTGCGGGTTTTATCCAGTGTCGGAACATAAAGATGTCCGGTCATAACTCCGGCATAACCATCATAGATGTAACGTTTGAAAGGATACAATTCAACGCTGTCCAGGCGTGCCCGGTCATGATGGACGGCAGGCAATGTATTATGAGAGTCTTCCGAAGTGTCGCCATGACCCGGGAAATGTTTGGCTACAGAGATGATACCGGCAGCTTCCAGTCCGCGGGCATAGGCTATTCCTTTATCGGCGACGGCACGGGGATTCTCTCCGAACGAACGGAGGCCTATCACCGGGTTATCGGTATTACTATTTACATCTATATCGGGGGCAAAGTTGATTTGAATGCCCATCTCTTTGCATTGGCGGGCTACTTCCTTCCCATATTCGGTAATCAGTTTATCATCTTCGATAGCTCCCAGCATCATGTTTTTAGGGAAACGGGTCGTTCCGCTAAGGCGCATGGACAAGCCCCATTCTCCGTCCAGCGAAACGAACATCGGGACGCGTGATGCTTTTTGCAACCGGTTGGTTACTTCAGCCTGGGTAACAGGGTTCCCTTTATGAAAGAGGATTCCTCCGACCTTTATTTCATTGACGTATCGCATAAGCCGCTGCATGGTGCGGTTATCCGATTTCGGTTCGGAAATCACCATAAAGAGTTGCCCGATCCGTTCATCGTAACTCATCTTATCAAACACAGAATCAACCCAGTGATTCATTTTTGCCTGATCGACATTACGGTACATATTGGGAATAGTCTGTGCTTTGGCCGTTAGTAAACACACAGAACATAACAGCATTGTAAGTATCTTCCTCATCTTCACGTTATCATTATTATCCACCAAAAATAAGAAAATAAGCTGAATAGTCTCTATAGAGTGGCGATAATTCATGAATTATTCCCTCAACAATTTGCGTATCAAATAAATCTTTCGTTACTTTGCATCCGCTTTGCGCAATCTCTGTCGGGAGAAGTAGCCCGTTAAATTGCGTTTCATTTAAAATTACAATTAAAAAGCTATAAAACAATGGATTTAATTAAGATTGCAGAAGAAGCGTTTGCTACAAAGAAGGAATATCCTTCATTCAAGAGTGGTGACACTATTACAGTAGCTTACCGTATTAAAGAAGGTAACAAAGAACGTATCCAGCAGTACAGAGGCGTTGTTATCCGTATCTCAGGACATGGTGACAAAAAACGTTTTACTGTTCGTAAGATGTCTGAGAACATTGGTGTAGAAAGAATTTTCCCGATCGAATCACCGTTCATCGAAAGCATCACTGTAAACAAACTGGGTAAAGTACGCCGTGCTAAATTGTATTACCTGCGTGCTCTTACAGGTAAGAAAGCAAGAATCAAAGAAAGAAGATTCTAATCCTTCGGGATTTAATTGCCATACAAAAAAGCCATCCGATTCGTTTCGGGTGGCTTTTTTGTTGGGTAGGGATAAATGTTTTATAAGCAGGGACAGGCGATTCGCCGATGTTTTTAGCCGTTTCGTCGGTTTGTGTTTTTCCGGCAGGGGAATAGGGTTATCTTTGTCACCTATAAATAAAACACTTATGCAACATTCCGTGAAAAACAATCTGCTGATTGGTTTTATCGTGTCAGTGCTGTTAAGCCTATTCGTCAACTTTACCATGTTGATGCATACTTATAAAATGCAGTCGCTGGGAGTCCCTTTCCCGGGGAACCATCCATCCGGAGATGAATTTCTTTATTATTCCTTATTTTGGTTTTTCGTATATGCCTTTCTGCTGTTTATACTGGATTCTCAAATGTATAAGTTGGGCGACCGTCTGTTTTGTAATAAAGAATATAAAACAATCCTGTTGTCTGCCGGTGTGACAATCGTCTGTGGCATTGCGCTCTTTTTCATGTATCCGGTCATACACCGTTTTGTGATGATCGACCTTTTGGAAGTTGATCAAATGTTCCGTTCTGATAGTTTTGTTATAATGGAAGATGCGGCAAGAAAGAAAGCGGCACCCCCTGCATCCCCTGATCCGCATATGTCTATGGTTCTCAGCCGGGCGACAGATTTCCCGAAACCTTTTCTGACGGAGCATCTGTTTATACTGTTAACCGTTTTGTTGAGTGTCCTTTTGATACGCCTGCTGAATGGTAAACAACAGATGATGCTTGAATATGAACAATTGAAGACTGAAAAACTCCAGACTTCATACAATGCTTTGATGGGACAGATCAACCCTCATTTCTTTTTCAATTCCCTGAATGGGCTGAACTCCCTGATTAGGAGCGGGGAGAAGGAGCAGACATTGACTTATCTGGATGAGTTGTCGAATGTTTTCCGTTATATCTTGCAGAGCAACAAGAAAGAAATGGTTACGCTGGCAGAAGAATTGCAGTTTGTGAAAGCATATACTTATCTCCTAGGCGTCCGTTATGAAGGGAAGCTATTCTTCTCTATTCAAGCGGCTCCGGCACTTTTATTATGGCATTTGCCCATCCTGAGTATTCTGCCGCTGATCGAAAATGCGGTTAAACATAATGTGATCAGCAAGCAGTATCCGCTGCAAATCGACGTTTATACTACTAAAGAGAACCAACTGGTCGTATCCAACAGGGTACAGCCGAAGGTGGAAGAGAGCACGGGGAGCGGCATCGGGTTGAAGAACCTCTGGGGACGTTACCGGATGCTTACCGGAAAGGATATCCATATCTCCAACCGGAAAGATTATTTTAAGGTAACCCTTCCTTTGCTGAACGGTACCGGACGGGTATAACAATTAAAAGATTAAACTGTATGAACGCTGTAATTATCGAGGATGAAACGGCTGCTGTTGGTAGCCTGAAAGCAATTCTTTCGCAAAACACCATGATGCCTGTCGAGGTAGTGGCCGAACTGGAGAGTATAGAGGAAAGCGTTACTTATTTCCATAACTATCCCCAGCCGGATATTATCTTTATGGATATCCACCTGGCTGACGGCTCAGCCTTCAAAATATTCGAACAGGTGGAAATCGCTGCACCGGTCATTTTTACGACGGCCTATGACGAGTATGCCCTGCAAGCCTTTCAGGTCAGCAGTATCGATTATCTGCTGAAACCGATCACGCTGACTTCCCTTGAACGGGCGTTAGGCAAATTGCGCCTCTTCAGCCCCGAAGAGCGGTTGGCCCATATCCGGCGAACGAACGATACCATACAGGGACGGCATGTCATAAAGAGCCTTCTGATCATGCTCACCGACAAATTTTACCCGTTGCAGGTAGAAGATATCCTGTATTTTTATACAATGAATGAAAAGGTTACTGCTTATACCTCCGACGGCAAGCTGCATCCGGTAGACCGCACCCTGGATGCCCTGGGCGACCAACTGGATGAAAAGCATTTTTTTCGTGCCAACCGCCAGTTCATTATCTCCCGGAAAGCCATTAAGGATATTGACCTCTGGTTCGGCAGCCGCCTGTCGGTCAACCTCACATTGCCTATTCCGGAACGTATCATTATCAGTAAAACGAAAACCCCGGTATTCAAGAAATGGATATTGATGGAAGAATGATCCGGTGAAATACTGCATCATCGAGGTGATTTTTTTCACCCTCTTCCTCCGGGCGATTCACCGACCCAATTCTACCATTTATCGGTTCTTAACCTTTGTTCACCGAATATTCTTATTTATTTGTAGTGTAAACTTAAAAGAAAAGCGACTATGTTGAAATGTATTACTTTCGATGGAGATGCTTCTACGTTGAATGCTCTGATGGGCTATTTTGAGAAGTTGGATAAAGCATTGGCTGATGTGCATGAAGTGTTGCACAAAGAACAGACTGAACAACCTGTTTTTGTTCGGGAAGGAAGTAAGATCATTCGCCTTCGTAAAGAAGAGATTCTTTTTCTGGAAGGCTATGGCGATTATGTGAAGATTCATCGCACGAACGGCAAACCGCTGCTTTCGCAGGTCAGCCTGAAGCGGTTTGAAGAAAACCTCACCGACAGTTTGTTTTGCCGTGTGCACCGTTCTTATATCGTATCTCTTTCCCACATCAGTTATATCGAACGGAAACGTATCCGCATCGGTGACGAGTTGATCCCGATCAGCGACTCCTACCTTCCGGCACTTATGGGGCGGTTGGCCTTGCAGGAATAGGTCTCCCTGTCCCTGATAACTAAAAAGATTCTATAAAAATGTAATTTGAGGAACAATGCCGTAATCCTGTCTGTTTGGAGGAAAATTAAAAACAAATAGACTATGAATTACGGCATTAGTGTTCTTTTCAGGGCTATACCCTTGTTGATGGCCCTGTTCTGTTTCGGTTACGGCTGGTTCGTGTATGAATATGGAACCGACCCGAGCCGTTTTGTGGCCGGCCCGGTCGTATTTTCTTTGGGTATGATTTGTATAGCCCTGTTCTCAACGGCGGCAACCATTATCAGGCAGATCATTAATACTTTCGGAGAGATCAGCCGGTATGCGCTTCCGGCATTGGGATATTTGTCGGCTATCCTGACGGTCGTTGCAGGGATATGGATTATGCGGTCGCCCGATACGGCATCGTTTGTAGCCGGTCATGTAATCTGCGGAGTGGGACTGATTACCGCTTGTGTAGCCACAACAGCTACCTCTTCCACCCGGTTCACCATGATTACCGTCAATTCGAAAAAGACAGGCCATGATATTCCGCCCGAGGCTTTTACCCGTGCCCAGGGACTGACCCTGATTGCTATTGCCGGACTGATCGCCTTGACCGCCTGGATATGGGCATTCTGCCTGTTAGCCCATAGCGACCAGGGCTCGAAATATTTTGTGGCCGGACATGTGATGATCGGCCTGGCCTGTATCTGTACGAGTCTGATTGCCTTGGTAGCGACTATTGCCCGGCAGATCAGGAATATATTTTCTCCTACCGAACGCGAATTCTGGCCTATTATGGTATTGGTCATGGGTAGTATTTGTGTTGTATGGGGAATTATCCTGATCCTGGCTACCATCAATCCGGCAAACGGTACAACAGGCTATATCATGATCGGACTGGGATTGGTATGCTATAGCATTTCCAGCAAAGTGATCCTGCTATCCAAAATATGGCGGCACGAATTCAAATTATCAAACCGTATTCCGTTGATACCTATATTTACGGCATTGACTTGTTTGTTCCTGTCCGCCTTCCTGTTCGAACTGGGTTCCGCACATGCTTACTATTTTGTTCCGGCCAGAGTTTTAGCCGGCTTGGGTGGCATCTGCTTTACTTTATTCTCCATTGTCAGCATTCTGGAGAGCGGGACATCTTCGAAATGATGAAAATTGTGGCTTATTGCTCTTTTGTTTTTTCTTTATCAATAACAGCTTCAATCTGAGGAATAAGAACTGGTATAATGTTTTTTGCAACGTCCCATACAATTAGGTAGTTAACCCCCATATAATCATGTATTAATTTATCACGCATACCGGCCATTTGTTTCCATGAAATATCTTTCCATTCATATTTAACATCGGCCGGTATTTTTTTTGTCGCTTCACCTATAATTTCAAGGCTACGGGCTATGGCTCTTTTCAATGTCTCATCCGAAAGGAACTGATACATAGGCAAGTTTTCTGTTACTACGGAGGTGACAAAATTACATTCTTCAAGAATATGTTGCAAATAAACAATATGGGATTTAGACATATTCTACTTCGTTGAGGATTTGTTTACCAATAAAGGGACTTAATCCCTTCAGGGTTACTATATCCAGTTTGTGTTTATGGAAGAAGCCTTCCAAGGTATCACATACCGACATGAAATTTTGATAAGTTTCTTTTCCATCTTCGAAATCAATGAGAATGTCTATATCACTGTTCTTATTATTCTCACCTCGTATGACAGAGCCAAAAAGACCAATTTTACTTACTCCGTATTGGGAAGTGAGAGTCTTTTTTAAGAGTGAGAGTTGTTTTAAAATTGTATCTTTTTTCATGATGGATATATTTGTAGTCACAAAGAAAATGATTATTCTTTATCTCTGCAAATTCTTATCTTTATTCTTCGTGAAAAACGACTATGACCTTACAGTTTCAACTTATAAAACAACTCACTCAGCGTATACGAAACCGTCATCCCGAAAGTGCTTTGTCCGTATACATCATTATTTAGTTGGGTCTTATCGTAGTAAAGGGCTACGTTGATCCGTCCGTTCGTTACCGGAAGTCCCATTCCGGCACTGAAGCGGTAGGTGTAACCTTTTTGCCCGTTGATCTGCAAGTAAGGAGTCGACAGGTTTACCCCGGCCTTATATGAACTGCGTTTCCAGAAACTCGAAGACGAATAACCGTTGGGCGAATAATCGAACCCCAGCCGCAACTTATGCGAATCCCTGAATTTTACCCGGCTGTCGCCCGATGAAAGGCTGCTGTACTGGTGGAAATCATAGTCGAGCGCATAAGTACATTTCTTGTAGGCCAGCGAGCCGCCTATGCCGGCAAATTGAGGCAGATATTGGGTCGTATTCCTTTTACTCTCCTCCGTTTCGCTGCTGCTATAAACGATCGCAATTGAGTTTTCAATGCTCAGGCGCTGTTTATATCCGTAAACGGCCCCGATTGTAAAAGCTGTCTCTTTTCCGATCTGGCGGTGATACTGCAATCCGAAATCAGCATAGAACGCATGCGTGTACATTCTGTTCTCTACGGAAATGCTGCTCTGGCTTTCCGTAAGTTTGGTGTTGCCGAAGATGTAACTGACGTTGACGCCGACCGATAGATTCTTGCCCAACATAAATGCATTGGTCAGGTAAACCTTCGACAGCCCGCCATATCCTTCGAACGTACTTGTATAGTATGAACCGGGTGAACCTTCCAGCGGTTCCGTACTCTGGAAATAATAGCCGACCGATGAATAAGGGGTCAATCCCGCTGCCATATACCAGTGCGGCATGATACGTCCTGCCAGCGTGAAAGCCGACATATTCCCGGTGAAAGCATTGCTGTTGCCGTTTTTCGACTGGTACGACTCGCTTTTCATAAAGGCCGATGTCTCGGCAAACAACCGGAGCGTGTCGAGCCCCGTCAGGCCAGCCGGATTTTCCGTATTGAGCAACCAGGTGCCGCGCATACCTGTCGATACACCTCCCATCGCCGAATTGGAACCATACAATCCCGTTACGATCTCGCCGATCCCGAACATCGAGTAAGGCGACGAGGTCATTATATTTTGTGCATGGACGGGAAGGGTCAGTAAAAGGAATAGAGTCAGATGCTTAATAACTTTCATATACTTTGTAGATTAGCTGTAAAACAATGGGCGAACGGCCTTGCTGGTCGCTGAAGGTCAGGTTGCGGAATGTCTTTGTATAAGTATCTTCGTCGAATACCAGTTGCAGGTTATGCTTATACATACCGAAAGTTCCCAGTTCCTGTTGCATAAAACTGGTAATGTCGAAGTAATAATAGGTATTTTCATCATACGTATCGTCTTTTACCAGTGTTCCGCTTTGCACCTCTTCACCGAGATAGTCGGTCACGGCATCGGTAACCACGTTGTTCTCGTCGGCGATATAAAGATAAAGGCTGTCGGGCAGGGCATTCGTTGCCGAAAACGTGCCCGGTTCAGGATAAATCTTTAGCAGTGCGCTTTCAATCGCCACCTGCTCTCCCTGCATAAGGATATTATTGATATAAGGAAATTCCAGGCGGGCATACCATCCCAGTCCGCCAAATAAAACACCCCTGTTATCCAGTTGGGAGGAAGGGATTTCCTTCTGGCCGGGAGGAAACGGTTCCATCGCCGTACCGCTCCGGTCATGCTCGTAATGGTTGAACTGGGTGCTGGTATTGGGCGTAAAGGTCAGTTCCTGTTCGTTTTCCTTTTCATCTATTATATGGTAATGGAGAACGAGCACGGCTGAACTGTCCGCTACCTGGAAGGAGAGGAGCGACTGGTTGTCGGCCCCTTCGGGAATAACGACCAGCCCTTTGAAATAATCTTCGAAATAATCGGAGTTCACCTGTACGTCGCGGCTGTGGAAACGGGTCAGGAAATCCTGTCCCATTTCGTCCGGGAGGCGCACTTCCACCTCTTCCCCGCTGTTCGGCCGCGGGATAAAGCTATGGCTTGCCAATGGTTCGGGTTCATAGGTGAACGACGAGGTGTTATAAAGATAACCGTTGTCTCCCAGCCTGAGTTTCTGGGTCAGCCTGTGTACGTTGAAGCGTTGGGCCTTCAGCGTGTCGCCGATATAATAACCTCCGTACCTGAAGGTGAGCATAAGCGAATCGAGTACGACGCGCTCGTCTATATCGGTATTATAGGAAGGACGGTTATAGGATACATAACCGGAGGAGGACATTTTGCCCCATACCGGATGCGTATATTCACCCAGCAAGACGAGCTCCTTGCCGGAGGTTTCCAGCGAGTCGATCAGCATGGCTGCGACTGTCACCGTACTGGTGTCGGTACTGATATTGCGGAATGCCGAAGATACTAATCCGTTACCATACTTATTACTCTCGTCATAGCAGGATTGGAAGAGGCAACCGGCTGTTGCCAGGCATATCCATAGCAGAAAAAGGCTTCTTTTCATATTTGAATTTGTTTGTTTCGTTGACTTATAGTGACTGATGGTAACTGTTTCCCCTCTCGAGAGACTGTGTAAAAACATATCTCAAAAAGATCTTTGACATTTTGTATAGTAAATAGAAAGAAAATTAGTTCTGGAAAAAGTTCTTGTTCTCAAATTTTGGCTGAAATCGACCTTGTTGTAG
>NZ_JAMOKS010000013.1:0-190947 GCF_023656785.1 Parabacteroides caecihominis
CGATAAAACAAGTCTTACGGTGAACATATTAGACAATACTTGCCCTATTTTCCGTTAGAGGAAGTCTATACTTTGCCATGCTAAAATGCGTTTTTGAGAACACTTTACTGAACACCCTACCTGTAGGGGTGCGACAAGACGAAAAGGATTGATATTTACCTTGTCCCGCCCCTACAGGGCGGAAAGGGAGAAGCGGGTTTTCATAAACCCAGGGTTCTAACCCTGGGCTGGTTTGTTAAAGCCTTACAGGCTTACATTAACATCGTAAAGGCGGTTCGCGAACCGCCCCTACCAACGCACAACATTCATATCTGATAATAAATGAAGCATTTACAACTGATAAATTCTGAACTAAGTGAATTCCGCGAACAGGTAAATAAGTCTTCTATCTGCTATTTGCACCAAACGGGAGTTAATATGCTGGGAATATACCATATACAAGATGGCGGGTGTTCCTTGTAAACTGTTGTGCACAATAGTTGTATCGGCGTGGTGAACTTGTCACTGTGTGTTCTCTCGTAGGTTACTGGCGATTATCTCAAAAGCGACTACCAACTAACTCATTAGTAGTTGGTTGGTGTTACTAGCCTGTGCAGGGTAACCAACTACGGTGTACAGGGTAACCGGATAAGGTGTACACCCTAACCGACTAGGGTGTACAGGGTAGCTTTACCAGGTAAGGGCTTAAGATACAATAGGTAAGTGGGTATGTAATAGTTCCTCCTTTATCTATTTATAAGAAATGAAAGAACTAATTTAAAAAGTCACATTGCCGGATGAAAGGCAACGATAACTGATGCCGGCATTGCCGGAACGAAATGAGATTCACTTTTAACCTCCGTCAAGCGAAGCCTGCGCTGTATAAATCGCCCTCCAATAAAGTTTTCAAACTTCACCTTTCAGATTTTATGGCACATAATTACTTGAAAAATAACGGATCAGCCTGAAGGGTGGCTTATACAAGAAGTAGATTCCGATAAGTAGGCATCCGTTTGCCAACCAATAGTTATCCGTTCGTCAACCCCTAGTTATCTATTTGCCGGCGGGAAGTTATTCGTCCCAAAAGTATAGGTGTTCCGAATTGTCAAGACAGCTTTTTGGATGACAAAGTTTATATGTTTGAAGACAAAAGTCTTATATTTTGCCGGCAGCTATTTAACCTTGAATTCTCGTATACATTTTTTGCAGTTTCATCCCTTCAGCCGGATGCATTGAAAAATACTCTATCCAGGGCATCTGAAAGCTGAAAGCAATAACATGCAATTCATAAGGAGAGCGAATCAGATAACAAACAGGCTTACATTGACACCGTAAGAGCGGTTCGCGAACCGCCCCTACCAACGACGCTACATTCAATTTTGATAAAATGTAAACTAAACCTTCTCCCTTTCCGGGCGATTTCCTATATTTGTAATTCCAATTAAATATAATACCTGTATGAATAAAACTATCCTGCTTGTTGTGTTTTGCTTTTTCTTGTTCGTTTCGGGGTATTCACAGGGAATACGCTTTGATTCTTATCCTTCTCATCCTCGGTTGCTGGTAAAGAAAGGAGAGGAGCAAAAGATTAAATCCGATCTGGCCCTTAATCCGGAGATGCTCCGGTTGCATAACTATCTTCTCAAGCAATGCGACGAACTGATCACGACGCCTGTGCTGGCATATAAAAAGGAAGGGAAACGTTTGCTGGCCGTATCGCGTGAAGCCTTGCGGCGTATCTTCTATCTTTCATATGCTTACCGGATGACAGGAGAGGATAAGTATCGTTTGCGGGCAGAGCAGGAGATGATTGCCGTGTGTTCGTTTACCGATTGGAACCCGTCCCATTTTCTGGATACGGGCGAAATGACTATGGCTGTTGCAATCGGTTATGACTGGTTGTTCGATCGGTTATCTCCGGATACCCGGAGGCTGGTGCAGGAGGCTGTTCTGAATAAAGGATTTGCCCCGTCGAGGGATAAAAAATATAACTGGTTTCTGAGAGCGACCAATAACTGGAACCAGGTCTGTAATGCCGGGCTGGTTTACGGTGCGCTGGCTGTGTTGGAAGATCATCCGGAAGAGGCCCGTGAAATCATTGAACGCGCTTTATCTACAGTCGGTCTGACTTTGAAAGGCTATGCTCCCGATGGTGCTTATCCCGAAGGATATAATTATTGGGGATACGGGACTACCTTCCAGGTTCTTTTGAATGCAGCGTTGGAATCCGCCCTGGGGACTGATGGCGGACTTTCTTCGGCAGAAGGTTTTCTGGCTTCTGCCCGTTTTATGCAGTTTATGACCGGAACGACCGGTAAATGCTTTAACTTCAGCGATTCCCGCGAGAGTGTCTTTGCTTTGCCGGCTATGTACTGGTTTGCCGACAAGCTGCAAGATCCTACACTGCTTTGGAATGAAAAGGATATGCTGAGTCGGGCGGAGTTGTCCTTTTCAGATGAGGAGAGCCGTTTCCTTCCGTTGATTCCGATTTATGGTTCACAATATAAAATGAAAGAACTGGTACCTCCTGCCATGAAATTGTGGGCGGCAAACGGACAGACGCCTGTCGTGCTGGTTCGTACGGGATGGGAAAATGGAGAAGGTTTCTATCTGGGAATAAAAGGCGGAACGGCTTCGACCAGCCATGCCCATATGGATGCCGGATCGTTCGTTTTCGACGCTTTGGGTGTTCGCTGGGTGCAGGACCTGGGGATGCAGGAATATTATTCGCTGGAAAAGGAAAATGTAGATTTATGGAATATGTCGCAGAACGGGCAGCGCTGGAATGTGTTCCGTTATAATAACCTGGCGCATAATACACTGACTGTAAACGGAAAATACCATGATGTAAAAGGTTTTGTACCTGTGACAAGTATCTATTCGGAAGCGTATAAACTCGGAGCCTCTCTGAATATGACGGGTTTGTTCGGCGGAGAATTGGAAAATGCCGTCCGTGAAGTTGCTCTGATCAATGAAAAATATCTGTCGGTGATTGATCGTGTAAAGGCTGGCAGTCAACCGGTAACTGTCAGATGGACGATTGTGACCGGGGCCATTCCCCGTGTATTGGACAGTCATATGGTGGAACTGACAAAAGACGGCAAATGTATGCAACTGATCGTCGATAGTCCATCCGTAACTTCTGTGTCCGTCCTTGATAATGTATCGAAGAATAGTTATGATGCTTCCAATGAGGGAACCTGCCGTATCATTTTCGATGTAAATCTGGAAAGCGGGCAGGAGAGCGATATTAAAGTCCGGCTGGTTCCTGCTGCTGACTGATAATCACCAGAACAGTGCCGTCACCGTTGCGCCAATCGTAAAATAGTGCATTTTGTGCTTGCTTAAATGGCTCTCGCCGTAGACTGGTTGGCTGTCCCTGAGGCTGGTTAAGATTTCGTAAGGTGCTTTCAGGAACGTATAATCGTAATCTACGAACATACGGATACCCAGGTTGCGGTTGACAATTCCGGTCGCTGAAATGCCTGTACGTAAAACGTAGTTACTGCTGCTGTTGCCTTTCATGAAAGCAATATTATTTATGGTTCCGTAAGGTGCTTGCTTTTCCTGCAAATCCATTTCCACTTCATTTTTCACCAGATGGGAATATCCGGCCTGGAACTTTGTTCCTAAAAGCAGCTTGCTTGCCACTGGTAACGAAAAATAAGGCCCTGCCGTAAAAGTAAAAACACCGGTCGGATCGGCATGGACGCGGGTGATGTCATATCTGGTCGAAGGGGTTGTTCCTGTATATAGCGACATGTCGAATGCCATCGGACTTGCCAGCGCTGTTATTTCGCCGCCGATACCGAAATAAGGATTGAAGAAGTAACCGCCTTTTACGCTGACATTGGTTGCTCCCGGCGAGCTCAGGCGTATATTTTTTCTGATCTCTATACTTCCGTTGATGATGCTGTATCCAAAAGAGAATTCGAGGAATGACGGGCGTCCTCCTTTGGGGGCAGACTCTTTGAGCTTGTCAGGGAGATTCAAGCCTTTGTCCTTGAAGATAAGGTCTGCCAGAAAATATCCCAACTCTGTGGATAAAATACCGATACCGGCCCGGTCAGTAAGTCGCTCAGCCAGTGGCGGTTGTTCAATTGCCGGCTGAAAGCAGTGGCTGTGGCCACTGTATATCCCCCGATACTATATAACGGGCTGCGTGTCAGACCATATTCCCGATGCATGATAGTGGCGGCCATGAAAGCGGTTGCCGTGTGTCCCGAAGGGAATGAGTTGTTCTTTGAGCCGTCGGGACGTTCCCGTTTGATCGTATATTTCATGCTGTTGACGGTAGCGGCCATGATCGTTGCCGAAAAAGCGTTCGATACGATCATCCGGGGCCATGAACTGCGGTTTTCCACACCGCCGAGCTTCATCCCGTAAACGGCAAGTAGCGGAGTATATTGCAGGAAATCATCGTATCTGTAATGGAAGTTGGGGGTATGCGTATTGCGTAATGTCCGGAATTTATCACCCTGTCCATATGTTATGGCAGAAATGGCAAAAAGAGGAACAGGGATACGCAGCATCTGGTATACCTTATTCTCTGATATTTTGTTGTAAGTGGTTTCAAATTGGCGTTCTTTATTTATGAATCTCGTACTATCTTTCCACTGAGCACAAACAGACGGTATAAAAATCATCATAAATAAGAAGCTCAGCATTTTACGTTGTAACATACGATCCCCTGATTATGCCGCGAAGATATAAAAATGCCGGTTAGTACTGATTACATTTCTGTTAATTTATTTATTGAATAGGATTTACCGTTTATCCCTCCTGAAATGTATAGGTTTGATTGACGAAATATTTCTTTAATCGTTTGCGTGATACGTGTATTTAGCATACCTTTGCCTGATAATTGAGTATACTGATATGAATTTCTAAAAACAATTAAATAACTTAAATTATTATCTTATGTGGTTACTTAATTCTTCTATCGGGAAGAAGCTGATAATGAGTGTATCAGGCCTTTTTCTTGTTTTGTTCTTATTGTTCCACTTGTCAATGAATGTGGCGGCTGCTTTTTCGGGAGAAGCCTATAACATGATTTGTTCATTGTTGGGAGCAAATTGGTATGCCGTGGCAGCAACATTGGTGCTGGCTGCAGGCGTTGTGATTCACTTTGTGTATGCTGTCCTCCTTACACTGCAAAACCGTAAGGCTCGCGGTAACGACCGTTATGCAATTAACGCTCGTCCGAAAGGTGTGGAATGGGCATCTCAGAACATGCTGGTACTGGGTATTATCATTATCCTGTTCATGGTGTTGCACTTCAGCCAGTTCTGGTATAAGATGATGTTCGCCGAACTCCTTGGCAATCACATGGTAACACTTTGCGACGGAACAACAACCGTATCTCCTCAGGACGGTGCAGCGTTTATCAACTACTATTTTCAGGGTAATATCCTGAATACAGTGCTGTATCTGGTATGGTACGTAGCTTTGTGGTTCCACCTGACTCACGGGTTCTGGAGCGCTATTCAGACTATCGGTTGGAGTAACACGATCTGGATGAACCGTTGGATCTGCATTTCCAAGATTGTAGCAACCGTTATTTGCGTAGTGTTTGCTATCATTACTATCGTTTTCTACCTGAATGGTGTAGGTGGTGACTATGTAGCTGTTTGTGCAGGACATTAATTTAAGGTGTAACAATATTGAAAATAAATCATTATGACTCAAATAGATTCTAAAATCCCTCAGGGCCCGTTGGCTGAGAAGTGGAAAAATTATAAAGATCATCAGAAACTGGTGAACCCCGCAAACAAACGTCGTCTGGACGTGATTGTAGTTGGTACTGGTCTGGCCGGTGCTTCTGCTGCTGCCTCTTTGGCAGAAATGGGATTCAACGTATTGAACTTCTGTATCCAGGATTCTCCCCGTCGCGCACACTCAATCGCTGCACAGGGTGGTATCAATGCTGCAAAGAATTATCAGAATGATGGTGACTCTGTTTACCGTCTGTTCTACGATACAATCAAAGGTGGTGACTATCGTGCCCGTGAAGCTAACGTTTATCGTCTGGCTGAAGTTTCCAACTCTATTATCGACCAGTGCGTAGCACAGGGTGTTCCTTTCGCTCGCGAATACGGTGGTCTGCTGGATAACCGTTCGTTCGGTGGTGCTCAGGTATCCCGTACGTTCTATGCCCGCGGTCAGACCGGACAGCAGTTGTTGCTGGGTGCTTACTCTGCTTTGAGCCGTATGATCGGTTTGAACAAAGTAAAGATGTATACCCGTCACGAAATGCTGGACGTTGTTAAGGTGGATGGCCGTGCCCGCGGTATCATTGCACGTAACCTGATCACTGGTAAGATCGAACGTTTCTCTGCTCATGCTGTAGTTGTTGCAACAGGTGGTTATGTAAATACTTTCTTCCTGTCAACTAACGCAATGGCCTCCAACGGTTCTGCTGCATGGCAGTGCTACAAGAAAGGTGCTTACTTCGCTAACCCTTGTATGGTGCAGATCCACCCGACTTGTGTACCGGTGAAAGGTGACTATCAGTCTAAGCTGACTTTGATGTCTGAATCATTGCGTAACGACGGTCGTATTTGGGTTCCGAAGAAACTGGAAGATGCAAAAGCATTACAGGCTGGAACTAAGAAAGGGAAAGACATTCCTGAAGCAGACCGCGACTACTATCTGGAACGCCGTTATCCGGCATTCGGTAACCTGGTTCCGCGTGACGTGGCTTCACGTGCCGCTAAAGAACGTTGCGACGCCGGTTTCGGTGTGAACAACACAGGTCTGGCCGTGTTCCTCGACTTCTCCGACGCTATCAACCGTCTGGGTAAAGATGTTGTAAAAGCTAAATATGGTAACTTGTTCGACATGTACGAAGAAATTACCAACGACGATCCATACGAAACTCCGATGATGATTTATCCTGCATTGCACTACTCGATGGGTGGTCTGTGGGTTGACTATGAATTGATGACTTCTATTCCGGGTCTGTTCGCTATCGGTGAAGCTAACTTCTCTGATCACGGAGCTAACCGTCTGGGTGCTTCTGCGTTGATGCAGGGATTGGCCGATGGCTACTTTGTATTGCCTTATACAATCCAGAACTATCTGTCAGACCAGATCCAGGTTCCGCGTTTCAGTACCGACCTGCCTGAGTTTGCAGAAGCTGAAAAGGGTATCAAAGACCGCATCAAGAAATTGATGAGTATCAAGGGTAAAGAGTCGGTAGATTCTATCCATAAGAAACTGGGTCATATCATGTGGGAACATGTAGGTATGGCACGTGATGCAAAAGGTTTGCAGGAAGCTATCCAGATGTTGAAAGAGCTGAAGAAAGAGTTCTGGAGTAATGTATATATTCCGGGTGAAGCCGATAACCTGAACGTAGAGTTGGATAAGGCATTGCGTTTGGCTGACTTTATTGAGATTGGTACATTGATGGCACACGATGCATTGGACCGTGCCGAATCTTGTGGAGGACACTTCCGTACAGAGCACCAGACCGAGGAAGGCGAAGCCCTGCGTCATGACGATAAGTTCATGTACGTATCTTGTTGGGAATACCAGGGTGAAGACAAAGACCCGGTTATGCTGAAGGAAGATTTGAACTATCAGTTCGTTGTTCCTCAAACACGTAACTACAAGAAGTAATAATCATCAATCACAAAAATTAGAATCATGGATAAAGATATAAAAGTAACACTTAAAGTTTGGCGTCAGAAAAGTCCGAAAGATAAAGGACAATTTGAGACTTACCAAATAGACAAAATCAATCAGAGTGTTTCTTTCCTGGAAATGTTAGACATTTTGAATGAACGTTTGGTCAGTGAAGGTAAAGAGCCGATCGTATTCGATCACGACTGTCGTGAAGGTATCTGCGGTATGTGTTCTTTGTATGTAAACGGACATCCGCACGGACCTGCAACCGGCGCAACTACTTGCCAGCTTTATATGCGTCGCTTCAATGATGGCGAAACTATTACAATCGAACCGTGGCGTTCAGCCGGTTTCCCGGTAATCCGCGACTTGATGGTAGACCGTTATGCTTATGATAAAATTATCCAGGCAGGTGGTTTCGTATCGGTAAACACAGGTGGTGTACCCGATGCTAATGCAATTGCTATTCCCCGTGCCGATGCAGAAATGGCTATGGATGCTGCTGCATGTATCGGTTGTGGTGCTTGTGCTGCTGCTTGTAAGAACGGTTCGGCTATGCTGTTCGTTTCTGCAAAGGTCAGCCAGTTGGCATTGCTGCCTCAGGGTAAGATCGAAGCAACTCGTCGTGCGAAAGCAATGGTTGCCAAGATGGACGAACTGGGCTTCGGTAACTGTACCAATACTCGCGCTTGCGAAATGGAATGTCCGAAGAACATTTCTGTCAGCAACATCGCCCGTTTGAACCGCGAGTTCATCTGTGCTAAATTGCAAGACTAATATACATTATATATATGTATGTCCGGAGAGGCGTTGCTTATGGCGGCGCCTCTTCTTTTTTGCCCCTATTTTAACAATTCTGAAGTCATAGATAAATATCTTGAATGTTGTTAGTGTTTCTTATATGCTATACAACACTAATTAGCATTTTAACTATTGACAAGTTGGAGAATACCTGTATCTTTGTACTGTGGTTTTTTCATAATAGTATTAGATTTAAGGTTAACAAAGTTGGTTAGGGCTTGTCGTGAGACAGGCTTTAATTGTTTATAGGGGTTTGCGTCCGGCATATCCCTTTTTTTAGCTCTCCCTGTATTCTTGCGGAGTCATTCCTACATGTTGCCGGAAATATTTGTTGAAGAACGAAAGGTTGTCGAAGCCCAGGGCGAATGCAATCTTCTTGACCGGCATATCGGTCGATTTAAGCTGCGCTTTGGCATCCATAATGATGATATTGCTCAGGATATCCAATGCAGTCCGTCCGCTGACCTTTTTTATCACATAACAGAAATGCTGCAAGGTGATGTTAAGCCTTTTGGCGTAATAAGACACGCTATGTTCTTTCGTGTAGTTTTCCATCGCCAGCTGTACGAACTCCCGGCATATTTCCATATTACGCGTCATGGGAGCATTGCTATATGGCGTATGATTCCTGTATAATTCAATAACTCCTTGCATGAAGATAGTAAAGATAGCCTTGATAATCTCCTTGTTCTCGATGGTTTTAGGCATGGAATAAGCATTGATCAGCAAATCGAAAGCCTGTTGGTAGAGTAAGGATATATGCTCCGGCAGAGGCATGATCGGACTGTCGAATATGACAGGCAGATAGTTCGTAATCGTCTTTATATAATTGATATGGCTGACGAATACGGAAGAAAAGCCTGCAAAACATAGTTTTACATCATCGGAAACCTCATGTATCTGAATGAAGCAACCCGGGGGCAAGGTGACAAAGTCGTTTTTCCGGATGGTAAACTCAGTTAAGTTTACAGTCGCATGGACTGTCCCTTGTACGCAAAGCACGAATATACCCGCCTTGATCTTGCACGGGAAACGTCCGTACTGGTTCAGTATTTCACCTGTAATACTGTTTCCTACAATAAAATCTACCGGGAGGTCGAATTTAGGAATATTGTCTTCCATACTTTTATATACACTTAATTGAATATACAAAGATAGTTTTTTTGAGACAAGTTAGTCGATAATCTTAAATATAGAACATCGAATCCCACAAATGGAGATTGTTTTGTGCTATATAATAGTTGAAATTTGCGAATGTTTTCAAGTCTTGCTGATAGATTTGTTGGGATGGTATATATTTGTCTATCTGCTGAATAAGATATGGGAGCTAATACTAATAGAGAAATCTAATCGATAATAACAATGAGTACGAAAAGAACAAAGAGCTCTTTCAGGACAATGAGCACAAACAGAAAATTAGAATCTGTTTTCCTGTTTGTCACAGGACGGTGTAATGCCAAATGTAAAATGTGTTTCTATGCAGAAGACATGGATAAAAAGGAGAAAGACCTGACTTTTGAAGAAATCAAGACAATCTCCGAAACAGCCGGGCAGTTCAACCGTTTGTGGGTATCCGGCGGTGAACCGACACTGCGTGAGGAGTTACCTGAAATTATAGAGATGTTCTACAAGAATAACGAGATAAAGGATGTGAATATCCCTACCAACGGATTGAAGCCTGACCGGATCGTCGCCTGGGTAAAACAGATCCGCCAGAATTGTCCGGAGCTGAATATCAACCTGAGCCTTTCTTTGGATGGTTTCGGTGATACGCATGATGTACAGCGTGGCGTTCCCGGCAATTTCTACAAAGCAATGGGGACACTGAAGCTGATCGAAAAAAACTTTGCTGACGACGGCAGGGTTTTGAAAAACCTGGCAACCGTAATCACCAAATATAATGAGAATGAGGTCGAGGATCTGATGATATGGATGCTGGGACGTTTCCATCTTTCCAATCATATTATCGAAGCTGCACGCGGCATGACCCGCGACGACGGTGTGAAGGTTCTTACCGAGCCTACTCTACGCGCCTTGCAGGATAAGGTTGTTCCTATTTATAATGTATATGGGGAGCGTATGGCGGAGGAAACCGGTGGTTTCAGAAAACCTATCGCCCGTTTCTTCTACCTGGGTTTCATACGTACATTATATAATGTGCGTGCGACCAATATTGATCATCCGACCCCCTGGGGTATGGATTGTACGGCCGGCGAAACAACACTGGTAATAGACTATGACGGTCGTTTTCGTGCCTGCGAACTTCGTGAACCGCTCGGCAATGTTAAGGATTATGACTGTAATATCGCAAAGATTATGGAGAGCGATGCCATGAAGCAGGAGATTGCCGCTATCGGTCATGGCGATACCGCTAACTGCTGGTGTACGCATGGGTGTTGGATCACTTCATCGCTTGTTTTCAATCCCCGCAAGATGATCACGCAGGTCTATAAAGGATACCGGGAGATGAAGAAGCTGAACCGTCCTCTGAATATCAGTGAAGATCTTTTGCAGAGCATCGAACGCAAATATGCCTTGGACGAACAGAAACTGGTGGAGCTGGGAGTTCGTAATTAAAATAGTTCCGATAACGGATCATTTATAAAGATAAAGCCGGTTGACGGGAAATATACCTCTGTTAACCGGCTTTATTGTGTTTTAGGGGATAATTGTCAAATTATCCGGTAGAATTGCCATTTCCCATAGGGGAAAAATGTCGGATCTTTGCATCATAAGTTAAACTGATAAACAAAGAAAGACATGACTACTAAATTAAAAGATTTATTCGACACATTTCTGAACATTGCAGCTTCTTCACAGAAACTGGGTATTAACCTGATCCGCGTAGCTATCCTGATTATATTCGTATGGATCGGCGGACTGAAGTTTTGGAACTATGAGGCGGAAGGGATCGTCCCCTTTGTGGCAAACAGTCCGTTTATGAGCTTTTTCTATGCAAAGAGTGCACCGGAATACAAAGAATATAAGTTGAAAGAAGGTGAATTTAATGAAGCTAAGCATCAGTGGCATGTAGAAAACAATACCTATATTTTTTCACATGGACTAGGCATTATGATCATGGCGATCGGTATCCTGACTTTCCTGGGTATATTCTCACCGAAAATCGGACTGGTAGGTGCCGGACTGGCTATAATTATGACTATAGGGACCCTCTCTTTTCTTGTCACTACCCCTGAAGTATGGGTGCCGGATTTGGGTAGCGGCGAACATGGCTTTCCTCTATTGACAGGAGCAGGCCGGCTAGTAATAAAAGATACGGCAATCATAGCCGGAGCGATCGTGGTATTGTCCGACTGTGCACAACGTATATTGAAGAAGAAATAGGAACAAAAAGTGTTTATTTTAACACTTTGGAAGTAAAAAACAAACATATTGAACCTTGTTAGCTTTTCTTATAGTGTATGAAACACCATTTAGCATTAAACCTCTTGACAGGTTAGGATTAAGCAGTATATTTGCATCGTGGTTTTTTCATAATAGTATTAGATTTAAGGTTAACAAAGTTTGATTAGGGCTTGTCGTGAGACAGGCTTTAATTGTTTATAGAGGTTTGCATTCGATGATGCAGACCTTTTCTTTTTAATCACTCTCCAACAGAATGTTTGACCGATTTATTTGCCATTTGCATATCCTAACTTCTATAGGTTAGTTTGTAATTTGGACAGGTTAAAAGACACGTGTTAAGGAAACTTTTATGAGGATCCGCTTCATACTGCAGGCCTTCTAATCTTAGTAAGTCAAAATAACAAAATGTCATTTAGACAATAGAAGGTAGCTCATATTATAAATATTGGGCTATTACATGATTATTACTAACATAACGGATCAAATAGATTTGCTCGTCTTGTTCCTGATCTATATAGATCGTGAAAAAGACATACCATTGAGTCGCTTTATTCTTTTTGAAAGATGAATAATACATTTCTTTTCCATACCGGGAAAAATATGCAGGAGCTTGTTTTTTTGATCGTTGCGGCAGAGTTGTTTTTATATCTTCAAATAGGCTTTCTACATATTCAATTGCGTTTTCTTCAAAACCAAAATATTCTTTTTCATGCAGTATATGAATCAGTTCTTTAAAGTATTCTCGGATTTCAGGTAATGCAACAACTTTTACCTTCATTGTTTTGCAGTTCTATACATTTCCCTAATATCTTCTTTTACGCCACTTAGCAGATCATCCATCGAGATGGCCCGCGCTAGATCTTCATCAGGCGTTAGATGTTTTTGCATTGATAAAACGAATGTTTCGGTTTTACCTCTTTGGATTATAACCTCTTCAGATTTGGCAATATCCAGATATTTTTTCATATTGTTGCGTAACTCCGCCGAACTTATAACTAACATAGTTTTATATATTTGATGTATATTCCAATGTACATCAAAAGTAATACTCTTTTATCTAATAAGCAAATAAGAATATGATTATCTTTAGTTACATACTGAAAAGAAGAGGGGAACTATCGCGGTTCCCCTTTCTGTTCCCTGCTATGATGCAATTATAATCTGAGTAAAGTTATGTATTTCGATTGTTGTATATAAAAAGAATATTTATATTTGTGAATGTGAAAGCCTAAACTCTAGTATTATGACGACTACGACCAGATATATTATTCCTATTATTCTTATTCTACTGTTAGTTACGTTTTTTGCAAACGGACAGACTCAATATATAGTTGATACAAAAACAACTTTGTTGGTACGAACAGGGCCTGGCAAATCCAACAGCCAGTTTGGGCGGTTGAAAAATGGGGAAACGATAAATGTCTATGCCATAAAGAATGGATGGGCTGAAATTTCGTATAACGGGAAGACTGGCTATGTATCTGAACAATATATAAAGCTTGCACCGGTGCAGCAAAAAATTGATAAGCGGTGGTCTTTGTCTGCGTTTGATTGGAAAGAATTCGTTGATGTGGTTTCGAAAACCGATTCCCTGATATGGTTTTATATAACTTGTGCTTTGGGGCTTGTAATGGTGTGTATAGACTGGTTGTACAGGGCTGATTCCGATGATTTTACAGACAGTGCAACAGGCTTTTATGTGTCTTCAGCCATCTTTCTGGCACTTTGTGTCAGCGAGATGATTTATTTTGCTACATATGATGGAGATAAGACGTGGTTTTGTTCGCCGGATAAGGTTGGGTGGATTTGGACAATCATTAACTTTATACTGTTTGCCATGTTGCTGATCAAGCAGGTCGTCTCTTTCTCATGTCTGAACTATGCCAGTTGTTATCATGGCAAGCGCAATATAGATTTCCGTTTGGGACTGTATGGATGGGGAATTGGTATTATTGCTGCAGTTATATCTGTAATATTCTTTGATGAATATTTGTATATCGTTCTATGGTGTGTTTTGGGTATTCAGTTTCTCCAAATCGCTCTGCTTGTGTACAACAATATTCAGGATGGTGGCAATTGGCTTAATTTGGTTTACACAATTGTCTTCTACGTAGTGGGTTCAATAGCGACACTTATAACGCTTTTCCATTTCTTGCCTTTATTGGTAGTTGTTCTCATAGGATATGCAATTTTATGTTTTTTCTCTTCTTCTTCCGGCAGTGCAAGATGTGCTAATTGCCGCAGTTATAATAATGGCTATTGTTATTATAAACAAATTTCAGTTAGTAGCGGAGATTACTGTAGCTGCCATCAGTATAGATAAAATCAAAATATCTCCCCTTTTTTGTCGGTAATTATCGGCAATTCACCGATATTTGACTGTAATAGGACGTATTTCTATTGCCGGAAGGCTGACAGGAGCATACTTTTGCTCTCAAACAATTAAACTGTATATCGTATGAATCTTAGGAAAAACTTATTTTGGGCCATCCCGTTTATTGTAGTGGGGGTCGTATGGATCATGAGGAACACAGGTATGATCACGGATGATATTTTTCATATCATTGTATCCTGGCAGATGCTTGTTATGTATATAGGTATAGGCAGTATTTTCCGGAGACATTATATAGGCGGTTTGATTACCTTTTTAGTTGGTGCGGCATTTCTGCTGCCGCGACTGGGGTGGATGGATAGCGATTGGCTGCAGGTCTATTGGCCGGCGGCTTTTGTCGTTGTCGGTTTAATGCTGATCTTCGAACCGCGTAAAAATAACTCCTATCATTATAATAGCCGGAGAGGGGATACTGGTGGAGAAGATATCCGGGGAAATGCTGTTGCCGGTAAAGTAAAAAGTGATTTTATTAATACGGACGGATATGTGGAATCGGATAATACATTTGGCTATGTGGAACAAATTATTTTAGATCCGGTATTTAAAGGAGCCAGGATTAGAACTGTGTTTGGGGGAACGGTCCTGGATTTGCGGAAGACGAAGCTGGATAGTGCTAAAACCTATATTGATATCGATTGTAAGTTTGCCGGTGTGGAAATCTATCTTCCTGGGGATTGGGTGGTCAATTTTCACGGCAGTCCGATCATGGGAGCATGCGAAGATAAACGTTTTAATGCTTCATTAGAGATGGACAAGGAGCATATTCTGGTAGTACGCGGGATTGTTATGTTCGGTGGCATTGAATTTAAGAGTTGATTATGCAGACACATCCGTTTATAAATTCTGTCCTGTGTAGAATGGCAGGTGTGGCTTTGGCTGTGGTCAGTTGCAGCATAAGTGCTTTGCTTCTATATTATTATGGACATACGGGATGGCTTGTCGCATGGTTGGATAGTCTGGTTTCGGTCGGTATATTCTGTGTCTCCGGTTTCCTGTTCTGGTATGTAACAGGCATATTGCGGCCATTACAGGCCCAGATTGCATTGGCTGTTGGCGTCCTTATCATATCCGTTACCGGAGGATATATGGCCGGGGCGCTGGTTTATCCGGATAGGATGGATTGGTTTGCATCTACCATTCCGTTTCGTATTCTGTTGGGTTTGCTGGGATGGATTATTTTGGCCCAGTGGTATTATATCCGTTGGAAGGAGTTGCAGATGAAGATACAGGAGGAGGAACAGAGAAAAGAAGAAAGGGAAGAAGAAAATGTTCCGGCGGAAACAGGCGTATCGTCACCGGAAGAGGAAGCAATACTGGATCGCATCTCCGTGAAGGATGGCAGCCGTATCCATCTGATCCACCTGGAGGAGTTACTTTATATCCAGGCCAGCGGTGACTATGTGGCACTCTTCACGATCGACGGGCAGTATATAAAAGATCAGACAATGAAATATTTTGAATCGCATCTGCCGGCAAACCTGTTTATCCGTATTCACCGTTCCTGTATCGTTAATAGTGAGCAGATCATGCGCGTGGAACTGTTCGGAAAGGAAAGTTACCAGGTTCGTCTTAAAACAGGGGTCTGTCTGCGTGCTAGTCTGACCGGATACAAGTTGCTTAAAGAACGTCTTTCTCTATAGATTTGGCTGTTTTAACTGTTAAAATTAGCAGTTTTTGTCTGTATTGTATAAAGTTTTGTGTTCGGAAACAATTTTTAGCTACAATGCCCGAAAGGCTTAACATATATTGTCTGTAAAAGACTTGACAAACGCTTGTTTCAGGCTTATCTTTGTACTGTGGTTTTTTCATAATAGTATTAGATTTAAGGTTAACAAAGTTGGTTAGGGCTTGTCGTGAGACAGGCTTTAATTGTTTATAGGGGTTTCTTTTCTCATCATTTTATATGAATCTTTGATTTTGAGGTGTTATCTTTGCAAGCTATGGAATATATAGGACTGCATGAAGATAAGATATCATTTGCTGATATTATAAAATATCTTTCGCTTTTGAAAGGTAATATGGATGAATTGAATTTGCTTGAATTCAAAACCATTAAAGGTTGGTTGGTTTATTCTTTGTCATTAGTTCTTTTGTTGTGTATATCTTGTGTAATCATTTTATTAGCAACAGGTCTTTTATCCGGAAATATAGATAGCGGATTATTATGGGCTGTTTCTTTTATCCCTTTCATCTTTATTTTGCCTTTGACATTGTTATTGACTTTCATCAATAATTACAGAAAACCAAAAAAGTTGAGGGAACTAATGCAGACGGTTTTGATGCGTTACGAATGGGATGGTCCTATCAATCAAACCGGACGGTTGCAGTTGGAATGCAGGAAGGACCATTTTCTGTTTAGAACGGAAGTTTTGCGGCAAATGAATCCCAAAGGGCGTAATGTGTCTTTGATTTTCATATCCGTTCCTTTCTATGTGCCGGCGGAAATAGAGAATGTATACGGCGATGATATAATTGCTTATCTGAAAGGCAAGTCTCTTTTCGTGATTGAGCCAGATATGGCTTGTTTGGGAATGTCGTTTAAAATGTTTCAGAAACTGGATTTGCGTGAAGATATTGATCAGTTGATTTATGTGATGAAACGTTTTTCTCTTCGTCCCGGAACACTCTTCAAGGCGCAGGATATAACTTTGAAAGTGCCTGAAACACTGGAAATACAGGCGCTATTCGTTTTCGGTCAAAAAATAGACCAAAGGTTTCTGAATTGGGCTAACCTGATGCTTGATGCCGGATTTGTGAGTGAGAATATGAAAATTATGGCTGAACAAGCATCTCTGACTCTCCCTCAAAAAGAATTGAAGAAAAGAGTGGAGGTGATTTTCCTGGAGTTTAATTTGTATTTCTCTAAAGAGACTGCATTAAATAATTATTTGATATTCCTTATACTGGAAGAACAGGAAGAACGAAGGTCTGTTTTGGAGATTATAGAATGTCTGGCCAGTCTCTATCAATCTTCCAGACTGCCTCTATTGCAAGAATATGATCTGTTATATAAAGCGAAAAGGGCATTGGATGAAACAGGAGAACAGAAGTTCTGGACGGCAGACCCGCCTTTGACGGTCGATAATGTCGATACTTATATATTAACCTATTTGACCAGAAGGCTAGCTGACTTGATAGCTTCTCGAGAAAAGGATCAGTGATCGATCATCCCTTTGTAACAGATGCGTCAAAAAATGACGTAAATGTTGCATTTTTATTAAACCTCTATGAATTAAGCGCATAATTACAAATAATTGGCGAGTTCGTGCTTTTTGTGCTATTGTTTATTGATTTAGTTTGCACCATCAACCTTGAATAAGTAAAATAAATTTGATAGACATGAAAGCACTATTGTTAACTGTTGCCCTGCTGCTGGGGTGCGTAACCGTTTCCTCACAGGATAAAGATACGGGGATAATTACCGTTTCTACAAACGATCTGAGTATGGTCTTTTCTATCTCTCCGGATAAGAAAGTAGTGTATAACTATTTTGGCGATAAATTCCAGGACGTTTCCCCTTTCCTTCATAAGAAGTATAAAGAACAACCGGATAACGGAATCGGTTATGCTCCGGTAATCTATCCGGCTTACGGAGGACGTTTCTTCCTGAATCCGGCATTGAAACTGACCCATGACGACGGCGTTCAGACAACCGAATTAATATATGCAGCTCATCAGGTAAAGAATATAGATAATAATAGAATAGAAACAGTGATACAATTGAAAGATCCTTTGTATCCGGTTTTCGTTAACCTGAACTTCACGGCTTATCAGAAAGAAAATGTAATCTGTCAGTCAGTCTCCATATCCCATCAGGAGAAAAACAAGCTGGCTGTCGAGAATATTGCCTCCGCTTATCTTCCCCTTCATGCAGATTCTTATTATCTGACCCATTTCCACGGGGCCTGGGCTTCCGAAATGCAACTGGTAGAAGAACAACTGACACCGGGTGTAAAACGGGTGGAATCCAAGAAGGGGATACGTACTACCCAGTCTGAAAACTCTTCTTTCCTGCTTTCCCTGAATGGCCCTGCCAATGAAGACATGGGCGAAGTGTATGCCGGCTCCCTGGCCTGGTCGGGTAACTATCTGTCTTCCTTTGAGATTGACGAATGCGGTTTGCTGCACGTCATGAGCGGGATGAATGATTTTGCCTCTACTTATAATCTGGAACCGGGTAAAACGTTGCAGACTCCGGAAATGGTCTGGACATATAGTTCTACCGGTAAAGGACAGGTATCGAGAAATCTGCACGACTGGTCGCGTAACTATGCATTGGCCCATGGAGATCAGGAATTGCCTATCGTCCTGAATAGCTGGGAAGGCGCTTATTTCGATTTTAATGAAAAAACGATTACGGATATGATCGATGACGCCGCTGCTTTCGGTGTTGAAATGTTCGTGCTTGATGACGGATGGTTCGGAAATAAGTATCCCCGTAATTCGGATAAGGTCAGTCTGGGAGACTGGCAGGTCAATAAAAAGAAACTGCCGCGCGGAATAGATTATCTGGCTAAATATGCGGTAGGAAAAGGTCTTAAATTCGGTATCTGGATTGAGCCTGAAATGGTAAGCCCCAAGAGCGAACTGGCAGAGAAGCATCCGGAATGGATCGTCAAGAGTGGTAAACGTGATATAATCCCGATGCGTAACCAGTGGTTACTCGATTTGAGTAATCCGGAGGTACAGGACTTTGTCGTAAAGACATTTGATGAAGTGATCGCTTTGTCTCCTGATATTTCTTATATAAAATGGGATGCCAACCGCCATGTCGACAATTTCGGTTCCGATTATCTTTCTAAAGAAGACCAGACTCATTTTTGGATCGAATATACAAAAGGGCTGTACAGTGCTTACGAACGGATTCGTACAAAACATCCGGATGTTCTTATCCAGTTGTGTTCTTCGGGTGGCGGCCGTCTCGACTTCGGTGCGTTGAAATATCATGACGAGTTTTGGGCTAGCGATAATACCAATTCGCTCGACCGTATATTCATCCAGTACAGCACAAATCTTTTCTTCCCGGCAAAGGCTACGGCTGCCCATGTTTCGACTACTCCGAATCATCAGACGGGGATGATGGCGCCGTTGAAGTTCCGTTTTGATGTGGCTATGACAGGCCGCCTGGGCATGGAACTGCAACCTAAAGACCTGACCGGCGACGAACTTCCTTTCGCTGAACAAGCCGTAAAGAATTATAAACGTATCCGCCCGATCGTACAGTTCGGAGACCTCTATCGCCTGAAATCTCCTTACGACGGAACCGGCTGGGCTTCACATATGTATATATCTAAGGATAAAAAGGAATCGGTATTTTTTGCTTATAGCCTGAAATACCACGGACGTACAACATTCTTTGAGACCAGATTGAAAGGACTGGACCCGGCTAAAATGTATAAGATCACTGAGTTGAACAAAGCCGGGAACAGCACCTTCTATGGCGACGGTCAGGTTTTCCCCGGTGATTATCTGATGAAAGCCGGAATCAGCCTGACGATAGGGAATACCTATGAAAGCACCGTCCTGCTGATAACAGAGCAATGAAAACACACACATAAATTATCAATACATGAAACTCATCAATTTAAATCTGCTGCTATTGCTCGCCCTGCTTGTATCCTGCGGCGAACCATCCGTTTCTTCGGGAAAGTGGACGGTTAGCTATGACCAGGTGCAGAAAGGCCATCGCATCGAAAAGGAGAATCAGCTTCTTTCCGATGGGGTTTATGCCTCCTACAAGTTGGGTGATAAGTTGGTCACGACCCGTGATTACAAAAAGAGCAGTTCGAAAGTCACCGCTATCAGCGATGCTTTCGGTCAGGGTTCATTGTTGCAGGTGACCTATACGGATAGCAACCTGCCTACGCTTGTACAATCTTTCTACATTTATCCGGAGAAAGATTATCTGCTAACGGAATTTACTCTTCAGGGAGGAGAGGCTGGCGTTGAATCGAATTATATGGCCCCGGTTACTATCGACCGTATGCCGGCCGTGTTGGCTGAAGGCGACAACCGCGCGTTATTCCAGCCTTTCGATAACGATTGCTGGATACGTTATCAGTCTCATCCGCTCACTTTCGATCAATTACGTAGCTATGAAGTAGCGACTGTCTTCAACAACGACGACCGTAAAGGTTTTGTCATCGGTTCAGTGGAACACTCCGACTGGAAGACCGGTATCGATATGGGGAAAGGCGACCGTAATAATATCGGTTCATTGGTTTGCTTCGGCGGTGTTGCCGATTCGTTGACACGCGATTCAAAGGCACACGGTACGCTGAATGGAAAAGAAGTAAAGTCTCCTAAGGTATTTTTCGGTATCTTCAACGACTGGCGTGCCGGACTGGAAGAGTATGGAAAAGCGAATGCGGTGGTTGCCCCTGTAAAGAGATGGCCGGGTGCCGTTACCTTTGGCTGGAACAGCTGGGGCGCGTTACAGTTCAGGCTGAATCATCAGAATGCAATTGAAGTGTCCGACTTTTTCAAAGAAAACCTGCAAAATAACCATTTCGTCAATACAGACGGGAATGTGACGATCGGTCTCGACTCAGGCTGGAACAGTTTCACGGAAGAAGAGTTGAAAGATTTCGTGAATCATTGTACTGCCAACGGCCAGATTCCCGGTGTGTACTGGACGCCTTTCACCGATTGGGGAAAACACCCCGAACGGACGATCAAAGACGCTCCTGATTATAAATACCAGGATGTCTACCTCTACGCCAACGGCCAGCCGCAGGAACTGGACGGTGCTTACGCCATCGACCCGACCCATCCGGCTATCGAGGAGATGATGAAGAAAACATCCGATCTTTTCCGTCGTTGCGGTTTCAAGTATGTAAAGATGGACTTTATGACGCATGGTGCGATGGAAGCCGACAAATGGTATAACCCGGAAATCCGTACAGGTATCCAGGGATATAATTACGGTATGCAGTTGTTGAATAAGTATTTCGGTGATATGTATCTTAACTTATCCATCTCGCCTGTATTCCCGGCCCATTATGCCAACTCACGCCGTATCGCCTGTGATGCCTGGAACAAGATCAAGGATACCGAGTATACGCTGAATGCCCTTTCCTACGGATGGTGGCAGGATGAGGTGTATCAGTATAATGATGCCGACCACCTGGTGTTGCGCGAAGCTACCGAAGGCGAAAACCGTGCCCGTATCACTTCCGGCGCCATTACCGGACTTTATATCGTTGGCGACGATTTCAGCAAAGGCGGCAAACAGATCGACAAGGACCGTGCCTTGAAATTCCTGACTAACCCGGAAGTGAATGCCGTAGCCAGAGGTATTTCTTTCTCTCCGGTAGAAGGAAACGGTGAAAAATCGGAACATCAATTTATTCATCATGATGCAGATGGTACATCTTATTTTGCTATCTTCAATTATTCTGAAGATGAGATGAATACTTCTATTTCACTGGAACGTATGGGACTTGACCCTGCGGCAAACTACCGGGCAAAAGAGCTCTGGAGTGGAAATGAACAGCCGGTAAAGGAAAAACTAACAGTAACGGTCCCTGCCAAGGATGCGTTGCTTTATAAAATCAGAAACAACTAAATGTTCTTTAAACTTATCAATTATGAAACAGATCAAGCTTTTTAGTATTTTGATGATGCTTGTGTTATGCTGCGGTACCGTTTTCGCACAAGGCATAACGATAACAGGTACAATCACCGACGCTAAAACGTCGGAGTCGCTCCCGGGAGCGAGCGTTGTTCTCAAGGGAACAACGCAAGGGACTATATCGGATATGGATGGAAAATATTCCATCTCTGCAACACCAGGCGCCACACTGGTGATCAGCTATATCGGATATGACACCAAAGAAGTAAAAGTTGGAAACCAGAATGTTATTAACGTAACTCTTTCGGAAGACTCGCAATCCATCGACGAAGTTGTGATTGTAGGTGCTTCCATGAAGAAAAGCGACCTGACCGGTGCTATCTCCCATGTCGACGCCAAGGTGTTGGAAGAAAGACCGGTAACAACCGTCAACGAGGCCCTTCAGGGACGTGTTGCCGGTGTATTGATCACCAAGGGAACCCGTCCGGGCGACGATTCCAGCATCAAGATCCGTGGTGTGAATACGATTAACTCAGGTTCGGACCCTATCTACGTTGTCGATGGTTTGGTTATGGGCAATGGTTATGGTGGTTTTAATGCGATCAATGTAAACGATGTCGCTTCGGTACAGGTATTGAAAGATGCCTCGGCTACGGCTCTTTACGGTTCGCGTGGTGCTAATGGTGTGGTTCTTATCACGACCAAGAAAGGTAAGATTGGCGAAGGACGCGTAACCTATGACGGATGGGTGGGGTTCTCTAAAATCACTCAGCGTCCGAAGACGCTGGATGCACAGCAATTATTCGACCTGCGTGTAGATGCTTTTGCCAATGGTTACATGCATGATAATCCAACGGCAAACCGTCAGGATTATATCGACAATACGCTGATGAAAACCAATACGGCTTTCTCCGACGCTGAATTTGAAACTTATCGTTCAGGTAAAAGTTATAACTGGCTCGACGAAGTGATCAGCAGCGGTTTCCAGCAGAATCATTCTGTTAGCTTCTCCAATGCAACGGAAAAGAATAACATCTACATCAGTTTCGATTATGCCAATATCGACGGATTGATCGGTGATTCAAAAGAAAAGAAATATTCCGGCCGTATCAATGCCGAATCTGTGATCAAACCGTGGTTAAAGGTCGGTACGAACTCTTCTTTCTCACGTACGGAAAACAATTTGCCGACAGACGACGTGTACGACAAGGCGCTGAACGCAAACCCGTTGCTGAATCCGGAACCATTCCGCGATCCGTCGACCCGTTATACCTGGGATTATCTGACACTGTATTACCGTGTCCACAATGAAGGAAACAACAACGATTATAACCCGTTCAACTCACAGGAAGTGGCCCGCGAACGTGCCCGTAACCGTTTCCTTTCATCCAATTACATCAACATCAACCCGATTGAAGGACTGAATATCCGTTCAACTTTCGCGCTGGACGTTTCTTCACAGACATGGTTCGAATATACACCGAGCTACATCCAGGAAGCGATCCGCCATTATAACGGTGATGCAAGAGCAAAACATGAAAGATGGTCACAGCTGAACTGGCAGTGGGATAACACGATCACTTACGATAAGACGATCAACAAACACCGCATGAACTTCCTGTTCGGTACAAGTACGACTAAGAATACCGAAAACTATACAAAAGCGCAGGGCGACCGTTTCGCCAGCGACGACCTGTTGTGGAACGACCTGAAAGGTGCTGCCGCCAACGATAAGAAAGAACTCGATTCAGACTTCAAAGGCAATACGTTGGTATCTGTCCTGGGTAGAGTGAATTATAATTATGATATGCGTTACTATCTGACAGCGACGGCCCGTTACGACGGTTCTTCCAAATTTGCCAAAGGACATCGCTGGGGTATCCTTCCTTCTTTCTCTGCTGCCTGGGATGTGACGAATGAAGCGTTTATGGAAGACCAGACAATCTTCGACCGCTTGAAAATGCGTGTCGGTTATGGTGTGGTTGGTAACCAGGATATCGAAAACTATGCGTATCGTACGCTTTATTTCTCTTCTGTCAGCAATGGGGAAGCATCTTACGCAACCAGCGGTTTGAGAGGTACGCCTGCCATTACCTGGGAGAAACAGAAACAAACGAATATCGGTGTCGATATGGCTTTCCTTAACGATCGTTTGAACGTTTCTCTGGACGGGTTCTTTATCAAGAATGATAACTTGTTGATGAAGCATTCCCTGCCGTTGACTTCTGGTTACAGCGAAACATGGGAAAACATCGGTTCTGTAAAGAACAAAGGTTTCGAAGCGACTATCAACGCAACTCCGATCCAGACAAAAGACTTCACATGGAATGTGAATGCGAATATCTCTTTCGATAAGAACGAAGTATCGAAACTGTATGGTGAAGTAAAGGAAATCCTGAACGGTTCCGACCGTGAGAAGAACATCTTCCTGGGCGAATCGCTGAATAACATTTATACTTATAAAACAGGCGGTATCGCCAATGAATCGAACCGCAGCGAATGGGAAAATATAGATTTCAATGGTAAGCATGTCAGCTTGGGTGATTTGTTCCCATTAGATGTATCCGGTCCTGACGGTGTGCCCGACGGCGTAGTTGACCAGCTTGACCGCGTAGTAGTGGGTAAGAAAGACCCGAAATTCTACGGTGGATTTGCAACAGATTTCAACTATAAAGGTATCACTCTGAATGCTGTTTTCAATTATTCTTACGGAGCGAAGAAGATCAGTTCTTATTATGAAACATTGATCAACAGTACAGGTACAAGCATGGCTTCCGAAGATTTGCTGAATCGTTGGACACCGGAAAATACAGGAGCCTCCGTTCCTCGCGTGATCGCCAATACCAGCAGCGGCTACAACCGTTACAACCCGTCGGATATGGATTACACGATCCAGAATGCATCTTATCTGCGTTTGTCTACCCTGACATTGGCTTATTCATTCCCGAAGCCTCTGTTGAGCCAGATCAAAGTGGAAAACCTGCGTGTTTACTTCACTGCATCCAACTTGTTCTGTATCACCAAATACAAAGGATTCGATCCTGAAACAGGCGACTACGGTTATCCTCCGACAAAGATGTATGTATTAGGTTTGAACTTTAGTTTTTAATGGAATAAATAGGAAACAATTATGAAAAAGAGATATAATTTAATCGGATTACTGGCTTTGGCGCTTACTGCCGGGATCACCACATCTTGTTCCGATTTCCTGACACAGGAGAACAAGAAAGCACTGACAGAAGAACAGATCTATTCGGATGTCGAGTTTATCGAACTGAATCTGAAAGGTATATACAACACCTGGCGTGATAACACCCGCCAGGATGAACGGGCCTGGTTCCTGATGACCGGTACTGACGAAATCCAACGGGGAGCCCTCCAGAATAAAGGAGGCGGTGAAGGCGCGGCAATGGACCGTTACGATGCTAATATGAATTCATTGCATAGTAAGGTAAAAGATCAGTGGAACAAACGTTTCCCGATTGTTACTGCCGCTGCCAAGATTATCCGTGCATTGGATACTCCTGAACTGGTTGAAGGTTCGAAAGAAGCCGAACTTTTGGGTGAAGCCTGTTTCGTCCGTGGTTTCGTCGATTATGAACTGGCTATGTACTGGGGTGAAATTCCTATCATCGACCTGGATAAGCTGGAAGAAACGGGTTATGGCCGACAGCCGCTGACCGATGTATGGCAATTCATTATCAACGACCTGGAAAAGGCTGCTAAGTATGCTCCGAAAACCAATACCGCCGGTCGTGCTACTTCCGGTGCCGGTTACACTATGCTGGGTAAAGCCTATATGTCTGCTCCGGTTGAAACAGGGCTCCGTGACTTCAATAAGGCAAAGGAATGCTTTGAAGCGGTAATAGGTATGGGATACCAACTGGTTCCTTATGCCGATCTGTGGAATTACGAAAAACCGAATACAGCCGAATCTATCTACGAATTTCAGTTTAACAATAACCCGAACCGTAATCAGATTCAGTTTCAGATCGGTTCGCGTGTAGCACAGAACTGGTGGACCGATGGTTGTTATTTTGCTGGCTACGACCATGTAGTTGTTACTGAATATGCTTATGAAACCGTAGAGAACGGCGGTATTTGGGAAGACGGCGATGTTCGTAAAGAAGAAAGCATCCGCTATGATTTCACTTATTATGGCGAAGTTCCCAACTATGAATGTGTTGCCTGGGAAGACCTGGGTGAAGACCATGACGAGTTGAAACCGCATGTAAAGAAATATGAAGATTTCCGTACCGACCAGCATTCCGGACTGGGTATCAATAATATGTGGAACTCGGGTAAGAATATCCCGGCTATCCGTTATGCCGATGTGCTTCTCAGTTATGCTGAATGTCTGAATGAATTGGGACAAACTGGGCAGGCTGTCGAAAAGGTAAACGAAGTGCGTAATCGTGCGTGGGGCTTTAGTATCCCGGCTGATAAGAAATGGGATGCAGGCATGTCGCAAGATGTTTTCCGTACAAAGATATTGGATGAACGTATCCGTGAGTTTTTGGGTGAGAACTGGCGCCGTGCTGACCTGATCCGTACAGGCAAGTTTGTCGAGTATATTAAGGAACGCAATAAATGGGCGAAACGTTCGGGTACGATACAGGATTATAATGTCCGTTATCCGATACCTAACGAAGAGATCGAACAGAATCCGGACATGACGCAGGACGATCAGAACCCGGGTTACAGATAATAGTAGGGCTGCCCCCGTTTCCTGTTTTGGAAACTGTAATCGACTAAGCACTAGTCGGTAATGGCGAAAAGATTGTAAGAAGAAAAACACCGGGAAGGCATGTCTTTGCCCGGTGTTTTATTTACTAACCGAATTAAACTAATATACAAGGATCATGAAAAAGAATTTACTAAGAATTACCCTGCTTTTTTGTTTCATCAGCCTGTTCATGGGGAGGGAAACGTTTGCGGCTGACCAGCAGACGATAACTTCCGGTGACTGGAAGATCGTTTATAACAACGATACGAAAACCTGTGATTTTATCCATAAAGGAAAAACAATCCTGGCGGGTGTCTTCGTCCAGGCCAAAGATAAAGACCAACTGCTGCGCAGTACGGAATACGGTCAGCCGACCTTCTCGGAAGAAGCTGTCGACGACGTTTTCGGTGCCGGCCATAAATATACATTTACCTATGCCGGACAGGAGGGAGCGCCTTCCCTGCAGCAGCTGTTTTATTTCTATCCCGATAAAAGCTATTTTCTGACAGAGGCTTTTATCCTTTCAGAAGCCGGTACGTCGAGTAATTATATCGCTCCGGTTGTTACCGAAACAGTCAACTCTTTCCTGAATACGAATACCTCCAACCGCGTGTTATCCGTCCCCTTCGATAACGATGCCTGGATCGGCTATTCCTCCCTGGCCTTGTCGGTCGACTCCGTATCGTTCGAAGTTACTTCTTTCTACTGTGGCGATACCCGCGAAGGGCTGGTAGTCGGCTCGGTAGAACACGATACCTGGAAGACAGGAGTCCGTTATTCCACTTCCGGCAACCAGAAGGTAAACCGTCTCGAATGCTTTGGCGGCATAAGCCATCGCGTGACCCACGATATAGATGCTACCGGAGCAAAAGCTCACGGCAGCATTTCCGGCACTAAACTGAAATCACCGAAGCTCTTAATCGGTATGTTCGACGACTGGCGCGAAGGGTTGGAAGCCTATGGCGAGGCCAATGCATTGATCGCACCTCCCCGTAAATGGTCGAAAGGAAATATCTTCGGTTGGAACAGCTGGGGCGCCATGGCTGAGAAGCTGAACTACGAAGGTGTGCTGGATGTCTCTGATTATATCAGTACGAACCTGCAACCGAACAATTTTACCAATGACGGCACGGCCTATGTCATCCTCGATTCTTATTGGGATAATCTGACCGATACCCAGTTGAAGTCATTTGCCGAACGATGTGTTGCCAACGGACAGGTTCCCGGCATTTACTGGGCTCCCTTCTCCGACTGGGGGGAAAACGGCAGCCGCACGATGGAAGGAAGTAACTATAAATATGGGGAAGCCTATTTATATGTAAACGGACAGCCTAAAAAGATCGCTTCCCGTGCCCTGGACCCCACGCATCCCGGAACCCGCCAGCGGATGAGTTATTTCATCAACCGATTTAAAGATTTAGGTTATAAATATATCAAGTTCGATTTCCTGAATAATGCGATCCTTGAAGCGGACTCTTATTATGATAAGAATGTAACGACCGGCGTTCAGGCTTACAACAGCGGAATGAAATATCTGACGGAATTGTGCGGAGACGATCTGTTTATGGCTTTATCCATTGCACCTGCATTTCCGGCCCAATACGGCAATTCCCGTCGTATCAGTTGTGATGCCTGGGGAGCCAAAGAGGATACGGAATATGTAATGAACGGCCTTTCTTATGGCTGGTGGCTCGACAAGGTGTATAACTTTAATGATGCCGACCACCTGGTGCTTCATAGAGAGGATTATAACGAGGATGAGAATCGTATGCGTATTACCTCCGGTGTGATTACCGGGACATATATCCTGGGTGATAACTTCAGCCAGAAGGGAACATGTGTCGGGGAATTGGCAGCCCGCCAGAAAGCAGAGGAGTTCGCAACGAATGCGGAAGTGAACGAAATTGCCCGTATCGGTAAATCTTTTTATCCGGTAGAAGGGGCAAAGGCTTCGGGAAAGAATAGTTGGGGACGTAACCGCGGCGAGAATCTCTTTATGCTGGATACGGAAGATTATTTGTATGTCGCTGCTTTTAATTATAAAGACCTGGCTTTCTCGGAAAATATAAAATTGTCGAGACTGGGAATCGCCTCTTCCGATGTAAAAGGGATTAAGGAATTGTGGACCGGGCAGGATGTGTCATTGCAAGGTGAAGAAATCCCTGTATCCTTACCCAAGTATGGCGTGAAACTATATAAGATAGAGAAGAAAGGTACCGGTACCGGAATATCTGGTCTTACTGCACCGGATAAAAAGATTACAGGCTGGGTGAAGGATGATCATTTGTTCATTCAGAGTGAAGAGACCTTGAAAGGTCTTTTCATTTACTCGGCGCAGGGAACGTTGGTCAAGAAACTTCCGGCTTTATATCCGCAGGCCCGCTATGATATAAATATCGCTGATTTGCCAAAAGGCATGTTTCTTGTTCAGGCGGTCACTTCCGTGCAGGAATCAGAATGTTTGAAGTTCGTAAAATAATGGTATCTGTTTCCCCTCTGGAGAGGGGATTAAGGGGTGTGTTAAAGCTCGTTTTAAGGCGTAACTATAACACACCCCCTGCCCCCTCTCAAGAGGGGAAAAGTTACTCTCCAGCTGTTAATTTTAGTAGAATTTGATTGTAATCTATATAGTTTTGTGTTCGATAACAAAATTTGACTGGAATGAGTGTTTTGCTTAACGTTTATTAGTCTGAAAAGGCTTGACAAAAGGCCTCTACAGCCTTATCTTTGTACTGTGGTTTTTTCATAATAGTATTAGATTTAAGGTTAACAAAGTTTGGTTAGGGCTTGTCGTGAGACAGGCTTTAATTGTTTATAGGGGTTTGCTTTATGCGAGCCTTATTATATCAAACTAACAAACAATAAAAAAGGGAACATCAGGTCGATTGATGTTCCCTTTTCTTTTATATAAGAACGGATTAAGTTGTACCGGCAACTTCGGCTGTCCGTTCTATTACTTCAATTTCGAAAACTAAAGTAGAGTAGGCAGGGATAGTAACATTCCCGGCGCTGTCTTTTTTGTCAACCGAACCATAACCTAGTCTTTGAGGAATCCAGACTTCCCATTTCTCGCCTACTTTCATATTTTGTAGAGCGATAGTCCATCCTGATATGGGACTGGGAATTCCTGTTCCATAGTAACTATTGTAGTTTGAGGAGGCTGTACTGACTGCCCATTCGGAAGGTGATCCGTCTTCTAATTCTTTTTTGTCGAAATATTCACCGTCCTCACTATTGGGGAACCATCCTTTGTAATAAACAGTGACACGACTGTTGTAATAGATTGGAATTTCAGGCTTATCTGCTTCCTTGAGCCTTTTAGCATAAATGAAATCATCACCGGCTCCCTGTATGCTTACCTTAAAGAAATCCGGGTCATTAGCCTTCGCCGCGAAAGCCTGTTCGTTTTCCAGCTTGTAGGCTTCAACGGCTACATCATCACTATCATCGTCATCTTTACAGGAGGTAAAGATGGCAGACATACAAAAAATCATCAACGCGAATTGCAGGTACTTCTTCATTTAATTATTCAGTTATCTTTTTTAATAAAGTCTTCAGGCTTACCTTTTCAGAGATAATGTCGTGGAGCTTGTCGATGCTTACACGTTCCTGTTCCATGGTGTCACGGAAACGAATCGTTACACAATTATCCTTCAAAGTATCATGGTCAACTGTAATACAGTACGGAGTTCCAATAGCATCCTGACGGCGGTAACGTTTACCGATAGAGTCTTTTTCATCATACTGGCAACGGAAGTCGAACTTCAGCATGTTGACGATCTCTTCAGCCTTTTCAGGAAGCCCGTCTTTTTTCACCAGCGGCAATACGGCGAGTTTGATAGGAGCCAGGGCTGCCGGCAATTTCAAAACAACGCGTGTTTCACCGTTTTCAAGTGTCTCTTCGCAGTATGAACCTGCCATAACGCTCAGGAATACGCGGTCAACACCGATAGATGTTTCAATAACGTACGGAGTATAGCTTTTATTTAATTCCGGATCGAAATATTGTATTTTCTTTCCTGAGAACTTTTCGTGCTGGCTCAGGTCGAAGTCTGTACGGCTATGGATACCTTCCACTTCCTTGAAACCGAACGGCATTTCATATTCGATGTCGGTAGCGGCATTGGCATAGTGGGCGAGTTTTTCGTGATCGTGGTAACGATATTTTTCATCACCTAATCCCATAGCCTTATGCCATTTCAAGCGGGTAGACTTCCACATCTTGAACCATTCCATTTCTTCGCCCGGACGAACAAAGAACTGCATTTCCATCTGTTCGAACTCACGCATACGGAAGATAAATTGACGGGCAACGATCTCGTTACGGAACGCTTTACCGATCTGGGCGATACCGAAAGGAATCTTCATACGGCCGGTCTTCTGTACGTTGAGGAAGTTAACGAAAATACCCTGTGCCGTTTCCGGACGCAGATATATCTTGGAAGCGCCATCGGCAGTAGAACCCATTTCTGTGGAGAACATCAGGTTGAACTGGCGAACTTCCGTCCAGTTGCGTGTTCCGGAGATCGGACATGCTATTTCGCAGTCGATAATGATCTGACGGAGGTCTTCGAAGTTGGAATCGTTCAGTGCTTTAGCGAAACGGGTATGTATCTCGTCGCGTTTAGCCTGGTGTTCCAATACGCGGCCGTTGGTTGCACGGAATTGTGCTTCATCGAATGCTTCGCCGAATTTTTTAGCGGCCTTGTCTACTTCTTTCTGTATTTTCTCGTCGATCTTAGCCAGGTAATCTTCGATCAGTACGTCGGCGCGATACCGTTTCTTTGAATCCTTGTTGTCGATCAAAGGGTCGTTGAACGCGTCCACATGGCCGGATGCTTTCCAGATGGTCGGGTGCATAAAAATAGCGGAGTCGAGACCTACCACATTTTCATGAAGCAGCGTCATGCTGTCCCACCAGTATTTCTTTATATTGTTTTTCAGCTCTACGCCATACTGTCCGTAATCATATACTGCTCCCAAACCGTCATATATTTCTGAAGAGGGAAATACAAATCCGTATTCTTTACAGTGTGAAACTAATTTCTTGAAAACATCTTCTTGTGCCATAACTATATGTAATTATTATCAACCTGCAAAGTAAATGATTTTTTCTGTAAGTTACAGCATTTCCAGCGGCTTATTCGTTAATACATACAAAGAAGGGTGACCGTCACGGCCACCCTTCACCATCAAAAATTATATTGAAAAATTAGTTTTGGGTTTATTCTTTGTCCCACCAGATACGGCCGAACTCGCTGTCCAAACGACCGAAGTTCGATTCTTTTTGCATGTCTTCAAGGCGTTTTACCTGATTTGCATAGTTGGCAGAACCTTCAGCCGGCATGGTGAATTTTTTACGGCGCGGTACTTGCTGCAATTCTCCGTATACATTGATCGGTTCCCAGGTAACCAACATGGATGTTGTACTCGGATAATTGGTACGTTTGTACATAGCCCATGATTCATTGTTGTTTTTGAAATGTTCTACCCAAGTCTGGCAGTAAATCTGCTCTTTGGCCATGGCGCTGTTCCAGGCAATACCATCCTGTGCCAGGAAAGCGTCGATTTCATCTTCTGTGACAGCTTCGTAGTCATTGATTTTACAATAATCTGCAATTTTACTCCATTGTCTCAAAGACGATTTTACTCCTTCTTCATACCATTCCTGAGCCGTTTTGCCGTTGGCTACGCCTTCCAGTGTAAATTCGGAAGCCATGAAACAGAAATCAGCATATGTTACCAGAGGAATCCAGCCGCCGGCACTACCGTTGTCTTGTGCACCTTTCCACAGACGAGTTTGAGGTCTGTTCATCGGGCGCATGTCGATGTCGTCCAGATAACGTGATGTACGGCAAGAGTCAGTAGCCCATTTATCATAGCTTACGCTACCACCGCACCAACGTCCCAGATGGGTCGGTATGACTTGTGCAGGAGTTGTTGTTTCTTTGGCATTGAACTCGGCTACATTCTCCGGAGTCAAATTGTTGATCTGGAAAAACAGGCGTTTTCTCGGGTCGTTATATTTCAGTAAGTAAGCCATGAATGCAGAAGATGCACGGTCCATGTCGATCACAGAGTGCCAGTCACCCAATGTGGTCCAGTAATTATCGAAATAAAGGATAAAGCTATCGTCGATGCTACTGAATATGTTGCCCGAAGACAGCACTTCGCGAGCAATGGCTTTTGCTTCTTCCGGTTTTTGTTTCAATAATCTCAGGGCAATACGCAGACGAACGGCATTGGCTGCCTTCACCCATTTCGACATATCGCCGCTATAAGCCAGGTCATAATTTTTGAAAGTTACCTGATTGGTAGACGTTGCCAGTTTGTTGGCAGCTTCTTTCAGCTCCTGGTTCCAGATCGTAAACAACTCTTCCTGGGTTTGGAAAGCCGGTTCAAGAATTTCCACATTGCCGTTGCGTGTACCCCAACCGTCGGTGTAAACCAAAGAACCATATGTGTCGGAAGCCTGGATACCTTTTGTAATCAAGAGGATGCGGGCTACCTCGGTCAAGTCGCTGTAGGCAGCTTCCTGTTCCGGCATATTGGTCTTGACGTAATAAGGAATATGGCGGGCATACTTACCGGCATTTACATAGTTGCTGTATAATGTTCCGGCCCAACCGGCACATTCGGTGAAGTTGGTTGTGCTATATCCCCAGATTCCGGCACAATACTGCATCCATCTCAGGCGGCAAGCGTATGAATCGGCCCATGTTTCGCCGGCGTTGCACATTACATTTTCAATCTGATAGAGGAATACTTCCGGGTCAACCTCGTAGACTGTATCAGGATTCTTGTTGATTTCGACGAAATCGGCATCGCAGGAGGTCAGTGCAACCATGGAAGCCAATGCTCCGAAAATATAATATTTAATTTTTTTCATCTTGTTTTATTGTATATAAGTTATTAGAACGAAACATTCACGCTGAAACCAATGTTGCGTGAGAACACGGCACCACCACTTTCCATGTATTCAGAACTGTAAGATGTGTTCAATCCTTCCGGGTGGATATTGTCCGGCAGACTGTTGTACAGGAATCCCAGGTTACGGGCCATCAGGCCGACGCTTGCATTCTGGATGTAGGCTTTGTTCACCCATTTTTTAGGTAACTGCCACTGTACTGAAAGTTCGCGCAAGGCGACCCAGGAACATTTGTGGATACCTTCCGAACGTATACCGCCTGACCAGCTGTACACATTGTCGTAATATTTGTAAGCCGACAGCGGATCGACCAAGCCTTGCTCGTAAGCTGCCTGATAACTCATGCCGGAAACGTCTACTCCTTTAATCTCTGTGCCGGGCATAAATACGCCTTCCGGAATGACACCGTCGTTAACGGTTCTTCCGTCGGACAAAGTACGGGGCAGCCCGCCGTATTGTGTGTCGCGACCGGCCAGTGAAGACTTGATGTTACCGGAGTTCATTCCATAGTAATAACTTGCCGAGAAGATGTCTCCACCAAAACGGGCATCGATGACGGCATTCAGCGTGATGCCTTTCCAGCTTACCGATGTATTGGCACCCCACAAGAACTTCGGTTGCAAAGAACCGATTTTTTCGCTTTTGTTCGAACGCGGATAAGAACCGTCTGCATTCAACAGCTTTTCTCCTTTATCATTGAGTGTATAAGCATAAGATGTATAGATGTCACCATAAGCACCACCTACGGTAGCCCATGCCTGTGTATCTGTACCTCCTCCTACTAGTTGATATTTCTCAACTCCTTCAAACAAAGAAACGATCTTGTTCCTGTTGCGTGTCAGGTTGAAAGACAAGTCCCAGCGCCAGTCCTTCGTTTCGATCGGAGTACCGGTGATCAATAACTCGATACCTTTATTCTGGATATCACCGGCGTTGATCCAACGTTTTGAAACACCGGATTCAGAGGCGATCGGCAATGCCAGGATCTGGTTCTTCGTATTTGTCTTATACCATGCAAAGTCGAAGCCGAGACGGTTTTTCAGGAAACGCATATCCAGACCGATCTCGATTGAATGCTGTTTCTCCGGCTTCAGATTCAGGTTGGGCAATTCATCTTTGTCAAATTTATAATACGGATACGTACCGCCGTTGATCTGGTTGTCGAACGTATTATCGAATGCATAATAGCCGGTACCTGTTGTCAGGTAAGGAGCACAGTCATTACCTACGATAGCGTAAGATGCTCTCAGTTTACCGAAAGAGATAAATTCGGGAATTGCATCGCGCAAGCCTTCGGCAAACAACCAGGAAGCACCTACAGAGGGGTAGAAGTAAGAGGTATGTCCCGTTCCGTTTTCGTAGATCAGGGCAGACGACCAGTCGTTACGTCCGGTAATATCCAGGAAGTAAACACCTTTATAGTCCATGTTGGCAAAAGCATAGATAGAGTTGATACGCTTTCTGCTAGTATTGTATCTTACTTCGGTGGTCGCTCTTTCGACCGAGTTTGTCATGTCGAACAAGCCGGGCACGCGCAAACCGTTCTTTGAGTCGGTTTTATGATAGCCGCTCTTCGTATCCCATTGTTCAACAGCCACGCTACCGCTGATATTGAAGTCGTCGAACGAATGGTTGGCTGTAATCATACCGGTAATTTTGTACTGGTCTTTCTTGTTTTCATGAATCTTGTAAGCAGCACCGTCGTAGTTACTGGCACCTGTAGCCATTACTTTCGATTCGTTGGTGGTGTAGAGTTTATAGATATCGCCTTTCACTTTCAAAGACAACCAATCCAATAGTTTCAAATCCAGGTTGAGGTATGCACGTACACTCATTTCGTCCTGTGTATAGATGTTTTCCAGATAGTCATAAATCGTTTTGGAATAACCATACGGGTCCTGTGAGTTATAACCGTCGCCGGCCGGACTGATATAATTTTTGTTATTCAGCCAGTAGTCCGTATCATATTCACGGGCGATGCTGTACATGAAGTCGTAGATCGGAGAGCCTGCGCCGCCCTGTACAGTCGGGTTCTGTGCCGTCGATTCGATGTACGAGAATCCTCCTTCCGCTTTCAGGCGGGAGCTGATATCATGCGATGCGTTTAAGCTGAATGAATTACGATTGAATTCGTTATTGAATGTCAGACCTTCCGATTGCAAATTCGAATAAGAAAAACGGAAAGCGCTTTTTTCGGAACCACCTTGCAGGGCCACGTTGGTATTCATGTAATGGCCTGTCTGGTAAAGGTTCTTCAGGTTATTGTCTTTGGCGGAATAGACCATTTCCTGTCCGTCTACATAAAACGGCTTGCCGTCGAAACGAGGTCCGAAGCTACGGCCGGCCGAGGTGTATCGGTTTTCAGACCCGTCGTCATTCAATGCCCATACCGGCGATGAACCCGAACCGAATTCGTTCTGCAAGTCGGGGGTGGCATAGATATTTTCCCACTGCTGCGTATGTGAAACGGAAACGCCTATACCTTCTCCTTTGCGACCTTTTTTGGTTGTGATCAGGATCACACCGTTGGAGGCACGTGAACCGTACAAAGCGGTTGCGGCAGCACCTTTCAATACGGACATTGATTCGAAGTCATCGGCATTCAGGTTCTTCAGGTCATTACCCCAGTCTTGCCCTGCTCCCGTTTTTGTTACTTCATTGTCGATGATAATACCGTCGATAACGAATATAGGCTGGTTGTTACCGCCCAATGAGGTGTTACCACGGATGATGATGCGTTGTGAAGATTGCGGACCGGAGTTACCCATGTTAATTTGTACACCGGCAACTTTACCTTGCAAACCATTGATCGGGTTAGGAGAGTTTACTTTGGCGATTTCATCTCCTTTCAGTTCTGTCATGGCGTAACCCAGTGATTTTTTGTCACGCGACATACCCAGGGCTGTTACCACAACTTCATCCAGGGCTTGTGAATCTTCTTCCAGAAGAATTTTCATTGTCGTTTGTCCCGTGTAGGCGATTTCTTTTGTTTTGTATCCGACAAAAGAGATTTGCAGGACTTGACCTTTTTTGACGTTATCCAGTGTAAATTTACCGTCAAGATCAGTCATAATACCATTAGTGGTGCCTTTGATTACCACAGAAGCTCCAATTACCGGACCTAATGCGTCTTCTACGACTCCGGTTACTTTCCCACTCTGTTGGGAAATGTTTACACTTTGCCTGTCGGGCAATACGTCGGCGTAGACTCCTGTCGGAGTTGCTAATGCACCGGCAAGCAAAATCAAGCTTGGAAATTTCAATTTTTTAGACATAAGCGTTTGATTTATAAGTAAAAATAGATGTGTGTATAATGTGTTTCAGCATCAATTAAATTATTATCATAGTTCTAGTAGAACTATGGAATTATGTCAAAAAGAAAGTATGCTACATTGCTTAAAATAGAATAAATCTATTTTAAATTAGTTAACAAGATGCTTGTGTGTGCTAAAAGGGTTAAATTTGTCACAAATTAGTTGTAATTAATTATAAAAAAAATGAGGTCGGAAATGAAATGTTAACTGCTAATCTATTTTTTGATAGATATTATGAATTAGTTCTACTAGAACAATATCATTTAGAAAAATGTAAAATGCTGACTATATATTTACAGTTCATTTGTTTGCCTTAATTTTTAATTTGCAGAGTCAAGCCTTTTTTTAATGTTTCAATATGTTAAATATTTTGTTATCTGGTGTTTTTCTCTCCCGCTGAAATGCTTTTTTATGTAATCAATTGTTATTTAGATAATGGTGGTAATTTTAATCTAAATCTCCCTGATGTATTTTCATGGATTTGTTTAGCTTTGTGAAAGCTTATGTTTTAATACGATTTTACATTATAAAACACAATAGTATGAATGACGTTTCAAAAAAAGTGGTAATTCTTTTGGCTCATCCCAATCTGAAAGAATCACAGGCTAACAAGGCTTTAGCCGATGCGGTAAAAGATATCGATGGCGTGATGGTATACGATCTGTATGAATATCAGGATCAGTCTTTTGATGTAAATGTGTGGAGCACGATTATATCCGATGCTTCCATGGTGGTCTTTCAGTTCCCTTTTCACTGGATGTCAGCGCCTTCGCTGTTGAAAAGATGGCTGGACGAGGTCTTTACTTCCCTGGCAAAGACACCAGCTGTAGCCGGTAAACCGTTGCAGATCGTCACAACAACAGGTTCGGAGTATGCCGCTTACCGTAGCGGAGGCAGGAATTGTTTCACAATGGATGAACTTCTGCGTCCTTATCAGGGATGTGCAATACATGCCGGAATGACCTGGCAGACGCCATTGGTGGTTTATGGCATGGGAAGTGCCGATGCTTCCAGGAATATAGCAACGGGTGTCGAGGTTTACAGAAAGATGGTGGAAACGGTACTGGCTGACCATACAGTGAATAATGCTTGGTAAAGTTTTCGGATAATTAATGAACTTTCTGTCTTAATTCCTTTCAAATCAACAAAAAATATCTATTTTTGCGAAGTTGATGTTTTTAATGTTTGCGCAGACAATAATTAATTATCTAAATAGAATACCATGAAATCAGAAGACATCTCACGTCGCTCGTTCCTGAAACGGGCATTGGCATTATCGGCAGCTACTGCAATACCTTCGTTTTGGATCCCTTCGAAGGCTGGTGCAATGCCGGGTGTACCGTTCGTTAGTGCGAACGAGAAAGTTAATATCGCATTTATTGGCATTGGTAACCGGGGTGGTGAAATTGCCAAGGAATTGTATAAGACCGGATTGTGTAATGTTGTAGCCCTTTGCGATGTGGATATGGGGGCAAAGCATACGCAGGAACTGATCTCCATGTTCCCGAAAGTTCCCCGTTATCAGGATTTCCGTAAGATGTTCGATCAGATGGCGGATAAGATCGATGCTGTGACAGTGGGGGTTCCCGATCATGCCCATTTCCCGATCACAATCGAGGCAATGGCCCACGGCAAACATGTATATGTTGAAAAACCGATGGCTCGTACTTTCCAGGAAATAGAACTGATGATGCGCGGTGAAAAGAAATATGGCGTGGTCACACAGATGGGTAACCAGGGACATTCCGAAGCCAATTATTTCCAGTTCAAGGCATGGAAAGAAGCTGGTCTGATAAAGGATGTAACAGCTATCACCGCTCATATGAACTCTCCGCGTCGCTGGCACGGATGGAATCCGAATATCAAGCATATGCCGATGGGAGAACCGATTCCTGAAACAATGGATTGGGATACCTGGCTGGGGGTAGTGCAGCATCATGACTATAACCATGATTATCATATGGGACAATGGCGTTGCTGGTATGACTTCGGTATGGGTGCGCTGGGTGACTGGGGTGCACATATTCTGGATACGGCACACGAATTCCTGGATATGGGATTGCCAACAGAGATCAACCCGTTGTATCTGAAAGATCATAATAAATTCTTCTTCCCGATGTCGTCGACTATCCTGTTCAAATTCCCCGAAAGAGGCGATATGCCGGGAATAGATGTTACCTGGTACGATGGTCTGGATAATATACCTCCTGTTCCTGAGAACTTCGGTTCTTCGGATGTCGACCCGAATATTCCGACTGTAGCCGGTGGCAAACTGCAATTGATGAAACTGAATCCGGGTAAGGAAATTTATACAAAGACGCTGACATTCAAAGGAGGTTCTCATGGCAGTACATTGTCTGTCATCCCTGATAAGATTGCCAAGGAAATGAATCCGACCCTTCCCGAATACCAGAAGAGTCCTTCCAACCATTACGCGAACTTCTTGTTGGCTTGCCAGGGCAAGGAAAAGCCTCGTTCACCGTTCTCTATCGCCGGTCCGCTGAGCCAGGTATTCTGCCTGGGTGTATTGGCACAGCGCCTGAACCGTAAGTTAGTTCTCGACCGCACCACCAAAGAGATCGTCAACGACAGCTTCGCCAACCAGATGCTGAGCGGACAGCCGCCACGCAAAGGATGGGAAGAGTATTATAATGTATAATGTTGGTTATATAGAATAATTTATCCCTTTCCTTCGTATATTTGTACCGCAACAAACTGATTGCCGATTGGTTTCGATAAGATTATCGATAGCCATCAGTAATTTTGCCGACAGCTATCAGTTATATTACTGATGGCTGTCGGCAATAAGTTTGTAAGGCATAAAATTTAATACAGTATGGCATCCCAAAAGACACCGTACGTAACCTTTTAAATCTAATTACCTATGAGTATCAAATTCAGTGTTTATAAGACTCCCCGGCCTAAAGGGAGTAAAGATACGTTAGAACATGCACGTCTTGTTTCGAGAGGAACAAAAGGTCTTGAAGAGATATGCAGAGATCTCTCGGATGCCTGTACAGTTAATTCGGCCGATATAAAAGGTGTGCTGGAAGCATTGACCGTATATATGGGCAGGGAACTCGGCTACGGATATAGTATCGAGTTGGAGGGGATCGGACATTTCTCCCCGGCGTTGCGTACCCGGAAAATTTCCGAGAAAAACGGAAAAATCAGGTTTAGTGTTTCTGTCGACGGGGTAAATTTTCGCTGTTCCAACCGTTTGAAGGAGATGGTTAAAGAAGAACGTCCTAAGAAAGTAAAAAGAGAAAATATTTCTTCCGAACCCATCGAAACCCGGAAAGAAAAGATGTTGGAATATATCCGCAAGCATGAAAGCATCAATGAATCGGATTATGCCGAGTTGAACAACTGTACTCGTTACCGGGCAGGCAAAGAGCTGAAACAGTTTTTGGAAGAAGGTATCATCCGTGAGATGGGATATAAAACGCACAGGGTTTATGTGTTGGCCGCGAAGGAGTAAGGATATGTAAAGATACTTTGTGGGATTATTAATTCAAAACCTTCATACACCCAGCCTTATTCTATCCTGTAAGCATAATGGCTTGATTACAGATAAACCCGGTGAAAGAATCAACCTCATGCTCTTCTTTGACCTCATAAGCTATATTGTCTTTAGCTTGGGCACAAAAAATGCATTCTGCGGCTGGACATTTTGTAAAGACGTTTAAACTCTATGTATCCTTAAATCATTGAAATACAACTTTATTAATTAATAGTCTGGAATATTTATCCGGACACTGGTACAAATTCTTTATAAATTGTAAACTCAATTTACACCAATTGTAAATTCAATTTCTCCTGCTCTGTAGATATTCAGTCTTACTTTTGTCATCATAAACAATAACAAATTTAAATTAATGGGAAAGATGACTATAAAGACTTTATTGACAGTATGCTTTTTCTTTCTTTTGCTTATCACAAAAATAGATGCGCATGAAGCAACTTGGGATTCTATGGATAGGCGATCAGTAACTCTCTTCTTAACCATAGAAAAAAACAACCTACATATTTATTCCGATAAACAATGGGATAATATTGATATTCAAATAATCGATCCAAATGGTAGAACAATCTATATCGATATGATATCCATTCCAGCTGAAAAGGAACAAATTATCCCTCTATCAGATATACCGAACGGCTATTATCAGGTAATATTGACAAAGAACAACAAACCAATAAGTTGGTATTTAACGAAATAAGACTTGTTAAGATTTTATCTTTCAAATTACCATATACTACTGCCACTTACAAATAAAAATAACCTTGTAAATTCATATATAACTAATTAAAAAACAAATACACATGAAGTATATTATTTCAACATTAGCGATAGGTATCTGTTGCTTATTGGTATCTTGTAATAATGAACAAGAGAATGCTATCACAGATAATACAACGGATTTAGCTTCTTTTGAAGCTACACTAGCAAAAAAGTATGAAGGGAAAACTGTATATTATAATAACAACAGACCGGATTATTCAAAAGAAATAGAATATTTAAAATCGGTCAGCACCGAAGAACCTATGGATAATATAAGAACAAAATCTTCTGATGCTGCAGCTTTTGGTCCATGGGGTAGTGACAGCGGCGTCGCTTTTGATGCTCCGGCAGTTATATATAACGGAGAAAAATGGAAGAAAATCAATGCCATTAAAGTAAGGCATGGAGCCGTTATTGATGCTATTCAATTATATTGGGTTAGCGATAATGATAAATTCACAAATTCTCCACAATTCGGGGGTAATGGTGGAGCAGAATCATGGATGTTCCTTAGTAGTAATGAATATATCAAAAAAATTGAAGTACATAGTGGTACTAAAATTGATTATGTTGCTTTTACTACCAATCTCGACAAAGTCCATGTATTTGGTGGTCCCGGAGGAGCAAACCGAACAGAGTTGGAGTTTGGAGTTTCTGGCTTCCAAATGCACGGCATTTACGGAAAAGCAGGAGCAAAACTTTATCAGCTAGGAATATATTGTTACCCAAACTCTCTATTCAATTAAAATAAACAGAATATACAAGGTTATTATTTTATAAACAATCTCAATTTCATTTTCATGTACGATTATCTAATTGTCGGATCCGGATTATTTGGATCTGTATTCGCTCAAATAATGAATGAATACGGAAAAAAATGTCTTGTTATAGAAAAGCGTAATCATATAGGAGGAAATATATATACAAAAGAGGAAGATGGAATAAAAATCCATTTATATGGAGCACATATATTTCATACAGATAATGAAGATGTCTGGCGATATATAAATAGATTTTGCAGTTTCAACAATTTTATAAACTCTCCTCTCGCCAATTATAAAGGAAATATATACAATCTTCCTTTCAATATGAATACCTTTAACAAGCTTTGGAATGTCATTACTCCTGAAGATGCAAAAAATAAAATCCAGGAACAATGCAAAAAATATAAAGAGATAACTCAGCCATCCAATCTGGAAGAACAGGCTTTAAAACTATGTGGTGATGATATATATTATACCTTAATTAAAGAGTATACAGAAAAACAATGGGGACGTCCTGCCAACAAATTACCAGCCTCCATAATAAAAAGAGTCCCAATCCGCTTTACATACAATAATAATTATTTCAATGATCTTTATCAAGGCATCCCCAAAGACGGATATAGCCAACTAATTAACAATCTGTTAAACAATATACAGACATATACACAAACAGACTATTTCGATAATAAACATTATTTTCATAGTATTGCAAAAAAAATACTCTTTACAGGGTGTATTGACGAATATTTTGATTTCATATATGGTAAACTGGATTACAGAAGTTTGAGATTTGAACATATACATTTGAATATTAAAGACTATCAAGGGAATGCCGTTGTTAATTACAATGAAGCTAAAATTCCATATACACGAATCATAGAGCATAAACATTTTGAATTCGGAAAGCAGGCGACAACAATAATAACAAAAGAATATCCATTGGAATATACATCATCAGAAGAACCGTATTATCCCATAAATGATGAAAAGAATTCAACACGTTTAAACCAATATAAGAATCTTGCAGCAAATACTTCCAATGTTATTTTTGGAGGAAGACTAGGGCAATATGCCTATTTTGATATGGATGATACAATTGCAGAAGCTATTTCACTTGCAAAAAAAGAACTATTAATATAACAATCCTATGAGAAAATTCTATTTATCTAAAAATTACAACGAAATAAACAGTGCTGGTAACAAGGCAAAAACTGACATAGAAACCATTCTCGCTAATCTTGGATACAAAAATGCAGGGTTAGCACAAACACATTATTCAAATAAAGTCATTGGATTTATAATGACTTTAATCGGTGTATTAAAAGTATTTTTTACTATCTCAAAAAACGACTGTATAGTACTTCAGTATCCTTTCAAAAAATATTACACATTCATTTGTCATATTACTCATGCTAAAGGGGGAAAAGTTATCACAATAATTCATGATCTTGGCACTTTCAGAAGAAAAAAAATATCTGCCAAAAAAGAAATTAAGCGATTAAATAATTCAGATTGTTTAGTCGCACATAATTGTAATATGAAAAATTGGTTACAGACCCAAAAGCTCAAAAAAACAATAATAGAACTAGAAATATTTGACTATCTATCCTCTTCTAAAAACAACAAAAATATAAAGATCAAAACCTCTCCAATCAGAGTAATATATGCAGGAAGTTTAGGTTACAAAAAAAATAAATTTCTGTATAAAATGGAGCATATTATATCTGAATGGCAATTTGAACTTTATGGCAATGGCTTTGATAACAATAAAATAACTAACAAAGAACATTTCAATTACAATGGATTCGTACCATCTGAACAACTTATTGAAGATGTGTGTGCTCATTTTGGATTAATATGGGATGGAGATAGTATTTCAATTTGTTCGGGCAATTATGGAGAATATTTAAAGATTAACAATCCTCACAAAGTATCTTTATATATCAAATGTAATCTCCCTTTAATCATATGGAAAGAAGCTGCTTTAGCTTCTTTTGTCACAAATAATCAAATAGGGATCTGCATTAACTCGTTGGATGAATTAGATTCTATATTACCCTCTATCTCAGCGGAGACCTATGATCAGATGAGAGAAAATATAAAAAATATCAATAAAAAAATATCATCCGGTTATTATCTTACTAAGGCTTTGACAGAAATAGAAAATAACATGAATAAACAAAATTAGTAGCCTGTCCGGTAATGGGTACAATTGTTCAGCTCGGCATAATCCGATTCTTTGAGGAACAGTATACCGTTTCTTGTTTAATGACTTGTCTAGAACAAAGTCTTTATATTATTTCTAATGCCATTGGATTGGTTCTTTTCGAGAAAATTCCCATATGCAAATTGTTTGATCGTATTAAAATTCTAATATAATCTGGTAATATTTCTCCAGACACTAGTGAAAGATTTTTTTAACTTTAAAAATCAAGGATTAGTTTGTCGAGTAATTCTCCTCTGCCATCTGTTTTGTATATCTTTTTATACATACGGGCACGCCCATTGCTGATAGCAGATGTAGAAAGACAAAGGATTTCTGCCATTCCAGTAGGAGTAATATTTGTTTTGATCAGATAACATATATGAAGTTCTTGTTCTGTTATTGGTGGATACAATGTTTTTATTCGATCTGTGAAATTATTATATGCTTTATCAATTTCGTGTCTTAAAATGTCCCAGTCTTCTTTATTAATTTTCGTCGAGTTATCTTCACAGGATGCTTCGTGAAATCGTTTGTATATAGATGAATTTTCAAAGGTGTTTTTTAATATTAGTGCTTCATATTTTTTTGCCTCTATTAAGTTGTTCGATAATATCAATATTTCTTTTTGAGCTTCCAATAGTTTTTTTTCGAATAAAGTTAATTGACTTTTTAAAGTTGGTATTTTTTGCAATTTTTTTTGAGCCTGGATCTGATAGCAACTCTTCTTCTCTTTTTCTTCATTTGCTTGTTGAAGCATTTTTTTTATTTCTATTATTTTTTTTCTATTCTTTTGTAGACACTCTTGGCTATATTTATGTTGTTCTTTTTTCTGCTGATCTAGTCTATTTGTTTGTTCTTTTGCAATGCGTTTTTGTTTTTTTGTATAGTTGATATAGAGAGCTGTAATCCCAACTATTAGTAGCAATGCAATAATCAGCAAATAAATGTATATCTGTGTCTCTTTGTTTTTTAACAATAATTGTTGATTCTCATGTTCGGTGTGCCGATAATTATAAAGAGATTGTATTTTACCAATGGCTTCTGTGCGAGTTGTTTTTTTGATAGAATCTTCTAGATCCAGGCTTTTCTGTACGTAATTAAAAGCAGATGAATAATAACTTTTTTGGGCTTCTATTGTTGCTAATGCTTTGTATATGGAACTTATCAAGTAAATGTTTTGATTCTTTTTTCCTTCTTTTAATGCTTCCAGATAGTAATATTGGGTTGAATCGAATTGGTTCGTTAATAAGTAAGCAGAACCTAATCCATATAAATAGATAGCATCATCTTTTTGTTCGGGGATGGAATAAAATAACTTCATTGCCTGAGAAGGTTTTCCTAAATCAAGATAAACATTTCCAAATTCTTTTGATATGGAATTGATTACCTTTTGATCATTAAAGTTAAGAGCTTTCTCATAGGCTTCCTGATAGTAATGTATTGTACTATCAGGTTGGCTCATAGATTCGTACATTCGTCCTTGATTTCGTAAAGCGTAGATAAGTCCTAACTCATCTTTTTGTTTTAGATAATAAATATACGATTTTTTATATACTTTCAAGGCATCCTCATACAATGACTGATAGGCAAATAAAGTCCCCATCTGTGTATGAATCTGAGCTAAAATAAGATATTGCTGGCTATTCCTTCCTGCATCAACTGCCTGTTGAAAAGCTGTTATCGCCTGTGGTATGTCTTTTATATCCCGGTAAATGGAGCCTAAATAATAATAAGCTTCCATTAATTTTTCTTTATCGCCAAAGGAGTCGTAAAAATGAACTATTTTTCTCATCAGCGAATCGGACTTATGTATAATATACATTTTGTCTTTAGCTTTAGTTGTAAGTAATCCGTGGTACATTTCTGTCTCTTCTGGCTCGTACCGGATGACGGAGTCGAGCGAAGAAAGATATGTAAGGGCACTATCCGGATTTTGCTCGATACAACGTATGGCCTTTTGCATTGCTTCGGGATAAGATACGTTTGGCGAACAGGAGAATAACAGATTTATTCCGGCTAAAAAGCAGACTATGAAAAAATGGTATTTCATATCTTTGCAAAGATAAAGAAAAGTATATGATATAAGCCATTCATGAGAATGATTTTTTCCTTTCCTTCGTGTATTTGTTCGTTGGCCGAATGCCTACACACTACCGGGAGCAGACTTACCGCTGTTTCAGCTTGGCGTAAAGGATATAGTTGTTATCATTTTCTGTGATGTCTGCTTGCACTTTGGTAAGGTGTTTCCGTAGCTGTTCAGAAAGGCGGTCGGATCGAAGGGCTTTTTCTAGCTGATCTGACAGTTCACCGGGATCTAGGCAAGTTGTGTAGCAGCCATCTTCCAATGCAAGGGGATTCTCCAAACGTTCTCCACCGAGAAAATCGTTTTCTATTGCATAGAAGGCTCCCTTCAATGTTTGCTTATCTACGATATAGTAGGCCGGAGCGTCATCTGCCAATCTTTGCTGAATATTCCCGTCTTTATCTTCGGTCGACTGCCACCATTGGCCCATGGCTTCCCCTACGAAATAGCCGGGAAGTTCGCCATACATATGTGGTTTCAGCGCATCACCCTTAAAATGGGCAGTGAAGCGGGGGATCAGCTTGCCTTTTTCAAGATTTACTTCGTAAAGCGAATCCAGCCGGGCATTCGGTAGCCAGAAGCTTAGATCTACATGCTTATCTTCATTTTGGTTTGAAACGACCGTCACACCCCGGAAGTCGAAGTCTAACCGTTCGGTAGGAAACTCGTGAATCAGGTTTCCATCTAAATCCTGCGTCCAGACGCACGAGGTGAAGTTTTTGGGTTGTGGTGAGGCGAGTACCAGCAACGTATCACCGCGCAATGCGAATTTTCCAACTACCCTTTCATGTGCCAACGGGATGGAGGGGCAGGCCTTTCCTTCGAAATCGTATGCCAACAGTTGACTGCCGAAAAAGGGCAACATGTAGATACGTTGGCTTGCCTCGTCGATCTTTGCGGCATATACCGACCGATACTCTCCGGGTCCCTGTCCGATGCTCCCGACATTCGCCAAATAGTTACCTTGTCTGTCGAAAAGCTTGAAAGGTGTATTTCCCGACATTCCCGTCATAATATAATTATCTGAAACATACGCATAGGGAGCGCCTGTCAGTGCTTCGTCTTTCCCGTCGAGTTTGATGATCTGAAGTTCTTCCGTAAAGTAACTTAGCGGAATTACCATCGTATCTTTCAGCAGCGCAGGATCCAACTCAATCATCTCTTCCCCGTCAATTAGTGTGCGTGTTGCTACTACCGGGGTTTCTTCTAAATAATTTATTTGTCCGGACTTATTGTCGCAGGCGAACAGGACCGTTATCATGGTTACCGCCGTCCATGTTTGAAATTTATTCTTCATCGTTTTGCCGTATTGATGTTTGTATTGTTGCTACGGGGTGCAATATACGACTTTTTAATGAATTACGATGTTATCGTATTACTTTTGTGTCTTCGTAATTGTGTAAGGGTTTTAATCAATCCTTACATGTGATATTTCTACTGCGCTTCTGTATTTAGTATTTTCTCTTTTATAAAAGCTTTGCTCCTGATTAATAGTTCTATATACCGTGCAACACCTCCGGTTACTGTATAAAAAGCCAGTAAATCTTTCGGAGTGAAAGATGGTGTAGTCAATATTACTGTAACTTTCGCTACAATAGTATAAATGTAGTTATAATATGCTTATTATGAAATAATTATAATGATATTTTTGAGGTAAACCGATCAGACTTTATTCACAGGCTTCTTTTGCCGGGGTATTATCATTATCTTTGTAGCCTTTATAATAACGCTCGTATGAAATACATCTGCTGTCTGATCTTGTTCTTTACTGTCCTTTTACCTTCCTGTCAGTGGGGACGGCAGGAGGCTTTCTTTCCGGATGAAGGTCTGGCTGAACGTCTGCTGCGGGAAAATCCGGACAGCCTGGCGATGATACTGGAAGAGCAGGTCATTCCGTCCGAACTCTCGGATAGCCTTCGGGCGGAATATGGCTGGTGGATCACCCGGCTGCATCAACGACAGGGACGGAATATGGTGAATGATTCGCTGATTCATTATACACTTCGTTGTTATGAGCAACAACAATCCCCTCGTCTGACAGAAGCATATATGTTAGCTGCTATGCAGGTGAACTATTCGGGAGATAAAAGGGAAGAGGCTAAAGAGTTTATTTCAAAAGGAATACAGATTGCAGCAAACAATAAAGATACCACTTTGCTGGTGGAGCTTGCTTCGACTCTGGGTTATCATGATCTGCTTCCGGGGAATCTTTCTCTGGTACCTGAAGACGTTAAGCACATTATATTCGATTATTATGCTGTAGATTCGTTGCAGATGATGTACTGTTTGTATGGTCTCGGTTGTTATTACGCTTCCCGGCAGGAACCGGACTCAATGGAGCATTGTATGATACAGGCACTTAAACTGGCGGAAGAGCTGCAGGCTGATAAAAGTTCGATTCTCCGTAATTATATAGACGGTTTGAATGCTTTTCACCAGAGTGAAAAGGCTTTGCCGCTGATGAGGAAGTTAGATCAGGAATATCCTCCGAAACATCTGCATGATAGTATTGTAAAGACTGCTACTTATGTATGTCTTTGGTTAAATCTGGGGAAGTTGGATTCTGCGGAGGTTTACCTGAAACAATTGGAACATTGTTGCGATTTAATCCCCCGGGATTATTACGGGAACGGATATCGTACCTCTTTTTTTTATGTGGAGAAACTGCTTCGTAGTGTTTATGATGTAAAGAAGAATAATGCTCTGAATATCATTGCTGTCTATGATTTTTGTGAAAAGGTGGCATCGGTGGAAAGAAGGAATGTGGCAATAGAAAAAGAGCGGTTGTTTGTGCAGAACCAACTGGAACGGAGAAATCTGAATCTGAAGATTCAAAAAGACCGGAACCACCGCCTGGCTCTTTATATCCTGTCGGCAGCCGCTTGCCTGATTTTCTTCCTGGCTTATTTATACCAACGTAAATTATTGAAGAAGGAACGTTTTATCCGGCAGATGAAAGAACAGATGCGACTGCACCAGATTGCATTAAGCGAAAAGGAACAGCTGATCCGGCAAAATGAGGAGGCGATCGAACAATTGTCAGCCCGTCAGTCAGAGCAGGAAGAAATAGTCGAACAGCAATTGAACGACCGGCTCTCTGAAATTGAACGGATCCGTCAGGAGAATGAGCTATTGAACCGGGAAAAGAAGCAGTTGCAACAGGAAATGACCCGATATGCTCAGAATATCCCGGAAAAAAACGTTGAAATGGATTCGTATGAGCGGATGGTCATACAAAACCAAGCGCTTACAACCAGCACGAAACAATTGTCTCTTCAGGTTATCTTGCAATATAAAGAGTTGGAACGTTTGTACAAAGGAGAAGTCCGTAATCTGTCGGATATAGACTGGCCTGCCGTTTATAAATTGATAGATAAGATATTTAATAATTACACCCGGCGGCTTCGCGCTTCTTTCCCGTTGCTGACGGAAGAAGATATCCAGTGCTGCTGCCTGATTAAATTACAACTGTCCACTTCGGCTATTGCCCGGTTGTATAGTATTGCTCCCTCTTCTGTCACCAAACGGAAACAACGTATAAAGGAGCGGATTAATCAGGGGAAAAACGAGTTGATCGGGAAGGATCAACCGGCCGATGTCTATCTGTGGGGATTTTGATGGGGTGATTTGTCCACTTGAAAAATACAGACTCTGTTATTTGCTTGTTTATTAGGTGTTTAACTGTGCATAATTGTACAGGTATCCGGTATTCTTTGTCCACATGGAATTTAAGGTTGTCTACTGCGGAGGCTCTACCTTTGCCTTCAGATAATCACTCAAATTCTATGTTATATGAAAAGAATATATCTATTTATTTTAGGTGCTGTTCTGTCAGTCAGTCTATGTTATGCGCAAAAGATAAAGGTCTCCGGAATGGTGACAGATGGAAACACGGATGCTTCTGTTAAATTTGCCAATGTCGTGTTGCAAACGCTCGATTCAACTTTTATCATAGGTGTATCGACTGATACGAAGGGACGTTTTCAGTTGGAAAAAATAGAAACAGGCAGTTATCGTCTGATTATTTCCGCTATTGGGTATACAGATAATATAACCGATCTGAACGGCCTTTCCAAGTCAGTTGATTTGGGAAAACTAACATTGAATGAAGCTGCGGAACAACTCGATGAGGTGACAGTTACAGCCGCCAATATTGTCAACCGGGCGGATCGTAAGATCGTATTTCCCAATAAACAACAGCTGGCAGCCTCTACAAATGGGGTGAATTTGCTTCAGGCCCTGATGTTGCCGCGCATTCAGGTGAATCCGATGACAAGGGATATCAGTGTTTCCGGTGGTGGCTCCGTACAGCTTTGTTTGAATGGAGCGAAAGTGGATGCAAAGGATATTTCCGCATTACAGCCGAACGATATCATACGTATTGAATATCTGGAGAATCCCGGCTTGCGTTACGGAGATGCCGAAGCTGTATTGAATTATATCACCCGCCGGTACGAAACGGGTGGCTCCGTCAGCCTGGATATGATGAATTCCCCGCATGTAGTATTCCATAATGATGAAATATCAGCCAAGCTGAATCATAAGAAATCGGAGTTTGGTCTGAGTTATTATGCCAGTCCGCGTGACTTTTACAAATGTTGGCGCACGAACGAAGAATCTTTCCTCTTTGAAGATGGTACTTCCCTGCATCGGTATGAAAAAGGGCAGCCCGGACATTTTCAGGAACTGAATCATGGCGGTTCTTTCACCTATAATTATCAAGAACCGGATAAATACCTGCTGAATGCAAAGCTGGGTTACTGGGGGTATCTGCAACCGCATACGGATTACAGAAGTGAGTTGTATAACGTTGAGTATCCGGACCATGTAACGGATATGCGGGACAACAATAACACATACACACATCGTCCGTATGTTGATTTATATTATCAGCAGAACCTGAAGCATAAACAGTTTCTGGCGCTCAACCTGGTCGGAACATATATCTACACTGACTCCAAGCGTACTTATCAGGAAAAGCAGAACGATCTGTTGCTGACCGATATCTACTCCGGTGTAAAAGGGAATAAATATTCCGTGATTGGTGAAGGTATTTATGAAAAGGGCTTTGAAAAAGGCCGGTTAAGTGCAGGACTGAAACATTCACAAGCTTTTTCGGAGAACACCTATGATGGAAATGTGACATATAAAACGGAGATGAAACAGTCGGATACCTATTTATATACCGAGTTTCAGGGCAAATGGCAAAAGCTCAATTATTCGTTGGGTGTGGGCGTTACCCGTTCATGGCTGAAACAGGAAGGGGAAGATGGTTATCAGACCTATACGTTCTGGCCTCGTTTTTCTTTCCGTTATGCTTTCTCTGATAATTTTTATGCGCGCCTGAATGGCAGCCTGGCGAACAATCCGCCGGCACTGTCGGAGTTGAGTGCTGTCGAGCAGCTGATCGATTCGATGCAGATACAGCGGGGAAATCCGGATCTGAATCCGTACAACCGTTACCAGGCTGATTTGTATATGGAATACCGGAAGGGGAAAGTCTCTGTCGGCTTGTCTTCCCGTTATCGGAATGCTCCGAAAGCGATAATGGAATCTACTTTTATTGAGGATGGCATGTTTATTCATACTTATGAAAATCAGGATGGTTTTCAGTCCTTGAATGGCGAGTTGAACCTGCGGGCCGGTATGTTATGGAATATCCTGCAATTTTCTCTCAGCGGAGGCGTGAACCGTTACTGGAGTGATGGGAAAGATTATCGGCATACCTATACGAACTGGTATTATCGTGCAGAGATAATGGGGCAGTATAAACATTTGACGGCTATGTTCAGTATTTACAACCGCCGGAATAGTTTCTGGGGAGAGAAAATGTCGAGCGGAGAGAATCTTCATATGCTGATGGTCCGGTATAATTATAAACAGTTCTCAGTTGGAGCCGGTATGATCAATCCTTTTGCCAATAACTATAAACGGATTTATGAAAACTGGAATAAGTATGTTTCCTCGTACAAGGAGAATTATATCAATGAAAGCTCTCATGCCTTTTTCCTGACCTTTGCCTGGAATTTCCGGTTCGGTCGTAAATACCAGAGTGACGGGAAGAAGATATATAACCAGGATAATGATTCGGGAATAATGAATGCCGGCAAATAAATGATTGTCTGGTAGCTTGCCGGCTGTTATTCCTGTTCGTATCAGTTACATCTGCAAAACCTGTTCGCCCCGCAGGTACAGGTTGGTCCGCCATCACCATTGAGTATTTCGTCGGTATAGAAATCATACATCTTGGTCTTGATCTGATTACATATCCGGCGAAATTCGCTTTCAATGAATTCGGGAGTTCCCTGGGCTCTTGAAGGATCATAAAAGCCGATATGCAGGCGCTGCCTTACTTTCCCATTGAAGACCGGGCAATTTTCGTTTGCTTCACCGCAAACGGTAATAACATAGTCCCAGGGTTCGTTCAGATATTCATGGATCGATTTGGGCGTGTGATGACTGATGTCGATCCCTGAGGACTTCATTGTCTTGATTGCCAGCGGATTTACTTCTCTGGCAGGCTCTGTCCCGGCTGAACAAACATTCAGATTTTTATCGAAAGACTGTAACCATCCTTGTGCCATCTGGCTGCGGCAACTATTGCCTGTGCATACTATTAATATTTTCACGTCTTGAAATGTATATGTTTTCCAAAGAAACAAAGATAGGCTGATTCTTGTTCATTCTGCTAGTTTTCTGATTTGGAATAATATTTTTTTAATACAATATCTATTTCTATCTTTTTTAAAATAATACGTTAAAATAGATTATTAATGGAATAATTCTATATTTTTGCCTGTATTACCGGAAAATCTTCAAATGGATATAGTAAACTTACATATACAAAATGATAAGAAGTCTGACTTTTCGAGAGTATATTCTATATACTTTCCAAAGTTGGTACGTTTTGCCCGTGAGTTCGTTTTGTCTACAGAAGATGCAGAAAATATTATACAAGACATTTTTATTTATCTATGGGAACGCCAGGAGCTACTGAATACATTGACAAACTTGAACGCCTTCCTGTTTACGTTGGTAAAAAACAAATGTATAGACCAGTTAAGGCAGCAAAAACTTCTTGAGCGCAGGAAAGAAGAATTCAAAACTGTTTTCGATAAGGAGATACAACTTAAGATATATGCTTTACAGCAATTTGACGAAAACGCGCTTTCAAATGAAGATATAGAAATTATATTGAATAATGCGATAAACTCTTTGCCGGAGAAATGTCGCGAGATCTTTATCCTCAGTCGGATGGAAGGACTGAAAAACAGGGAGATTGCTGAAAAGCTGAATATATCTACAAAAACAGTCGAGAATCAAATGACGACCGCGATCCGGAAACTGAGAGTTGAGCTGAAGGATTATCTTCCCTTATTTATATTTATTATCTAGTATTTATCTCACCGAGTTCATTTTTTTCAATTTTCATGTAGGGGTGTTTTTTATTTATTTCGTTATAAGTTAAAACAACTCATTCTTTTTTATGGAAGAACAACTATATAAATACCTGACAGACGAAACAACTGTTACTGAAAAAGACAAACTCTTTGACCAAATCAATGCCAGTGAGAAGAGCAGGCAGGAATATGCCCGGTTACAGGTACTGACTGCCTTGTCATCTATGGCCTCTCAGAGAGGAGATGAGGAATGGAGTTCTCGAAAGATGCATGAGTTGTATGAAAAAGTAAACAGGAAGAAATACCGGAATCTTATTTTTAATATGTTGAGATATGCTTCAGTGATTCTTTTAGCTGTAGCTGGAACCTGGTTGATGACGAAGTATGGAACAGGGTCAGGACAATCTTTCCATACACAGGTGGATGTTCCGGCCGGTCAACGTGTTCACATAACATTGGCGGATGGAACAAAGGTGTGGCTTAGTCCACGGACAAAAGTTATTGTACCCAATGAGTTTAATAAGGATAATCGTATTATAGAACTAGATGGGGAGGGGTATTTTTCTGTCTGTAAAGATCCCCAAAGACCGTTTATTGTCAAGACACAGAAATATGATGTTAAAGTGTTGGGTACAAAATTCAATGTTTTTGCCTATTCGGAATCTCCCCGGTTTGAAACGGATTTGGTTGAAGGCTCAGTACATGTCTACAACAGGGAAAATCAGGATGATAGTATGATACTTAAGCCCAATGAAAAAGCTTATTTGGAAAATAATTGCCTTGTCAAAATATCTCACGTCTTTGACAATGAGGAATATCTTAAGAATGGAATATTTAGATTTGCGGGTGTTCCGTTTTCTGAGATATTGAATTACCTTTCTTTATGGTATAATGTAAAATTTGAATTAAACCGGGCTACGAATCTGGATCGTAAAGTTTCAGGTAAGTTTCGTCAGAGTGATGAAATTGAATATATATTGAAAGCTCTCCAGGGAGTACATAAATTCAAATTCAGAATTCATGAGAATGATAACCGGATAGAGATTTATTAATATGTTTCACCATTAAAAACACATATAGCCTATGAGATAAGAAAAATTATTCCTGAGGAATAGTAAAAAGGGACAGATGGTGGTACATCTGTCCCTGAAAGTAATACTATTTCTTTTTTGAACTCTGATAAAAACAGTATAAACTTTAAATTAGAAGCAAAGTTATGAAAAAAAACTTATTGCTATTATTCAACGTATGCAAAGATATTGAAATAAAGCATTTTATTCGTATTATGAGATTATCCATCTTTTTAGTTCTCGTTGCCGTATTCTGTTCCCATGCAACGACCTCCAACTCCCAGAATGTGCGGGTTACAATCAACGAAAAGACAGTTTCTTTGGATAAACTGATCACAGAAATAGAGAAACAGACAAACTACCTTTTCATTTATGGCGAGAATGATATTGATTTGAACCTGATGGTAAAAGTGAATGCAAAGAACAAGACGATTTCTGAGGTTTTGGACAATGCATTGAAGAATTTGGGTATTTCCTATGAATTTGCCAATAATTATATTTCTTTACGAAGTGTAGGCAATTCAAAGGCTCTGTCAGAACCCCAACAGATGAAAAAAGTATCCGGAGTAATAACCGATTCAAACGGGGAACCGATTATTGGGGTCAACATCCTTGTTAAAGGAACGGTTAATGGAACAACAACAGATTTGGATGGCAACTACACGTTGGATGTACCATCTAACGCTGTACTCTCAATTTCTTATATAGGCTACCTGACACAGGAGATCCCTGTAAAAGATAAAACAATTATCAATGTGACAATGAAAGAGGATACAAAAAGCCTCGAAGAAGTAGTGGTAATCGGTTATGGTAGCGTCAAAAAAAGTAATTTGACCGGTGCGATCACGCAGGTAAAAGCTGAGGATTTGCCTCAGGCGGGCAATATGTCTTTGGGACAGATGTTGACCGGAAAGGCTGCCGGTATGCAAGTGTCGTTACAAAGCGCACAGCCCGGTGGCGGTGTTTGGATGCAGATTCGTGGCAATGCGTCCGGCGGTGCAGGAAATAGCGGTCCTCTCTATGTGATTGACGGTTTTCCTATCTCGACAGAGAGTATGGAACCTGGAAGTGGTAACAGATATAGTTCCGGCAATAAGTCACCTTTGAATAATCTCAATCCGGCGGATATCGCTTCTATTGAAATTCTGAAAGATGCTTCTGCGACAGCTATCTATGGAGCTCGGGCTGCTAATGGCGTTGTATTGATCACGACTAAACGCGGTAAAGAAGGTGAAAAACCAAAAGTAGAATATTCCGGTTCTGTTTCTTTTCAGAAAAGAGTCAAACAGATAGATATGCTTGATGCTCAAGGATTCATGACAGAAACAAACCGGGTTCTTTATGAAGACTATTTGTCTGATAATAAGATTGGCCCTTATGGAAGCACGGATCCGTCAACAGTAGCACCTTTTAGTCCGAAATATTCAGCGGATCAGATAGCCAATGCTCAGACAACAGACTGGTTGGGAGCAGTGGAAAGAAACGGTGTCATCACACAGCATAATTTGTCTTTGACCGGAGGGACGGATAAGACATCTTATTATATTTCCGGAAATTATTATGATCATCAGGGAGTAGTTAAGAATAATGGCATTCAGCGTTATTCAGGTCGAGCCAACTTTGATCAGAAATTAGGGAAATATATTAAAACAGGCATTAACTTCAATGCCAGCCAGGTAAAGAGCGATAATGTACCGTTGGGAGATGGAGGAAATGAAAATGCCGGAGTTATCAGGGCTGCTATGAATGCTAATCCCTCTATTCCTATTTATGATGAAGAAGGTAATTATACGTTAGATCCGGACCAGCCTTATTTGGCAAATGCTGTATCTCTGTTGGATATGACTGATGAAAGTACGATTAATCAATTATTAGGGAACTTCTATTTGATTCTTACACCGTTTGAAGGATTGGATTTAAAAATGAATGCCGGTTTCCAACAAGAAAAAGGCGAACGTAATACGTATGTGCCTAAAACCACATTATATGGCCAGAAAGCTGGAGGTGAAGCATCTAAATCGTATTCTAACCGTTCAAGCAAGTTGTTTGATCTGACTGCTTCTTATGCGAAGACATTCAATGAGGTACATAATTTCTCTGCAATGGCCGGTTATTCTTATCAACATTTTTCTTCCAATGGTTTTAATGCGGGTAATAGCCGTTTTATCACGGATGCTTTTAAATGGAATAACCTGGCAGCCGGTGAAAATACGAAACCGTCTGTCGGCTCGTATGGTAGTGAAGAGGTATTAGGGTCTGTTTTTGCTCGTGTAAATTATAATTATGCCGATCGTTATCTGATCTCTGCCACTATGCGTGGTGACGCTTCTTCAAAGTTTGCAGAGAATCATAAGTGGGGCTATTTTCCGTCTGTGGCTTTGGCATGGCGTATGGTCAATGAACAATTCATGCAGGAACAGGATCTTATTTCCGATTTGAAATGGCGTGTCAGTCTAGGACAGACTGGTAACTCTAATATCGGAAATAATGCATTGGCTCTGTATTCGACGGGTTATAATTATAATTTCGGCGACCAGCAATCTGTAGGTGTAGCACAAAGCCAGTTGGCAAATCCGAATTTGAAGTGGGAAACAACTACGGAATTGAATGTCGGTCTTGATTTCGGCTTTTTCCAAAATCGGATTACCGGTTCTATGGAGTTCTTTACTCGCCGTGTGGATGATTTGTTGGATGAAAAAGTATTGATGCAATATAATCCGATAAGCAAAGTGATGGCCAATATCGGAGCGAAAGGTAGTAAAGGTTTCGAATTGGGAATCAATACCCGTAACTTGATCGGTGAGTTTACTTGGTCGACTGACGTTGTCTTTTCTTTGTATCGTGACCGTTGGTTGGAAAGAAATCCTCAATGGAAGAAAGCGATCTATGAAAGCGAGAAAGACATGTTGAATCCGTATTATCTGTATATATCCGACGGTTTGGTACAGCCGGAAGACATGAATCCGGATGGTACTTGCAAATTACCCCATATGCCTAATGCTAAACCGGGTATGATTAAATATAAAGACTTGAATGGACGTGATGAAAACGGAAACCTGAAGGAAGGGCCGGACGGTAAACTGGATGATGCCGATATCATTTACCTGGGAACGAAAACATCTAAATTTTATTTGGGTTTTGGTAATACATTTGCATATAAAGGTTTTGACCTGAATATATTCTTCTATGGTTATTTCGGCAGACAATTGGAAAATCCAGCTTATGACTGGTATTTGAAACGTTCTTGGTTCTTGAAAAATGGAGTGAACATGGCTGTTGCTGTAAAAGATCGTTGGACGCATGATAATCCGACAGGCAAATATCCTTCCAGCATCATGAATCCGTACGACCGGAGTTCTGATTTCTGGTTGGAGAATGCGAATTTCCTTCGTTGTAAGAATATTACGTTGGGATATACGTTGCCTAAAATCAAGAATCTGGATAAGGTTATACAGAATCTTCGTGTTTACGGGGATGTACAGAATCCGTTCGTTATTACGAAGTATAGCGGTGTAGACCCTGAAATGGATAGCATGGCAGCTTATCCGACTCAATTGACTGTTTCATTTGGCGTTGATATAACTTTCTGATAAATATAGATTATGAAGACTTATTTTAAAAATACAATATCATTGTTGGCTGTTTGTACTTTGGGGCTGACCTCTTGTTTGGATTTGGATCCTGTAGTGAATGACAAGATTATTCCGGAAAATTATTTTCAGAATGAAGATGATGCACGGGCCGCTGTTACGGCTATATATAATCCGTTTGTAGCAGGATGGGGCGGTAGTATATTCAGTGCCCATGTCGCCAGTTATTTTATGGAATCCAATCTGGTTACAGACGAAATGGGATTACAGCGGAACGACCTGGAGGTGGTGGAACGTTTCTTATGGTCCTCTACGGAGGGGAACGTGACGAAACATTATACTAACTTTATAAAACATGTCAGCAGGGCAACTCTTTTGATGGATGATCTGCAACGTACTCCGATGAATGAAACCCGTAAACAGGAGCTGATAGCGGAAGTACAGTGTGCTCGTGGCCAGTATATGTTTATGTTATATGATTTTTATGGAACGGCGGGAGTTGTAATGGACCCGGAAATATTACGTAATCCGGAGAATGAAGTGATCCTGGAACGCCTTCCCAAAGAAGAATTCGTTAGGTTGATAGAGAATGACCTGAAAAGTGCGGCTTCAGTATTGCCTTCGACTTACGCATCAAACGATTGGGGACGCTTTACTAAAGGAGCAGCTTATGCCATATTGGTGAAGTTGTATATGCAAGAAAAACGTTGGCAGGAAGCAGAAGCCACTTGTCGAGAGATTTTGAAGCTGGGATATAGCTTACAGCCAAGTTATTCTTCCGTTTTCTCTGTTGAAAATGCTAAAAATAATGAAATCATATGGGCTATACCTTGTCTTTCAGAAGGGGGGGAAGGAAATATGTGGATGACGCACATTGCACCTCCGGGATATCCCCTGAAAAACGATAAAATACAACGTTGGTATGTTCATAACACTCCCTGGTGTTTTTATGATAAATATGAAAAGGGGGATGATCGCTTGAATTCTTTGGTTGGAGAGTTTAAATATTTGCCGGAAGGGGCTACGGATTCAGTGTTAGCGACTCGTGATAATTATCAATATCTTGAAAAGGGAGCTCTTCCTTTCAAATATCCTGAAGATCCGAAACAGACAACCGAATATTCAGGCAATGATGTGGTGGTTCATCGTTATTCGGATGTGTTACTGGAATTAGCCGAAGCTATCAATGAACAAAATGGACCTACACAGGAAGCTATTTCTTATGTGGAGCAGGTTCGTGTCCGGGTAGGCTTACCTAATTCAATACCAGCAGTAGCCACAGCTAGCAAAGATGCATTCCGTGATTTCATTTTAGATGAGAGAGGGAGAGAGTTATTTTGTGAAGGACATCGTCGCAGGGATTTGATACGTCATGGAAAACTGATTTCTACGGCTCATGAAGAAGGCTATACATCAGCACAACCACATATGGAATTATTCCCTATTCCACAAAATATCATAGATGAATCTCAGGGAAAAATAAAACAAAATCCGGGATACTGATTTATTGGAAGTAAAAAACAATAATAATCCATCAAATAGGCAACTATTTGCTATTTTTCAGTAGTGAAGGTTACTTTTATTTTGTAATTTAGAAACTGTTTTGAATTTACTGTTTGGTTTCCTTAATAGAAAGAATAGAACAAAAGATAAATTCAAAACAGTTTTTTTAGTTATTCAGATTGTAATTCTAATGATCGAAATGAAACATTTATTCTTATTTCTATTCTTGTTTTTATCGTCTTCCGGATTATATGCCGGGAATAAGGTCCTTTTTGAAATAGGCAAGCAGGATAATTCAGCTGCCGAGTTTGCTTTGTATCCTGATAACTATAATAGTTTTTTGGCTAATTTCGGAGGGGAGAAATCTTTTTATGTCGGTTATTCGTCGGCCGGTAAGCATTGGCCTTATGTTTTGCCGGGACCACTGGATAGCTGGGCTGGCGGCGGATATTGGGCCGGGTTCCATCCCCGCCATTTCCCTGCTGTGTTTTTTAATCTGGATAAGGTCTCTGCTCAGGGAGAATGTTTCCTGACTTTTTTCTTTACCGGGGTGCATAACAGCCATCCTGTGAAGATACGGGTGGAGATAAACGGTAACCGGTTTGAGGAAGAGTTGAACGGAGAAAACTCAGGAGAGTTACTTACGAATAAGGAGACCGGAAAGGCGAAAGAAATAAAAATACAGTTTCCTGCTGCGTGGCTTACTGCCGGGATGAATAAAATCCAGTTGGGAACAATTAAAGGAACCTGGGCGATTTTTGATTGTATCCGTTTGGAAACACCGGCCGGCATCCGGCTGGGGAAAGCCTCTTCTTCCCTGATACGTTCTGTCAAAGCAGCTCCGTTTGAATACCGGAAAGAAAACGGGGAACGTATGCAACCGGTCCTGGTGGATATGAACCAGTTTGACCATTCTCGGGAACTGACGTTCCGGATAGAGGGATGCCAGCCGATTTCGCGTATGATTGAAACGGGGGAGAGTATCCAGGAGATATGGATGCCTGCTGCTAAGACCAATGACAAACAGGAAACTTTGCAGTTCACGATTCAGGATGGCAAGGAGATTGTTTATAAAGGAGAAATTACCCGTAGCCGGCAGCCTCTTCATTCTTATTCGGATGATGTCGACCTGCTGATGGGTACCGGTAATTCACGCTGGATGTTCAAACCCGGACCGAGTCTCCCGCTGAGTATGGTGCAGATCGCCCCTGATAACCAGGATGAGATATGGAAAGCCGGATATGAATATACGATTGAAAATATCATGGGCTTCAATCATTTCAGCGACTGGACCATGACCGGATTCCTGATGCAGCCTACCTGTGGGGAACTGAAAGTAAATCCCGGACGGGAGGATTTTCCCGATGAAGGTTATCGTTCGCGTATCGATAAGGCTTCCGAAAAAGCTGAAATAGGCAGATATTCCGTTTATATGACCGACACAAAGATTAAGGCGGAGATTACAGCAACGCGTCGTGCAGCCTTGCAACGATATATTTTCCCGGCCAGGGAAGATGCCCGGATTCTGATCGATATGTTTACTCCCAACGAGTATCCGCATAATCTGGTGAATGCGCATATCACGAAAGTGAATGATACTGAGATAGAAGGATATGCGACTTATTACAATGCTTTTACCGGTTATACGTTGGAGCAGAGTTATACGTTATATTTTGTCCTTCAATTTAGTAAGCCTTTTGACTCGATGGGGGGATGGGTGAACGAAGGTGTTAAACCGGTAACCGGTTATATCCCTGGATGGAATAGGAATCACGAGTTTGAGACTCCTGCTGAAATAAAACAGAATATCACGCAGATAGATGGCAAAGGTGATGTCGGTATATTCCTAAATTATAAGACGAAGGAGAATGAAGAGATTCTTGTCCGCTCGGGTGTTTCTCTGGTTGATATGGCTGGGGCACGGAATAACCTGAAACAGGAACTGGCTGATCCGTTTGGTTGGGATTTTGAGAAAGTCGTGGATAACGCCCGTTCTGTCTGGGACGAATATCTGGGCAGGATAGCGATTGAAACAGATGATTACCTGCAAAAGAAAAAATTCTATACGAATCTTTATCGTGCCCTGGCAGCTAAAGCAACCTGGAGCGATGCGGATGGTCGTTTTGTAGATGAAGACGAGCGGATCAGGCAGTTGGAGAAACCGGATGATTGTATTGTCAGTGGTGAATACTGGAATACGTTTTGGAATAACCAGCAGTTGTTTAACTTGATTACCCCTGAAATATCCAGCCAATGGGCTCGTTCGGCTATTCAGTTATATCAGAATAGCGGATGGTTCAATACGGACCCTGCCGGAATCGAACATACCGGTGTTATGGTTGCCATGCATCCGATCTCTCAGATTCTGGGAGCCTGGCAAAGTGGTATACGTGACTTTGACCTGAATATCGCGTATGATGGTTTGAAAAAGATGATGACGACACCTCCTCAGAAATACGAAGGCGGTGGAACTGTTGGTGTTGAGAATTTAGTTCCCTATATGGAATACGGATATATTCCGGCAGGAAAAGGTACCGTTTCCAATACGATGGAATATGCTTACGATGACTGGTGTCTGGGGCAAATGGCTAAAATACTGGGAAAGAAAGACGATTTTCATTTCTTCGACAAACGGTCTGACAGCTGGTATAACCTGTTTGATGCCGAGTCCGGTTTTATCCGTCCGAAAGATGAACATGGAAAATGGGTGGAACCTTTCGATCCGTATCATACTCCCGGATTTACGGAAGGGAATGCTTTCAACTATTCCTGGTTTGTTCCTCATAACCCGGAGAAGTTAATTCGTGAGGTTGGTAAGGAACGTTTTGTCGACCGATTGGATAAAGCCATGGAGCAGTCTGCTCATGCCAACTTTAATGCGGCAGGAGATAATTTCTCTGCTTTTCCAATCAATCATGGAAATGAGACTTCTATGGAAGTGGCCTATCTTTTTAACTGGGCAGGTGCTCCCCATTTGACACAGAAATGGATACGGGCTATACAGGAACAGTATTACGGGACTACCCCTTATGACGCTTATCCGGGTGATGAGGACCTGGGGCAGATGAGCAGTTGGTTCGTTATGAGTGGCATTGGTCTGTTCCAGATGGAAGGAGGTTGTTCGGAAAAGCCTTTCTATGAACTGGCATCCCCCCGTTATCCGAAAATAACGATTCGCCTGGACGGTAAGTATGGCCGGGGAAAAACTTTTGTGGTCGAAGCTCCCGGTGCATCTAAGGAAAATAAATACATTCAATCAGTGACTTTGAACGGAAAGCCGGTGAATAGTTTTAAAATATCACAGGAAGATGTCTTGAAAGGAGGAAAGCTCGTAGTAAAGATGGGAAAGGAAGCAAAGGTTTCACACCATTGATACAGTAGTACTGAAAGTAATAGCATAATAGTGTTAGGATGGCTGACACTATTATGCTATTATTTTACCACAGGCATGCTACTGATTGAGGATAATTATTATCCCGGAATAATTTTATACCCCGCTGCCGTCAGCGTATATTGTATTTGGTCGATATGTTCCTGGTTACGTGTTTCCATTTCCAGGCGGAGATAGCAGCCGTTGATGTCGGCAGTATGGCTAACTCGTTCGTGATGGACGGATACCACATTGGCTCCGGTGCGGGCAATAATTTCAGAAACGTGCTGTAACTGTCCGGGCTTGTCGACCAGTTCGATTGTCATGGTGTAGGACCGGCCGGATTTCTGCAAACCGCGTCCGATAACGCGAGACAGGATCGTTACGTCGATATTTCCTCCCGATACCAGGCAGATCGCTTTTTTACCTTTTATGGGAACTTTATTGAACATGGCTGCCGCTACGGCTACTGCACCTGCTCCCTCGGCGATTAATTTGTGCTGTTCGATCAGGGCCAGGATAGCGGTTGAAATCTCATCGTCGTTGACTGTAACGATTTCATCCACATACTTTTTACAATATTCAAATGTATGTTCACCCGGTTCTTTTACGGCTATACCGTCGGCGATGGTACGGACGAATCCCATCCGTTCGATTTTATTGTGCTCGATGGAGTTCAGCATGCTTGGTGCACCACTGGCCTGTACGCCGTATATTTTTACATTCGGATTCAGATGTTTGATTGCAAAGGCGACGCCGGAGATAAGTCCCCCGCCGCCTATCGGAACGATTACGGCATCCAGGTCGGGCAACTGTTCCAACAATTCCAATCCGATAGTCCCTTGTCCGGCAATAACGTCTTCGTCATCAAAAGGATGAACAAACGTATATCCTTTTTCATCTCTCAGCTTCAGGGCTTTCTGGTAAGCGTCGTCGTACACGCCTTCGACCAGGCAGACATCGGCACCGTACCATTTGGTTGCCTCGATCTTGGAGATCGGTGCATTGTCCGGCAGGCAGATCAGTGACTTGATGCCATGGGTGGTGGCAGCCAGGGCGACGCCCTGTGCATGATTACCGGCAGAACAGGCTACGACGCCTTTGGCCTTCTCTTCTTCTGTCAGTTGGGCGATTTTGAAGCAGGCACCGCGGACTTTGAATGATCCCGTGATCTGTAAGTTCTCCGGTTTCAGATAGATATGAGAATCCGGATTGATGTTGGGCGCACTGATCAGGTCGGTGCGACGGATAACCGTTTTCAGGGCAAAAGATGCCTGATAAATCTTATCGAGTGTGAGCATTACGCTAAATTTTTGAGGAGACAAATATAGGGAGAATTCAGATATCTCACCGAAACAATAATGCTTTTTTATTATCTCGCTAATATTTCGTATATTTACACGCTGGAATTTACTTTCTGGCAGAGGCTGAAAAAAGAAGATAGAGCACCATATAAGTATATGAAACCAGAGGATATTGAAGATTTCACAGAAGAAAACGAGAACGAGGAAATAGAACAGACGAATATAAACTCACAACAGGAAAGCGGTGAGCAGTCTGACGCTACTACACATTCGGAATATAAAATACCCGGGAAGGGTGAAGGGCGTATATCCTATCATCTGTCGGGGATGTACCAGGATTGGTTTTTGGATTATGCTTCGTACGTGATCCTGGAACGTGCAGTGCCGCATATCAATGACGGTCTGAAACCGGTGCAGCGTCGTATTCTTCATTCGATGAGGCGTTTGGATGACGGGCGATATAATAAAGTCGCTAATATTGTAGGCCATACCATGCAATTCCACCCGCACGGGGATCAATCTATCGGCGATGCCCTGGTGCAACTGGGACAGAAAGACTTGCTGATCGACTGCCAGGGGAACTGGGGTAATATCCTGACGGGTGACGGTGCCGCTGCTCCCCGTTATATCGAAGCACGTCTTTCCAAATTTGCTCTTGAAACAGTCTTTAATCCGAAGACTACCCTTTGGCAGCTTTCTTACGACGGACGTAATAAAGAACCGGTTACTCTTCCTGTGAAATTCCCTTTGCTGCTAGCTCAGGGTGTGGAAGGGATCGCTGTGGGACTTTCTTCCAAAATATTGCCGCATAACTTCAATGAATTGCTGGATGCTTCAATCGCTTATCTGAAAGACGAAGACTTTGCTTTGTATCCTGATTTTCAGACAGGAGGTTATGTCGATGTCTCCAAATATAATGACGGTGAGCGTGGCGGTTCGGTGAAAGTCCGTTCTAAAATCACGAAACTGGATAACAAAACATTGGTTATCAGTGAAATTCCATACGGAAGAACGACTTCCTCCGTGATCGAATCTATCTTGAAGGCAAACGATAAAGGGAAGATCAAGATCAAGAAAGTGGACGATAATACAGCGAAAGATGTAGAGATCCTGGTGCATCTGGCTCCGGGTGTATCGTCAGACAAAACGATCGATGCCTTGTATGCTTTTACGGACTGTGAGATCAGCATTTCGCCTAACTGTTGTGTGATCATGGACAACAAACCTCACTTCCTCAAAGTGAGCGACGTGTTGCGCCATTCGACAGACGATACGCTGCATCTGTTGCGTACTGAATTACAGATACAGAAAGCCGAGCAGGAAGAAACACTCTTCTTCGCTTCCCTCGAAAAGATATTTATTGAAGAACGTATTTATAAGGATGCAGAGTTTGAAAACTCGAAGGATATGGATGAGGCCGTGGCTCATATCGACCTGCGCCTGACTCCGTTCAAGCCTGATTTTATCCGTGAAGTAACCCGTGAAGATATCCTCAAGCTGATGGAGATCAAGATGGGACGTATCCTTAAATTCAACTCGGAAAAGAGCAATGCATTGATTGCCCAGATTCGCGAAGAGATCGAGCGTATCAATCATCATCTGGATAATATCGTAGACTATACGATCAACTGGTTTACCATGTTGAAGGAAAAATATGGCAAGAATTATCCGCGTATGACCGAAGTCCGCAACTTCGACACGATCGAAGCAACGAAGGTGGTGGAAGCAAACGAAAAGCTCTATATCAACCGTGCGGAAGGTTTCATGGGAATGAGCCTCAAGAAAGATGAATATGTTTGTAACTGTTCGGATATAGACGATATCATCCTGTTCTATCGTAACGGAACTTATAAGATAGTGAAGGTCAGCGATAAGATGTTTGTCGGGAAAGATGTTTTGTATGTGAACGTATTCAAACGTAACGATACCCGCACTATTTACAATGTTATTTACCGCGATGGAAAAGTCGGCTATAACTACATCAAACGCTTTGCCGTCACCGGTGTGACACGTGATAAGGAGTATGACGTGACGAAAGGAACGGAGGGCTCGCGAGTATTATATTTCAGTGCGAACCCCAATGGGGAAGCTGAAACGGTTAAAGTGATCCTTAAACCGAAACCCCGCCAGAAACTGCTTGTGTTTGAAAAGGATTTCAGCGAGATCGCCATTAAGGGACGTGGCTCGATGGGAAATATCCTGACAAAGGCGGATGTGCATAAGATCAGCCTGAAACAGAAGGGTAGTTCTACGTTGGGAGGACGCCAGGTTTGGTTCGACTGGGATGTGCTGCGCCTGAACTATGACGGTCGCGGTGACGAACTGGGCGAATTCCAGAGCGATGACCTGATCCTGGTAGTTTTACGCAACGGCGATTTCTATACGACGAACTTTGATCTGAGCAATCACTACGACGACAATATACAGATTATAGAGAAATTCAACTCGAATAAAGTCTGGACGGCCGCTTTATATGATGCCGACCAGAAATATCCGTATCTGAAACGTTTCGTGCTGGAAGCCGGTAGCAAGAAGCAGAACTTCCTGGGTGAGAATCCGAAGAGCCGCCTGATGTTGCTTACCGATGAGGTTTATCCCCGTATTGAGGTGGTATTTGGTGGTCATGACGCTTTCCGCGAGCCTCTTGTACTGGATGCGGAAGAGTTTATCGCAGTGAAAGGCTTCAAAGCGAAAGGCAAACGTATCTCTACCTTTGAGGTGGAAACGGTCAACGAGCTTGAACCAACCCGCTTCGCTCCTGCGGAACAGCCAGGAGATACGAGTGGAGAAGGTAATCCGGATAATGACGATACCGGGCAAACAGAGAGTGATTCGGATATTATAGACGAAATAACCGGGCAGATGAAGCTGTTTGATGAATAGCCTATGAAGACGTTGGCCTCTCTGATGATTTTGTCTTTTTGTCTGGTGTTTCCGCTTGCGGCCCAGACAGACAAAAATGTGGAAGATGAAATTCCGCGATCGGTCAATGAGGCGACGATGATAGGAATAGGCGGTTACAATGTAATGGATACCTACCTGACTCCCGGGATAGAAACGAAATATACGGGATGGGGTGTACGGATACAGAATGAACGGATGAAGATTGTCCGGCTGGCGGATTATAAGGTATCGCGCCAGCAGTTTCTCAATGTTGAGTTTGCATCTACCCGGAATGCAGCGGACGTGGCAACCGATTATGTGGGTTTTGTGGACTATTCGCTTGGATATCATTACCGCTTTACCAACCTGTTGCCGAATCTGAAAGTCCTGACAGGACTTTCAGGTCGTTTGTCGGGTGGTTTTATTTATAATACACGTAACACGAACAATCCGGCTTCGGGCAAGGCTGATCTGGATGTGAACTTCTCGGCAATGGGGATTTATGGTTTTAAGTTTGGAAATTATCCGGTGACTTTCCGTTACCAGATGGAAATACCGTTTGTCGGTGCCCTGTTTGCCATCCATAAAGGTCAACCTTATTATTATCTCAGCCAGGGAGACCGTAGCGGCGTGATAAAGTTCAGTTCGCTTCATAATAAGTTCGCCATGAGGAATTATTTTACCTTCGACTTTCCGATCGCAAATTTTACGGTGAGGGCCGGCTATCTGAACAGCATGTACCGGACAGATGTGAACGGGATTAAGACGCATGTTTTATCTAATTCCTTTATGATCGGCCTGGTGAAGGAGTTTTATTCCTTCGGAGGGAAACGCCTGAAACAGAAGCATAAGTACAGCAGTGCCTACTATTGAAAGTGAAATGAAATTACGTATCCTATATTGTTTATTCCTGGCTGTTATCCTTCTTCCTGCTTGTGAGAAGGCGGATAAGTATAATCCGTCTCCCAGGGATAACTTTGAGGCGCTTTGGCGGATTCTGGATGAGAATTACTGTTTCTTCGAATTTAAAAATATCGATTGGGATGAGGTGCATGACCGTTACAGCCTTCAGATCAACGATCAGATGAGCCAGTACGATCTGTTTGATGTATTGGGTAAAATGTTGGCGGAACTGAAGGACGGGCATACGAATCTGTTCTCTTCATTCGATGTGGCCCGTTACTGGGCCTGGTATGAGGATTATCCGGCTAATTTCGATTCGGACATACAGAAGAATTATCTGGGGACAGATTATAAAATTGCCGGTGGATTAAAATATAAATGTCTGTCTGATAACCAGGTGGGTTATGTTTACTATGGTAATTTCTCCAGTGGGGTAGGCGAAAGTAATCTGGATAATATGTTCCTGCATTTCAAAGACTGTAAAGGTATCATCTTTGACGTACGAAATAACGGGGGAGGTGCGATGTCAAATTCGGACCGGATCACCCAGCGTTTCCTGGAAGAAAAGATATTGACCGGCTATGTCATGTATAAAAAAGGGAATGGGCATAATGACTTTTCCACCCCTTATCCTTTATATCTTTCTCCGTCCGACCGGCTTCGTTGGCAGAAACCGGTTATCGTTTTGACGAACCGTCATTGTTACAGTGCCACGAATAACTTTGTGAGTACGATGCGTTTATTACCCCACGTAACGATTATGGGTGACCGCACCGGAGGTGGTAGCGGTTTCCCTTTTACAACGGAGTTACCCATAGGGTGGAGTGTCCGTTTTTCCGCTTGCCCGATCCTTGATGCAGACAAGAAACATACAGAGTTTGGCATTGACCCGGATCAGGAAGTGGCTATGACCAAAGAAGATATGCGGAAAGGAAAAGACACTATTATAGAAGCTGCTATCTCACGCCTTTTGTCCGGCTCAGAACTGTCAGAGCCTGATATAAATAAAATCTCCCCCGAAATACTTGCAGATTAATAAAAAAGATTTACCTTTGCACCGCAAACCAAATGCGGCTGTGGTGTAATTGGTAGCCACGCCAGACTTAGGATCTGGTGCTTCACGGCGTGGGGGTTCGAGTCCCTTCAGCCGCACAAAATGCAAAATCCTTCTAAGATGTTCTTAGAGGGATTTTTTGTTTTATGCAGGTTGTTAGATGGTTACGACGTTTTCTTTCCCCTCTCAGAAATAGATAAATCATATCGAAATAAGACTGTTCAGGTGCCAAATCGGTGTTTCGAAAGTTAGGTGTGATGGCTGGCACCTTTTTAACTTTTGGTCACCGTTGTACTGGTTTGTTATTCAATGAATTAAATCATAAATGCGTACACCTTTTTAACATTTAAAAGACATGTTTTTATGATGAAAACAACATTTAAAGTAACGTATTTACTAAGGAAGAATAAGCCTTTTAGTAATGGAGAAGTTCCTATTCTTGTAAGAATAACATTGAATGGTGAAAGAGCGGAGTTTGTTGCTAAGCATAGTGTGAATCCTTCATTGTGGAATCAAAAAACGAATAGAGCATTAGGGAGTTCTATTTCCGCTAAGAGTTTGAATACTTATTTAGATCATGTATATATCAAACTTTGTGATTCAATGCGTGATTTGGAAGAAAGAGGAATTGAAGTAACGGCAGCGAATATTAAAGATAACTATCTGGGGATAATAAGTTATAAACAGGTTACTTTATTTTCTGCTTATGATGAACACAATGATAAGATGAAGGCTTTGATAGGAAAAGGCTATACCTATGCTACATTAGAGCGTCATTATACAACAAGAAATCACCTTTTGGATTTTATCAGAACGAAATATAACAAAGATGATATTCCATTAGAGCGAGTTGATAATGTATTCGTAACTGACTTTGAATTTTTCCTTAGGTCTGAAAAAAACATAGGGAATAATACGACAGTCAAGTATTTGCGTAATCTGGGTAAGGTTCTACGGATAGCCTTTGAAGCAGGTCATATTAAAAAGAATCCATTGAGTTCGGTTCGTTTACATATTGAGGATATAGACCGTCCGTTCTTAGATGAGAGAGAATTGCAGACTTTGTTTAATAAAACGTTTACAGTTCAGAGATTGGAACAGATTAAAGATGCTTTTCTATTCTGCTGTTTCACCGGTTTAGCTTTTATTGATGCAAAGAACTTAACACAAGAACATCTTTATACAACCTCATCAGGTAAGGTGTGGATTAAAATGCAGAGACAGAAAACAAAGAAATGGTCACATATACCATTGTTACCACAGGCAAAAGCTATTTTAGATAAATATGATAAGCACCCAATAAGAAAACAAGGTTTTCTTTTGCCTTTTCCTACGAATCAAAAAATGAATGCCTATTTGAAGGAAATTGCGGAGTTATGTGGCATTACTAAAAATCTGACAACTCATTGTGCCAGACATACTTTTGCCACTACTGTAACGCTTGCAAATCATGTCTCAATGGAATCTGTATCTAAGATGTTAGGACATAGTTCTATTCTTATGACTAAGATTTATGCTAGGATTTTGGATAGTTCAGTGGAAAGAGAAATGGATGAACTGGAAAATATATTGAAGTTCGATATTAATGATTAATGTATTAAGTAAAAGAATCCTGTTTCCAGCAATGGACGGGATTCTTTTTATCCTTAATTTTGCCACATCAAACGAATAAAATGTATATATGGAAATAGAATATATTAATAACGAAAGAGTAAAATATCCAGAAAATATTATTGATTTGATGAAACTTGTAAGAAAATCACAACTAGGTGATAGTTATAGTTCATCTCTTATAGCTTTATGCATTTTATGTAAGAACAAAGAAGTTAATTCTCAATTCTTTAAGTATATTGATTTGGCAATAGAACAAGGAGATGAGAGTATTCCATATTTTTTAGATATATTATTTACAAATGGTTACACTGAAGACGGATTTAAAATTCTCCAATCAGAAGAACTACAATTCAAATATTCATTGAAACGGAAAAGTTTATCAAACATTTCATCGATAATCTCTTTAGCTCGCAATAGTTCTGAAAGGCAAAAAGAAATAATAGATGCAGCTAAGTCTAATCAACTTCATCCTATTTATAATCAAATTATTTGCGATTTATCCAAACTCATTACAAACAATAATTCAAAATTGTTTAATTATATTGACAACTTGAGCAGTATATATTCTTTTTTCTTAAATAGTCGGCATTCTTTGTTGGCCAAACCAATTGTGCTTACAGAAGAAGAACGTATAGCTCATTACACTAATATACAAGCCATACATTCCATGTTACGTATTCCTAAAAGTTCTAGTGAATATGAAGAATATAGAAAAAAATATCCTGTACTTAGACTGTATAATACTGCATATATGAATGATCCAGAAGAAGGATTATATTTATTTGATTGTGAGGAGTTAAAAGAAATAGTTCCATATATTGAAGAAGAAAGATATTATCGTACGTATATCGCATCTTTTACGACTCATAAGAAAGATGATTTAACAATGTGGAGGTTGTATGGACAAGACGGAAAAGGACTTAGTATTATATTGCCACAAAAAGATTATAAAATGGTATTTCCTAGTGTTATTGATATGTTAAAAAAATCATTCCATTCTCAATTAAACGATTCAGACATAGATGAAAAGAATATATTATTATATAAAGTTTCTTATGATTGCACCAGTATTAGGTTAAGTATGGTCGAAATGTTCAATGAGTTAAAATCATTAATAATTAAAAATAACGATAAAGAAAACTCTTTATTAGTAAACTACTTATATGCTTTCTTTGCTAAAGCTAGTGATGAAATTCGATACTTATATAAAAATCCACAATATAAAACGGAAAAAGAGTTTAGATACCTCTCTTTTCATAGGATTGAGAGCGAAAAAGTAAAACTTGATGAACGAGAGATACCTCATTTATATGTTGAGACTCCTCCCGATTTATTTAGAAAAGGGGTAGAAATTATAATTGGACCTAAAGCTGAAAAGAAAATTGATATAAAATTGGATATTGAATATAGACTTAAAAGATATGGATTTAATGATGTAAAAGTCTCTATTTCTAAAGCTAAATACCGATAGGAGTAAAACTATTTATTTAAGATTCTATAAAGAATGATGTTTGGAAATGACCAGATGGAAGATGTTATGAAGAATTTGCTTTAGGAATTAAAATAAGATGATAAATAATATGATAATTCTATCATATTATTTTAAATTTGCCAATAAAACAAAAAGGTATGACAGATAAATCATTTCCATCTCAAGGTTGGCAACAGTTCCTTACAGGAAGACAAGGAATTTTAGATAAATATGACCAAGCAAAAACTCATAGTGTATCACATAAGGTTTCCACATCTCATGGAAATGTCGCAGAGGCTGAATTTAGAAAATGGCTAAAAAATTTTCTTCCAATAAGGTATGGTGTGACATCGGGATATATAGTATCACAATTCACACAAGACACCATGAAAATGTCTCATTTTGATGTAATTATCTATGATGCTCTAAGTTCTCCAATATTATGGATTGAAGATAATAGTGATTATTCTCATGATGGACAATCAAGGGCAATTCCTGTTGAATATGTAAAAGGTGTTTTTGAAGTAAAATCATCTTTTAATAAAAGAACTGTTGTTGATGCACTAACCCATATAAGGGAATTATCTCCTTTATATATACAAATAGATAAGCCTAATGAACAATATAAAAGATATCTCCCCATTAATTTTTTTTGTGGATTAATTTTCATTGAATTACATAAGAAATATGAATTTGAAAAATCCGCATTGCTAGAATTAATGAAAATCAGAGATATTAGAGGATATTATAGTTCGATCATTTTAAGAGGAGAAGGACGGAAGCCTACAACAACATGTAAAATAGATACGATGCTAACAAACCAACCAATAAATGACTTCACTAATATGACAGATTGTTCTATGTTAAAAAATTTCCTTTGTCTAAATACACAGAAAGTGGAAGAAAATTTATATTCATGGGTACATTTAACATGGCAAGACTTGAATTTTTCAACTTTTGCGTTTGATATATTAGCATTATTAAATGAGACATATCAATTTGGTAAGAGATCAAGTTTTTATGCATTTGGGGACAGTAACTGGAAAATATAGTATTCATTAGAATTTTCTATATATTCCTGTTTCCAGCAATGGAGGCAGGATTTTTTTCGTACTGTAGATACTACGGTAGTATACTATATATTTATCTTTGCCATAAAAAAACTCATGGCTTACCGTTTTCTACCAATAAATGCATTAAAAGAAATCGAACCGTGGCTAAAGGAATATTACAACTACGAGCGTTCGATGCTTCATAATAATTTCATATATACATATAAGATATATGCTGAAAATTTTGGAAACTATTCAAAGGAAGAGGAAGAAACCTATCTTCTTGAATCACCAGTACATAAAAAAAGCATATCCGATATTGAGATTCCTGATGTTATTGACTATGAAAAACAATACGAATGTGTTATGAATGTTGGAAAAGCTATCATAATAGATTTGGGTGAATATGACTACCTTACTATATTACAAATGTATTATGACTATGTGGATGAAGAAACCACAACAGATAATGACTTTAATATTGGGTTAGTCCTCACTTTAATAGCTTCCATATATAATAAATACAGAAATACCAATGGTTTTTTCGATTTTGAGGAAGTTCTTATGGATGACAAACAAACAGATTATTCATACAGAGTTAGACCTGACCTTCTAAAACTCTATGAACTATTCCATCTAAAGAAGAAAATTAAAAGCGATACAATTCGCATAGAATATAATAATGAAGTAATAACCTTGGATAACTTCGATAACTGGTTTACCAATATGATAACTCCTTACTTGGATAAATATCTGGGTGTTTCCAGTTTGGAAGAAGCGCAAACCGAACTTGAAAAAGACTATCCGGAGAAAAAAACTAAAGGCAGGAAACGAATTAATCAAATCGCTGACCTTATTTTAATGGGTACTTATAACCTTATCCAGCATGGTTCATTTGCAGAACAGGGAAAATCCCTGACCAATAAACAGGCAGAGTTCCTTCTCAGATACCTTAAATATCTAGGATTAATCGAAGAAGACAGCAGTAAAGACGATATTATAAACCTTCGTGCAACAGTTAGTAACCTAAAGAAATACTCACTGGTGTTCAATTGGTGGTCTATACCTATGCAAAAACAGTCCCCAAATAATCCTTTTGGTGGCAAAATGAAGAGTGCTTGGTAAGAAAATCTTTATATGCTTATTTAGTCTTAAACATCTAAGAAACAGAGATATAAAAAATACGCCTAAACTTCGCTTTAATTCTTTATAGGAATAGGGGTACTCAGACCCCCATCTTTGCAGTGTAATCAACAACGAGAGGTGCACATCTCGATAGTTGGTTTCCTGAAATCCCGAACAGAAAAGAGGGAAAATATTAAAATAAAAAGAATTATGACAACACTAAACATTACATTTGAAAGTAAAGCAGTAAAAAACTATGACAACAGCGGTGCACATGAAGCTGCAAAACTGATTATGAAGAAATATGAAAATCTAAGTGTTAAGTTCAAAACAGATAAAGACAACTATCCTTATGCTTGGTTGGAATCTAAAAGTATGGCAGGCTTTAAGCTTCGTTTAAATCAAGCAGAACTAACTTGGATTATGAAATATTTGAAAGAAGGTGAAACAGAAGATTTTGGAACTAAGCCAGAAAACGTTGAAGCTTACAAAGAAGATGATGATAATGATTTTCAACTTCAAATATTCAAACAATTGATTGAAAGCGGCAAAGTACTCCAATTCGTTCCTACATTCCGTGAAACAAATGGTTATATCAGTGCTACTTCTTCTTATATGAAAGGAAAAATCTTTTTCAGACTTGAAAGAACAGATAGCTTGGTTGAATACTTACAGGAAAAAGAATTAATCTAATTATTAACCCATAAAGAGGAAGTGCAAAAGCTTCCTCTTTTAAAACTTATACTATAATGAACACAATAAATATTCAGATAAATAAAAATAAAGAAGGTAAAACTCAATATCTTACAGAAGTCCTTCCACAAATACCAACTAACGTAATCTTATACAAAACACTTACAGGTTTAGGAGCAACTTACGGAGAGTTGAAAGCGAATAGAAATTCTATCATTATCGAACCCAATGTTCCCGTTATCGTTGGTAAGTGTAAAGACGCGAAACATAAAGACGATAATCTGTTTGGTGTTTACGAAGGTGTTTATACAGAGGATATTGTAAAGTATCTGGATGCATCAACAGATAAGAGAATAAAGATACTTACCACTCCCGAAAGTTTCACAAAAGTAAAAGACGCTTTTGAATTAATGGACATGGATGTATATGGTACATGCTTTCTTTTGTTCGACGAATGCCATAAGATCGTTAAAGATGTGGATTATAGATCGGATATAATACTTCCGTTCGATGATTTCTTTCTGTTCAATGAAAAGGCTTTGGTCTCAGCAACTCCCATTTCTTTCAGTGATCCCCGTTTTGAAAGCCAAAAGTTCCAGATCATAAAGATCGAACCGACCTTTGAGTATAAACACCCGATCAAGCTGATCCATACTAATAATGTATTGGAGCAGTTAAAAAGGGAACTTGGCAAATTGGACACGACAATATGTTTCTTTATCAATTCAACAGATATGATTTATTCATTTATCAAGCAACTGGATATTGAGAATGAATCTACCGTATTTTGCGCAAAGAAGAGTGTGGAGAAATTGAGGAACAATCATTTTAAACACGCATTCGAGCAATGGAGCGAATCCAGAATGAGGAAATACAATTTCTTTACCAGTCGTTTTTATAATGCGTTGGACATTGAATTGGAGATAAAACCTACAGTCATTATGATAACCGAAGTTTATTTCTCTGAATATTCGATGATCGACCCTAATACAGACGCTATACAGGCAATAGGAAGATTTCGTAACGGGATTGAACAGGTCTGTCACATTTTTAATACGAACACAAATTTCCCGGTTCGCACAATGGAAGAGATAGACGGATATATAGCAGGTTGCGAGGATGTCTACAAAAAATTGAAAACATTATATGATTGCGCTGCAACGGAAGGTGCAAGGGATTCATTCAGAGCTGCATTGGAAATAGTCCCCTACAATAAAATGCTGGACAAGGAAGGAAGAAAAAATTACTTTGCGATAGACAATTATAAAGATGAAGCCCTGTTAAAATCCTATTACAATAACAGGTTTGGAGTGTTCAAGTGTTACCAAGACAACAAACTTTTTGATGTGTTCCATGTACATTCCCTTTTCCCACTTGGAGATTATGAGCGTTTGAGAAGAGAGAATAAATCAGTCTCACTCAAAGAAAAGCGCAAAGAGATTGTCCGCCAGTTGGAATTATTGAAAGGTGATGACGAAACAGAAATGATTCGGGAATATAAAAATGATTTGAGAGAGGCTGATCCATTTATTTACGAAGCATACGAAGTAATTGGCAGGGAAATGATAGAATCCTTTAGTTATTCTGTAAAACGCATCAAGGAGGCTATGATCTTGAAAAGGTTTCGAGAAAAAACAGAAGGTACGGAGTTTATCCAATTAGTTAAAAATTCGTTTCGGGTTGGACAAAGATATACTCTTAAATATATAAAGGAAGAATTAACCCGAATTTATCAGCTTATAGACCTTCGACCTCAAAAAGCAGTCACAGGGCAGTCTATTCGGAATTTTTTTGAAGTGAAAGAGTGTAAGATTGGAAAAACAAAAGCATTATTGCTAGTTGAAGTGTTGATATAGGTGATAGTACTTTTTTTCTAAGATAATGGTTTTATATACCTTGTTCAAAAAAAGTACTATCATTGAACCTGCATTCATAAAATATACCTAAACTCATATTTTAGCGTATCCGGATAAGCCAGTCTGGATACGTTTTTTTATGTATATCTGATAAATGAAAAACGGGTACTCCCATCTTTGGGGATACCCGTTTTTGCAAGTATATATTATTATCATGACGAATGAAATCTTTAAATATGGTGTTTTCTTTTCTTAATCAGTTTTTTTCTTTTGTTTTTTTCTGTGGAAAAGAAATTAGCCGGAATACGCCAATGTTCAACAATTTCTATGAGTTCTTTGCGTATCCTTGTATAATCAATCGTTTCTAGGTTATATTGTGACATATTATATTCTGGTTTAGGTGATTATTAAAAAATCGAAGAAGACTTTATCTTTGAAGTATATACAAAGTTACTGATAAACAGGATGATAAAAAAGTGAATAGTCACTAATCTGAAATAATGACTTTACGCATATATACATTTAAAATATACCATCTTAATTTATCCCCCCTCCCTATAAGAGAAGGAAGTCTTTCTCTTCTTAGATGTTATTGGCTGAAAACAAGGCTTACCATATAATATATGTATGCTGTGCATACATGACTCCACTATTCCGAAAGTCCCCATACGGTAGTTGGAGAGAAAGTGAATATTTTGCAAGCTATCGTACTGGATAGGTCAAGCGGGATTTATAATTTATTGGGGTACACTATGAAACCCTTTGTAATAGAGTATATTTAGCAGGTTGAATTTATGGTCATTCTGTGAAATATATTAATCTAATCCTTTACTTGGGAACATTCCTTTCAATCTCACAAATCTGTAATTAACAATCAATCAAACTATTAAACAACTACGTTATGGAAAATGTATTGAAAGTATGTGACGTTAAATTAACGTACAAAACGAAGGTGAAAAGTTCTGAAAGACCTGTTATAGTACTGGCAGAAGATGTATATAGGCTTTTAATAGATTATGTATATGATAAGGAAATAATCCAGTATAAGGAATGTTTGAAACTAATCTTACTGAATAAAGCAGGTAAACTTTTGGGTGTTGCTCATATCTCAGAAGGTGGAATAGATGAAACATCTGCTGATATACGAATAATCATGCAAGCTGCAATATTGGGGAACGCTTCCAGTATAATCTTAACACATAATCACCCTAGCGGAAATTTAAAACCTAGTACACAGGATGATTTAGTGACAGAGAATCTCAGAAAAGCAGCCAAACTGTTTAATATTACTTTACTGGATCATATAATAGTGACAGACAGCGGATATTTTTCTTATTTGGATGAAGGGAGGGTATTATGAAAGCAATTTTATTCATTACCTTCTTAATCTTTATGTTTCTCTATCCTGAATTATTTTTAGGGCTGATTATTCTTTATATGGTATTATTCCTAATCGTGCTTTTTTTCTTTGAAGTGAAAAATAGATTAGGGAAATAACCTGAATCAGAAATATTCACTTCTATTATTAGTGAATGTTCCTCTCATTATCAGTAAGTTACATTTCAGCTATTTTTTCTAATGGCTGAAAACAATCACTTTTATAGACAAACATTTAAAATTGAATATTATGAGTTTAAAGTATAGTACTACTACAGCAGATTATATGAAATGGGATGAAATGACTAACCTGGTAAGGCGATTGGCAAAAGATGGGAATTATAAAATGTCTTTACTTATTGCTATAGCTTGTTTTTGGGGATTGAGGATTAGTGATATTCTAGCTTTACATTGGGATACAATCCTTTATGTGGATGAGTTTACCATAAAGGAAAAGAAAACAGGAAAAATGAGGACTATTCACATTAACCCTCAACTAAAAAGGCATATCTCTGACTGTTACGATAAAATTAAACCTGTTAGCGTTAAATCTCCTATCCTTGTAAGCCAGAAAGGTACAACATTCTCTATACAGCGTATAAATATGCTGTTGAAAGAGATAAAAGTTAAATACAAGTTGAAAGTAAAGAACTTTAGTACTCATTCTTTTAGAAAGACATTTGGCAGACAGGTATATAATCAGAATTCAGAGAATGCAGAACTAGCCTTAGTCAAGTTGATGGAGTTATTTAATCATTCCAGTATTGGGATAACTAAACGATATTTAGGATTGAGACAGGAAGAACTGTTGCAGACCTATGATTCTTTGTCTTTTAATTGAAAATATAAACACTTTTCGTAACTTTGTGCCAATTCTTTACGCCTAAAGAGATAGGAGGGTTAAAGAAGGACATAAAAACGAAAGGTGTTATTGATATTATCTTCTAAAGTCAAACTTCGCAACTTTGATTATTGGAATGAAGATGATAGCAATAGCACCCGCATCTTTTGTTATAGACTTACCTGAAAGGGTGAACTATATCTCAATGGGTGTGGGTTGCTGTTGTTTTATCTATTCCAAGGGCAATGCGAAGGCCTGACTTTAGGATAAAACAAATACAGTTCCCACACCTTTTTTATTTTGTTAATCTTTCCGTAGGGGAACAGGAAAGGGAAAAAATGTAATATAATGTATAGAATTTTAGAAAGGGATGAGTTTGGAAATCCTCATGAAGTCATTTACACCAATGATTTTAGAGTCATTGGAAAGTTTAATGACAAAGGAGAGCCTATGTTTGTGACAATAAAAGATCCAAAAGGCAAATTAGTTTATGAAGGGACTATTGAAGTGGATATATATCAATACTTCCAGAAATATTTAGAAACAGGTAAAACAATTAAATCAAAAGAATTATGAAAACAAACAGATTTTTTACAGCCATTCTTTCAGTGGCTTTGTGCGTAAACTTCGTTTCTTGTGGAGATGATGACGATAATAATATCATTAATCCAGAGAATGCAGTTAAAAGATTGACCTCTATCAGTTATAGGGATCAATCGGGAACAGGTTTATTCAATATTGAATATTCAGGCGAACAAGTTTCTAAAATAACAGAAACATACAAATGTCCAGGTTATAACCATACATGGGTATCGAATTATACTTATACAACAAATGGTGTTACAGAAAAAGTTGATATTCAAAACTCTTATGGCGAAGATTTTACCGATATAACTAACTATACATTAAATGATAAAGGATACGTTGAAAAAGGAGAAGTTGATGATGGCGGTATCTGGAGCTATACTTATTCTGGAGATTATATGACTTCTGCCATTTTGATGTTAGACGGACGGAAGTATGTTGATGATAAATATAATTTTAATGATAAAGGATTGATGGTTAGTAACGATTCTTTCGATACAGGAATCGAATACACTGATATACCTAATCTGGGAGGACTGTTTTTGGCTTATGATGATGATGTTTTAGAATTAGATTATAGTAATTTGCAATATGCTTCATTGTTGGGTAAAGCTCCTAAATATTTGCCAAAAGAGTGTATTGAATATGGTACTTCTGATGATGATAACAAGGAGCTAACCTTTCATTACGAATTGGATGAAGATGGTTATGTGAAAAAAGTGGAAGTTAAAAATCTGGATGGATCTGAAACGTGGTGGACAGAGACATATACTTATGAAAGGGTAAAATGAAAGGTTTGTTTCTGAAGTATATACTTTCAGAATAGATTTTTTCTTATTTAAAGTCCTCTCCAGTAGTGAGGATATAAAGAAGATTACCCAAGCGAGCAAAAAGTATTCTTGCTTACTTGGGTGATTTTGTATGTATTTGAATTGAAAATGAGATAATTAACTAATTTAATTATACGGGAGCGTGTAATAAGATTTAATTTATTGGTGCCAAATCGGGGATTTTTCGATTTTGAGAGTATAAGAAAATGGCGTAAGTGGCTGATAGATAGCTATACCGGCCGTGGGGGTTCGAGTCCCTTCAGCCGCACAAAATGCAAAATCCTTCTAAGATGTTCTTAGAGGGATTTTTTGTTTTATGCTGGTTGTTAGGTTTGTTTTAGCCAATCAATGAAATCTAATTTTATCAGTTGCCAGTTCTTCTTTTTTAAGCATTTGGGATTGGGATCGGAATCTGCAATATCAAAATTAGTGAAACCTTGAATAATTTCTTCTTTCGTATGATTGTAAGGAAAACGTTCTACATATAAGTTTAACATTTCAGTTATCGAATACGTATTATGTAATTCGTGAATATCCCAAAAGTCTTTTTTTCGTCCACCATGTCCGATGACATCTAGCTTCATGGCTATAATATCCTCAAAAGACGTTAGACGTATATTATCAATGACTTTTGCAGGACGAATAAAAGGATCTGTATAAAATAGATCGAGTTTGACAGAATCGTCAACAGAGTCACCTATTATATAGGAACATCCGAAACCAACAATTTCACCACAATCTCCGTTACAGTATGCAAACTGAGTTCTTAGCCAGTCTTGAATAACCCTAAAATCAATAGAATCATACTCGTAATCAGTAAATAAATCTATATCATCAGAGATACGGTGTCCTAACTGTAAACTCAATGATGTTCCACCTACAAGCTGGAAGGGGTGAAAAAGGTCATTAGACATTAATTGTGTCAATACCTTTTTTAGTAATGGCGTTACTGTTTGATATTTGAGTTTAGTTGGCATAATTCAGATATTTTTGAATGTTAGATTTTAGATTAACTGCATACTTATTATTTAAGTCCAGCAACGACAGGATTGTGTCTTTACCATAGAAACGAATTGTTTCAAGTATTTCTTTTTCATTTCCCCGTTCAAAAATACGATTAATGATATACCGTTTATTGGTGTTCCAATCTAATTTATCAAAGTCTGTATCCCAAAACAAGATCTTACGATATATAGAAAGATCAGGATGATATGATTGAGCTTCTTTCTTCTTTTCCAATTCAATATCATAATAAACTTGTAAAGTCATTAGTAATCCTTCGTCTAAATGAAGTGATCTCTCGATCTTTAGAGACAAAGGTATGTTCATATTTCTTCGTCCCTTAATGATGGCACTTAACGTTTGAGGATGAACTCCTATGGACTCTGCAAATGCACCACTTCTTAATTGACGATTTCGTAACTCCCTGCTTAAAAATAAGCCAGGGTGAACACCTTTCAATATTTCTAATTGATCTTTCATATCACTACAAAAATAAACAAATTTGTTTAGAAATGCAATATGTGGATATTTATTTAGCTCTCCCTACTCAATACCCCAATCCTTATTGAGCATGGCATAAATTATATCGTCTACCCATTCGCCACGAAGGAAATAGTGCTTCTTTCCTGAATCCCAATTTTACGAACTTCCGAAAATAAGCAAAGGGGTACTTCACTCCAATTTGAGAACAAGTCCCCCCCCCCTTTGCTTATAATTTCCTTTAATTATCAAATGTCAGTAATAATTGGTGATAAACAGTTTCGTTAATATCGTCGATTTAAGGTAAGTGTCGACTTGTATGAACTAAGTGCTTCTAATACCATCCTATCTTTAGCAAATTCTAACATAGTACGTTTACTAAAAAGAGGTCCGTCCTCTATATTCATAATTTTACCTTCAATGGAATAGTTAAACTTATATACCTCAGCTCCGAATCCGTCTTCCCTAAGAATATATTGACCATTCTGTGTATCAAAGAATTGCATCTCTACGTTTATTGTCCTTATAATTTTATCTCCATCGGTTACGAGATTAACTCCCTCCCATGTCGTCTGTTTCAATGATTCAGAGTCAAATCTAAAATCATCATTATCATTACTGCAAGAAGTGGATACGATTGCCAAAAACAGTATTACAAGTGTTTTGAATAAATTTTTCATGTAACTATATTTTAATTGATAATAATTTAGGGAATAATAATACGTGCAAAGTTGGAGAACATGAATAAAAAAAGCCTTGAAATACTTCAAGACTTTCATTTTTGCCGTAGTTTTCTTCGTATATGGCTGACGGTTTCAGGTGTCACACCAAGAAATGAGGCTATCTCTTTTAAAGTAATATGCTGGGGGAGGTTTGTGCAGCGCTTTAGTAGCGCAACATAACGCTGCTCTGCTGTGTCGCAGTAAAAGCCAAGTAGCCGTTGATACATTTCTACAAAAATTTCTTCTGCTACCAATCTACCAAAACGTTGAGTATTTATGCTTGTTTCCCAAAAATCATTCAGTTCTTTCATAGATAACACGTACACAGAACAATCTGTAACAGCTTGAATATTGGTTAATGACCCCATGTGCTTAATCAGTGATGGGTAATCACACACAAAATCTTCGGTAAAACTATAACCGACAATAGGTTCGTTACCAGCATTATCAATACGAGTATATCTAAAAATGCCACTTTCGACAAATCCCACATATTTACATGGCTCATTTTGTCTAACAAAATAATCCTTCTTTTTAATCTCGATAGACTTTCCCTTTTCTAAAAAGTGCTTTTTGAATTCTGAGAAATCAATCTCATTTATGTATTCATTGAAGTTCACCATATTATAATCCGCTTATATATGCAAAGATATGATTTTTAGGCAGTAATAGGAAAAAGGAATGTACGCACTTGTTCTAAAAAAGAGTCTTTTATAGGATATTCTTTATATCTTTGTGCATCAGGCAAAAAGAAATACTATGTCAGAGGTCAATTTATCAATATCGCATTTAAATAGTTACACAATTCTCAAAGAGTTTTTCTTAGAAAAAGGTAAAAGAGTTGAATACACAAAAAAGGAATACTTCTTGCAACAAAATTTTTCATCTCTAATTGCTGGATGGATAGAAAATGGTTCATTTCGATATACTTACATGAATGAAGATGGAAATGAACGTATTGTCTGTTTTTCGTTCGAGAAAGAATTTGTTTGTGATTATGCTTCTTTTATCCATAGAGAACCAGCACTTGTAAGCATTCAAGCCATTACAGATTGTGTAGTTTATCAACTAACATATAAAGAATTAATTGATTTCTTAGAAATGAACGCAGATACACAGAGATTGGGGCGTAATGTAGCAGAGTCTATGTTTAAAATGGCATACAAACGAATGCTGCAGGCATATTGTGATTCTCCAGAACAGAGGTACATAACGTTAATGCAGCGGTGTCCCAATTTGAAAGAAGAAGTCCCTCTAAAAGAAATTGCGTCTTTTATTGGTGTTACTCCTGAAACCGTCAGCCATATCCGAAAAAAAATATTATTAAAAGGAAAGTCTTGAATTTTTTCAAGACTTTTTTACTGCATTCTGCCTTACTTTGCAACCTATTGAAAGTAATGCATATGAAAATGAAATGTTTATTTAGTATCTTATTGTTATGCTTGAATATAATAGGTATTATTAGTTGTCGTGATTCATCCAAATATGTTTTTCATTATATTTGTTTAGATGAATTTAATGGTGACACTTTATATTTATGGCGTACTACAGCTGATCGCTTAAAAATAGATAAATATTATGGAAGAAATACTATTGATTTCCAGATTGTTAAGAACGGAAGAGTGACTTTTGCAGGTTCAATTGATACTTTGCATCTTTATTATATAATGCCTTCTGCTAACTGCAAATGAACTATAATACAGGTTGTATACTGATTGGATTATCTGCGATTTTTAATATCAATCAACTAAGAACACAATTAAAATGGATATAAAACATAAAATACAGTTTGGATGTAATGCTGATGAATTAGCAATGAAAGTATTATCAGGAAAAAAAACAGCGACTTCATCTTTATATGATTATCACTACAATGAATACAAAGATATAATAAAAGTAAATGAATTTGCTTCTATACTTGATTCACGCAATAAAGAAATCTGTATAATACAAATTACTAAAATTGAAATTGTAAAATTCGAAAGTATTACAGAAGAATTTTCAATAGAAGAAGGAGATGTAAGTTTAGAAAATTGGAAAAGAATTCATACAGAATACTATTCTTCTATATTAAAGAAAATTGGGTTAAAACTCACAGGAGAAACAAGGTTGCTTTGTGAATGGTTTACTGTTGTTGTACCCAAAACACAAAAATAAACTACTTTCTCACTGAAATATAAGTAAAAATGTCTTATTTGTATCTCATTGATGAAGCAATAGGACTAATAAATAATGAAATACACATTATAGAATGGCGAATTAAATATCCCGAGTAGTTTAAACGGCAACTTGATAAACAACCTCTTTCCCCTCTTTATTTAGCTGACAAAACAAACTTTATCAACATTATGGAAATTGTTAGCGGTTTGTTTATCTCTAAAAACATCGTATATCAAAATGGTAAACCTGCCTACTTGGTGGATTTTGGAAAAGCCTTTGTGAACGAGCTTTGTAAGGATATACGGGCTTTGCACAATGCCGACAAGGTGCTGCCCGAAGATGACAACCTGCTACGATATTCAAAATCTATAACCGTATCTGTTACGCTTTGAATAAATACATTATCCCGTTTCCGGTTAAAATTCATCTCCAGCAAATCAAGGCTTTTCCCGTCCGCTTTTCCTTTCATCAGGAGATAACGGTATTTCATATCATTGTCTTGTAACTGCTGCATCCGTTCCGCAAGACGAATATTCAGGACTAACGACGTAAGGCAAATGATTATTTCTGCCCTTTCCGTTTGTTGCGTATCAGCCGGAAACAATACCTTTAGCTTTTCTTTAAAATACTTGGCTCGTTCGAGAATTTTTCTTATTTCAGTTGTTTTGCTGCAAATGTAATGGTGGAGCACCAGATGTGGAAACGCTTGTTTACCTATTGTAAAAGAGGTAAAAGAGGAGGTATTATTGTCTCTACGATAGAGCCGTATGAGCCATATCTAAAACCACATTTCGAAAAAGAGATATTGGATATTTACCATGACTATGTAGAGGAAGAGGCTTTAATAGCTCATTCCTCTGCTTATGATTGTGTAGCCCGCATGTTGAAGCGGATGAGAACATTTGAAGGTGGTGATGCTATGGTCAATCAATTGCTCCGGGAATATAGAGATACATATAAGCGAAGAAAAATATGATCGCAGCATTGGAAAAAGTGTAAGTATTCATTTATTACCCCAATCCTTATCGAGCATGGCATAAATTATATCGTCTACCCATTCGCCACGAAGGAAATAACTTTCTTTGAAATGAGCTTCTTTTTTGAATCCCAGTCGTTCGATAAGCCGGATAGAGGCGGTGTTTCTTGGATCGATAGATGCTACAATACGATGTTTCTTTAGAGTCATGAAAAAATAGTTTACCATTGCCGTTAATGCTTCGGTGGCATATCCTTTACCTTGAAAAGTTTTATTCAACGTACAACCGACCTCTACCTGCATTCTTTCATGTCCTGTGAAGATTATTCCCATATCCCCGATCAGACGGTTTTCATTCTGGGTAAGAATGGCAAATTGAAAGCATATGTCGGCTATATCTATAGTCACCGGCATATTGGTTATATAATTACGAACTTCCTCCACAGATTCGGGGAACCAGCCCTGATATTGGTTTTCAATAGTGTCAGAGCGGTAAGCGTATATTTCTTCCGCATCATCCGGGTTTGCTAACCGTATAATCAACCTGTCGGTCAGAATATTGCCGATAGTAGTACCTGCTCTATCGATGTTTTTGGATTCAATCATATGTATTCTCTCTTCATTTGTTCTAAACTATTCCCTGGCGATAAAGTTACTACTTTATTCTCCTGCTGCTTATTTAATATTCAGGGAATTTACATGTGAGAATGAATGATTTTCCAATTTCCGTTTACTTTTGAATACACAATAGTCCATGTAAACCGGCCTGTTAATACACGGCCGTCTTCAAGTGCCAGCGAATAATCTCCCGATGCGGCAACCAATGCGGTATTATCTGCTAAAACGGTGATCTTTTTATTGGATAGATTCATTTTCTGGGATTTACAGCCTTTGGCCTTTTCCCTGAAATCCTTCATTACTTCATCAAAAGAGCCGAAGAATTGTCCGGAGATGATGAATCCGGCCTGCAAACTATCGTCTACACAATCTGCCAGCATTGAAGCGTCAAGATTCTCTGCGGCTTTGATACTCTTTTCGAAAACCGTTGCAACATCAGATGTGATTTTTTGCTCATGGGTCAAATCCTGTGAATGACCATTTAAGCAGATGCAAGCGGATACAATCAGGATAGAGAAGTAATAAAATAAGTTTTTCATAATACAAATTCCTTGATTTATTTGATTTAAGACTCCATTGTGGCAATTGTATTTTCTAAGAATACAATTTTTACTCATCTCCAAAGATAGTAAATATTTGGAAAACAGATATTTTATCCTTTAAAGTAATGTGTTAAAGTGGAATATTGCGTGAAATGATAAGATGACAACACGAACTTTTGAAGTGAAATTGTAGTATTTGTCAAAATGAAATGATAGTGCTCCTATTTTGAATAAAAAGATTTTATTATAGACCTTTTTGTAACTTGTATGTTACGTCAAATTGGTGTTATAGAAGAGTGCTGAATACAATATTTAACAAACTCCTTTGGGTATATGACTTTTGCAATTCGTTTAAAAGGATTTTACATCTCGTTTAAAACGAGTTTTTTTTCGTTTTAAACGAGATGGGGATTTATTTAAAGGAAAATTTTTTGTTAATAAGTGTTGATTGTGGTCTCTTTCGAAGCTATTTTGTAGTATAAAAGCATGTTGAATAACACTTTTTGTGTTCTATAACAAGATGGGTGAGTGTTGTAAGTGGATTGACAATATGTGGTGTATACGATAAATATTTAGTTGATTGTTTTGTTTTATTTGATATGGGTGGCATAATGCTGCTTTGTTGGCTTTAAGTGAGATGATATGTTATTTCTTAAGTTGCTGACAGTGGCGTAAAAGATAGCAGGTGTTGATTCTCTCCCGTACAGCTTTCCCATAGGTGGGTTGAATTGACAGTTTGATATTCGTGAGTTCTTCATAATAATATAATTCAAGTGCGGATTACACAGATTTCATTGTTTAGATAAATAAACAATTTGTCAAATCCGTATAATCCGTGCCTGTAAGAAAGTATAAAAAGGCTTTTGCTATAGTCTTCTTATGGTTTAGGGACTATCGGTTAATTATAAAACATCAGGCAAATATCATTGGATAGATGTGCTATTGCCTTCGCTTTAATGTAACAACCTGGTATCGCCCATCTATTCATTAAATAGTCGTAGTTTTGGGTTATCTCCAGATAAGAGATGAATCCCTTTACATACTCATTTTTATCAGGGAATAAATAAACAAATTCACATTTACCTTCACTGCTGAAAAGACAAGTCATCGTAAATGCTTCCTGGTCAAATCGTATCTCGATCGATTTTTCTTCCACCTCTTTTTCGAAATAGTCTATTAAGCAATATGGATAGTTTATATATTTCTGTCTGATTTCTGGTAATGACAGATTTAATAAAGAAGTAATTTGTTGTAGCAGATAGTAATAGCTTTTTATCCCAACTATATTATTATTGTCCATATGAATACGTTCCTTTTTTAGCCTGATTCGGGGGAATCAAGCCTATATTAATACTATGATATTTTAATTACCTGTATTATATAGACTTATTCATTCTGTAATAACAAACAAAACAAATAAAAACAGGAACGTTGTGCAAATATATGATTTAGAATCAAAAAGCTAAAGGCAATTCTGCTTTTTTTGTACTTTTGTATTTTAACGTTGTACATAATCAAGCATAATGAAAGACTCGATCGCTTATCTACCTAAAGACAAACAGGAAGAACTGAATTTTCTTGTAACGGAGATACTTCGTCGCTTACCTCAGACGGAGTTTATTATTCTGTATGGAAGTTATGCGAGGGGCAATTATGTTCGCCGTAGCATACGGATTGAAGACGGCGGTATTCCTACCGTTAAAATATCAGATTATGATATTTACGTGATAACGAGCGGAATAAACAGCAAAAAGGCGGAAACCATCCTGGATAACGTAGAAGATATCTTCTTTGCCGGAAAAGATTTTGACCGCGATACCCCAGTTGAATTTATTAACGATGATATTAAGCAGCTTAATAAGTTCATTGAAGAGGGGCGGTATTTCTATACACAAATAAAGCAGGAAGGAATTATTCTTTATGATAGTGGGAGATATAAATTATCTCGTCGTCGGAAATTAAACTTTGAAGAGATCAGAGAGCAGGCACAAGAGTATTTTGATGAAAAGTGTGTGAGAGCAAATAACTTTTTAAAGTATGCAATAATGGCTGACAAAGAGACAGATTATAAAGAGGCATCTTTTTTTCTTCATCAATCCTGTGAAAATTATTACTATGCTATCCGATTGACATTTACTTTGCGAAATAACAAACAACATAATCTATCCAAATTATCTTCTACCACCAGGCGCTATTCCGATGATCTGAGTACTGTGTTCCCTCAGAACACACTTGAAGAGAAACGACTTTTTAAACTTTTAAAAGCTGCATATGTGGATGCCCGGTATAATCCTCACTTCGTCGTGACTAAAGAGGATATCGATGCGCTTATCCCAAAAGTCGAATTGCTTAGGGATATAACGAAGCGGATTTGTGAGGAGAAGATTAAGGAGTATGGGGAGCAGAGTGGTATATAGATACATCGACACTTTCGATAGTTGTCCTTTTTTGTATTTACTGGAAATAAATATTATCTTTGTAACTAATACAATAATATTGATTAAGCCGTTTATTGCTACTATAGTATGACTTTATTATATACATTCGACGAAGATAAGACAGAAGCCATAATGAAGGTTCTGGCACAAAACTGTCAGAAGAGACGTTTGGAAAAAGGCCTCTCACGGGATGCTTTGGCAGATTTGAGTAAGGTTCCTGCTGCTACAATCGCGAAATTTGAAACGAAGCATGTCATATCTTTAGTTTCTTTTGTTGCATTGGCAAAGGCGTTGGGATATACCAATGATTTGAAACAATTATTGTCAGAACCATTATACAACACAATGGCTGAACTGGATGAGATAAACAGGAATTTAAACAGGAAAAGAGGAAGCCGTAATGTCAGGAAAGAAAAAGAGTGAAACCAGGAAGATAAGGTCTTTGGAGAAAATCAGACAGATAAATAAAGTGTCTGTATTCTATGGAGACAAAAAGGTGGGTGAGCTTGCTATGACTCCAACTCAAAGGTGTGCTTTTGAATATGATAAAGAATGGCTAAAATCCGGTTTTTCTATTGCTCCAAGGCAATTAGACTTGAAAGAAGGTTTGTTTATTGCCCCCGTAGAACCTTTCTATGGCAATTTTGGAATTTTTGAAGACAGCCTGCCTGACGGGTACGGGCGTTATCTTTTAAACAGAATATTGCAAAAAGAGGGGATAGATGATACCAGCTTGACTCCTGTGCAACGTTTAAGTATTGTTGGCGCTTCCGGAATGGGGGCCTTATCGTATGTGCCTGAATTATATATCGGTGAGCCAAAAGGTCTACCGGAATTAGATTATATGCAAAATTTAGCTCTCGAGGTGCTTGCCGAGAAAACGGATAAGGATGTCGATGTTCTTTATTTTAATAGTGGTAATTCAGGTGGCTGTCGCCCAAAATCACTTTATAAAGATGAGGAAGGAGATTGGATATTGAAATTCCGCCATATCAATGATCCAAAAGATATGGGTAAAATGGAATATCAATATAATAAAGCTGCTCGTGCATCAGGTATCAATGTGCCTGACTTTAAACTTATTGAAAATAAATATTTTGCTACAAAACGATTTGATATAGAAGATGGTCAACGTTTACACACCGCAACAGCCGGAGCTTTACTTAACCAATCTATCCATTATCCGGCATTGACTTATGAGAATTTATTGGCTTTAACCGGAGTCATCACGCAAGACCCTGTTCAGGTGGAAGAAATGTTCCGAAGAATGGTCTTTAATATACTGGCTGAAAACAAAGACGACCATGCTAAAAACTTCAGTTTTTATTATAGGAACGCCCAATGGGAATTGGCACCAGCCTACGATTTGACAAGATGTAGTGGCGGTTATAATGGTGAACACGCTACAACTGCCAACGGCAGCGGAAATCCAACTATTGAAGACATGCTTGTCGTGGGCGAGGGTATCCGTATTTCCCGTAAAAGAGGGCAAGAGATTATCGGTCAGCTTAAAGAGGTCAGCAAAGAAATTCTTGCCGACAGATTCAAAGAAAGATCCAATAAGTAGTAGTTGTTCACATAATAATGTACTTTTGTATTCTAACGTTGTACATAATCAAGCATAATGAAAGACTCGATCGCTTATCTGCCCAAAGACAAACAGGAAGAACTGAATTTTCTTGTTCGATGATCTGAGTACTGTGTTCCCTTAGAACACTCCTGAAGAGAAACGACTTTTTAAACTATTAAAAGCCGCTTATGTAGATGCCCGGTACAATCCTCACTTCGTCGTGACTAAAGAGGATATCGATGCGCTTATCCCAAAAGTCGAATTGCTTAGGGATATAACGAAGCGGATTTGTGAGGCGAAAATTAAGGAGTATGGGGAGCAGAGTGGTATATAGATACATCGACATTTTCGATAAAAGTGTGAGTGAACACGCTACAACTTCCAATGGCTGCAGAAATCCGTGTGGTTCCGGCGATCGATTGGCTTTTACAAGAATCATAAACCGTATTGATAGGCAAGTTTATTTGAAATAAATCCGTAACTTTGTTCAATCGTAAGAAATTCAATTCTGTAAATCTAAGATTATTACCACGGAAAGAAATATTATAACACCTATTGAAGTAAATACGGATTGGAATTTTGGTTCGTTTTACAATATGTATTACAGGCGTTTTGTCCGGTATGCTTATTACTATGTCAATAATCAGCCTACCGCAGAAGATCTTACACACGATGCCCTTCTTTATTATTGGGAGAATAGGGATAAACTATCCGCAGATACAGATGTGCTGGGGTATATTATGATAACTGTCCGGAATAAATGTCTGAACCATTTGAAACACCTTCAGGTGGAAGAAAGCCATAAGCAAAAAATTGTAGAACTCCATGAATGGGAGATCAATGCCCGTATTATGACGTTGGAGGATACCGGTTATGACGATATATTCACCAAAGATATTATGGAACTCCTGACTGCCTCCCTGGCAAAACTGCCAAAGCAAACCCGTGATATCTTTATTCAAAATCGCCTGCAAAATAAACCACGGAAAGATATAGCCGCAGAAATGAACGTGTCATTACAAAAAATCGACTATCATTTGAATAAAGCTAATAGCCATATATATAAAGACTTAAAGGACTATATGCCTCTTGTCCTTATTTTTTTTCAAAATATTTAGTGATTTCGTTTGGGATTTTTCCACCCTTAGTTGCTCTTATTATAGAACCTGATTCTTAGAGAGAATGATTTTCTTTAGGAGCAGGATACACCAGTATTAATAGTATAACAGACATGAATATAGACAGCAACATGTTGGCCCGTTATTTTCTGGGGGAATGTACCGAATGGGAAAAAGAAGCTATTCGTGTATGGCTGGAAAGCGATGAGGCGCATAAAAAACAATTTATCCGGGAGCGTATCCGTTTTGATGCTTCTGTGGTTATTGATGAAAATAGGCTATCGTCTTCTGCCACTTCCAATAAAGGGAAAACATTTATATGGAATACATTAAAAATTGCATCAGCAATTCTTATTCTTGTTGCAAGTAGCTATTGTTTTTCTCTTTATCAGTCTGGCAAGCAGGAGAGTTCGCTGCAAAGCATCTATGTACCCTCTGGTAGCAGGACTTCTGTTACACTGTCTGACGGAACACTTGTCTGGCTGAATTCCAACACCTCTTTCAAATACCCCACAACGTTTGCCAGTGAAAACAGAATTGTCGAACTGGATGGTGAAGCCTATTTTGAGGTAACGAAAAACGAAAAGAAGTCTTTCATCGTTAAAACCGGCAAATATAATGTAGAGGTGTTGGGCACTACCTTCAATGTGGAGGCTTATGCAAATGAGCCAACCTTTAAAACCGGACTGTTTACCGGAAAAGTCAAACTATATAAAGAGTTGAAAGAGCATGAGTCCCTTTATTTGAATCCGGGAGAGTCTGCCGAATTAATAGGAGATGTCCTGCACGTATCTGCTGCCAATCAGAACAGTTTCCGATGGAAAGATGGATTGATCATCCTGGAAGATAAGTCTTTCACTGAGATAATGCGCTTATTTGAAAAGTATTATGACCTTCAGATCATAATCAAAAATGACAAAACCAAGAAATTGGGATATAAGGGAAAACTTCGGATTTCCGATGGTATAGATCATGCGTTGCGAGTGTTGCAAAAAGATTTTCGTTTCACTTATAAGCGGGAAGAAGATACGAATATAATTTATATTTATTAATCGCCTAAAAAGAATAGCCTATGCAGAAATAGAAACCTATAAAAAAGGAATCGGCAAATGCGCCAACACTTACCGATTCTAACAAGTACATAAATTAACATACTTATTAATTATAATCACTTACAAAGATATGAAAAAACTTTTTTCATCTTGGATATTATTGTCAAAAAAACACTGGAATTATCACATATTCAGAGTCATGAGATTAACAACTTGTTTACTGTTATTATTTACCTGTTTTGCTTTTGCAGAGAATACGCATTCTCAGAATGCGCGGGTGAATCTGAACAAACGGCATGCCGTACTGAATGAAGTATTGGAAGATATTGAACGGCAAACCGATTATCTTTTTATCTCCAACAGAGAAATCGATTTGGGGCAGACAGTATCTGTCACAGCCAAAAATATGCCGGTTAGCGAAGTCCTGGATCGGCTTTTGGAGAAGACCGATTTGTCTTATGCTATGGAAGGAGTGAATATTATTCTTTCGAAAAAGCATGCTGCGGAAGTGGCCCAACAACGGGAAAAGACTGTCACCGGAACGATTCTGGATGAAAAGGGCGAGTCTGTTATTGGAGCTAATATAACAGTAAAAGGGAGTTCTAAAGGAACAATCACTGATATCGATGGCTCTTTCAGTTTAAATGCCGGGTCTGGTGATATTTTGCAGATCTCTTATATCGGTTATATCTCTCAGGAAATAGCCGTTGGTTCTCAAACGAATTTCCGGATTACGTTGAGAGAAGACCTGAAAACGCTCGATGAAGTAGTCATTGTCGGTTATGGTACCACAAAGAAAGCATCTCTTACCGCATCCGTTGCTTCTATGAAAGGAGAAGAAACAGCACTTAAACCGGTGACCAATGTGAGCCAGAATCTGGTAGGACGTATGCCGGGACTTGTAGCCCGTCAAGGTAGTGGGGAGTTGGGTTATGACAATCCGGATATCTTTATCCGTGGTAAAGGGACTACCGGATCAAAAAACAGCGCACTTGTTGTAATTGACGGGATACCCCGCGACAATTTCGGGCAGCTCGATCCGACTACCATAGAATCGGTCACTATCCTGAAAGACGCAGCAGCCGTAGCCCCTTACGGAATAGGTGGCGCAAATGGCGTTATCCTGATCACTACAAAAAAAGGAAAAACAGGGAAACCTACTTTCTCTTATAACGGATATGTCGGTTTCCAAAACCCAACCCGTATCCCTGAAATGGTAAACTCGTATGAATATGCTACTTTACTTAATGAAGGTGCCAGAAACAGCGGACTGACAAACATGCCTTATTCGGATGATCAGATAGCTATGTATAAGAAGACTGTCGACGGGGCTGCCGATGCCGATCCTGATCGTTATCCTAACAGCCGCGGGATCAGGGATATCATACAGCGCAATACGATAATGACTTCTCACAATATTGAGATCTCAGGAGGTTCGGAGTTTGTCAACTATTATATATCTTTGGCTTATACTTCACAAGAAGGGATGTTTAAAGGTACTGATATGAAGCGTTATAACGTTTCGTCCCGTATGGATGTAAAAGCAACCAAAACGACAAATATATCACTCTCCCTGAGCGGATATGTGGCAAACCATCACTTTCCGGGCGAATCTGCCGGAAGTATTGCCTATGCGGCAGTCCGGCAGCCTGCAACCGAAGCGATATGGTATTCAAACGGACTATGGGGTAATTATCTGGGCCGTTCTCCGGTTGCTTTGGGTAGTACTCTCAGCGGATACACCAAAGAAGAACGTACACAACTTTATACAACCCTTTCTGTTGAACAGCAACTGCCGTTTATAGAAGGACTGAGCGTCAAAGGTGTGGTAAGTTATGACCCGTATAAATTGTTTAAGAAAGAATGGCGGAAACCAAGGCTCTCTTATACGCCTGATTTTTCGACAACTCCTTATACCTTTAATGAAACAAGGGAAGGCGATCACAGTCTGTATCAAAAAGATGAAGACGATAAGAGATTTACCTTTCAGGGATATGTTAATTATCAACGCCGTTTCAATGATCTGCACGATATTACTTTCCTGGGAGTAGTGGAAAGCCAGTTAAGGGATAAAAGATGGTTTGATGCCAAGCGGACAGGTTTTCCTATTGAGATAGATGAAATGGACCAGGGTAGTACGGCCGCCGGAAAAGTGACCAACGGTGGGTCGTCATCGAAGGAAACCTCCGTAGGTCTGCTTTACAGAATAGGATATACATATAATAGCAGATATATGCTTGAAACTGCCGGGCGGTATGATGGCAATTATTATTTTGCTCCGGGTAAAAAATGGGGTTTCTTCCCTTCTGTTTCCGCCGGATGGAATATATCAGAAGAGGATTTCATAAAAAATAATATCCGTAATCTGGACATGTTAAAGCTAAGAGTTTCTTATGGAGAGTCCGGGAATCTAGCCGGCGGCCCTTTCCAATACATGTCTGGCTATGAAACGTCTTCTAACTCCGCTTATTTTGGAGACCCGACGACCGGCGTACATGAAATGAAACAAAATAATCCTTTCATTACCTGGGAGAGAGCTAAAAAGTTTGATGTGGGTTTCGATGGTGTTTTATGGAGAGGACTGCTTTCTTTCTCCGTCGATTACTTCTATGATAAACGCGACAATATGTTAATGCGCCCTTCTGTGACGGTGCCGCTGGAATATGGGATCGATCTTCCGGATGTAAACGGTGGGAAGATGAGTAATCAGGGAATCGAGATCATGCTTTCCAGTACGCATACATTCCCCAACAAGATGCGATTGGATCTCTCTGGTAATTTTACTTATGTACACAACAAATTGTTGGAAACTTATGAAACATCCAGTACCTATAATAATCCGAACAGAAGACTGACAGGGCGGTCTTACGAAACACAATTCGGTTATAAATCATTAGGGTATTATACAACGGATGATTTCAATGCCGATGGTAGTTTAAAACCTGGTATTGCGTCTATCAGGGATGCCAAAGTGCAACCCGGTGATATAAAATATGCCGACCTGTATGGTCCGGACGGAGTGCCGGATGGTGTGATCGATTCCTATGATAATACGGTAATCGGTCGGCCTAAAAATTCGCCTCAGATCATTTATGGATTTACACCGACACTTTCCTGGAAAGGGTTTGATTTGAATATGCTGTTTCAGGGTGCGGCGATGAACGACCTATATCTCGAAGGTACGATGGCACATCCTTTCGAAAGTCAGGGATCGGCTACTAAACTACAGTATGAAGATCATTGGACGCCCGAAAACACAAATGCCAAGTATCCGCGTGTGTATAATGCTCCTGTAGATCATAATAAAGTTAATTCATCCCATTGGATGCGTAATGCGGCTTATCTTCGCTTGAAGAGCCTGGAGTTGGGATATACTTTACCTGGGCAGATAACGGAAAAAGCGGGTATGTCGAGAGTTCGTTTCTACTTCGCAGGACAGAATTTATGGACATGGACTCCGTTTATGGATGAAAAAATCGACCCGGAAGCGGGTAATAGCGACGGACGGTACTATTATCAACAGCAGGCGTTCTCTTTTGGCTTAAATGTAACCTTTAAATAATTATCGATGAATATGAAATCTAAAATAACATATATAGGCCTGTTTATATGTATGGCTTTAATGAGCAGTTGTTCGGATTATTTGGAAGTTGAAAACAGAAACTCCGTCACTGATAATGTACTTTGGTCTGAAGAATCGAATGCAGACCTGTTTCTTAACGATATGTATAATGACCTCTTGCCGGATGCCAATAAAGTTACGCAACATCTCGATCAGTTTTCGGATAACTCCGATGTCGGTACGAACTGGATGGCCGGATATGCGAATATTGGGAATGCACAGATTACCCCGGAGAATTACCCGACAGGTTTCAGCGAGGTATGGGACTGGGAAAAGGCCTATAAAAAGATCCGTAAATGCAATGTGTTTATAAAGAAAGTGACGGAATCGACCCTGTCGGATAGTTATAAACAACACCGGATATCTGAAGCGCGTTTTTTGAGAGCCTTTGTTTACCACTGGTTATGGATGACATACGGAGGTGTTCCGTTGATCACGGTGCCGCTCGATAATCAGAATGCCGACATACCGTTGGAAAATCCCAGGGCCACGGCACAGGAAACGTTTGATTTCATTGTTTCTGAGTTGGGAGAAGTTGCCCCCTTGTTGAACGAAACGGAAACGGGAAATAATGCAGGCCGGGCTACCAAAGGGGCTGCCCTGACCCTGAAAGGATGGTGCGAACTTTATCATGCCAGTGCCCAGCGGAATCCGGCGAATGATATCGAACGATGGAAAGTTGCTGCAAAAACCTGTAAATTGGTGATGGAAATGGGTGTTTACAGCCTGGCGCCGGACTTCGATGAATTGTTTATGACTAACAATAATAGCGAATCTATTTTTGCCCGTCAGTACGGACCTGACAAAGGAAATAATAAAGAAATGCATTTTGGGCCTCCTACTATTGGTTCAAGTAAACCCGGCTGGGGAAATTTCCAACCGACACAGCAGCTCGTAGATGAATTCTCTATGGAGAATGGATTGCCGATCACTGATCCGGCTTCAGGATATGATCCGAATAATCCTTATGAAGGCCGGGAAAAAAGATTTTATGCAACTATTCTATACAATGGCTCCAAATGGAGGAATGAGTTTGAGATTACTACACAGTTAGGCGGTAATAATTCAATAGATCTGGGTTATTCCAACGATAACACCCATACAGGTTATTATGCTCGTAAAAGGTTGAACGAGAATAAAGATTTGTCTATGTTCGGTAATGAGACATCATACGAGAATTATATGTTTTTCCGTTATGGTGAAGTGTTGCTCAATTTCGCAGAAGCGGAAAACGAGGTAAATGGTCCTACGAAAGAAGTGCTGGATGCAGTAAATTCGGTACGTACCAGAAATGGCAATATGCCGAAAGTGGAAGATGTTTTTAAGTCTTTGAATAAAGAAAGCATGCGGGAAATTATCCGTCGTGAAAGACGCGTGGAGTTGTGTTTTGAAGATAAGCGTTGGTGGGATATTCGCCGTTGGGAAATCGCGGATAAGTTACCTGACGGTAGCCCTGGTGTGATGAGTGTACCTTTAAAAGGTATGTTGATTAAAGAAGATAACGGAACCCTTACTTATACCATTGTAGATGTAAGGGAACGGAAATTTTTACCCAAAATGTATCTTATGCCGCTTCCGCAGGGTGCTATTGACCGTAACTCGGTCATTGCTGCACAAAACGGAGGGGAAGATAATTGGGTGAACGGACAGAATCCGGGTTATTAATCCCGAATAATAAGTAAGAGGGTGTATCAGAGGACGTTTTGAACATCTTTTGATACACCTTTTAAATCATAAATATTAATTTAATATCATGAAGAAGCATAATCTTATTTTTCTGATGTATCTTGTATTTATCTCTTTCTGGAGTATGCCTGCACAAAGCCAGGAGATAAATGCAGAAGTGTTATATAAAATAATGAGTCCGTCGGGGCTGGTGATAGATAATAAGCAAAGTGACCAAAACGGGGATGGATTTGTCTTATCAAAAAGTAATGGAAATAATAAAGGACAATTGTGGAAGATAACTCAGTTGAAGAATGGTTATTACACAATCGCTAACCCGTTTGTCAGGCAGAGTATGGATAACGGGAATATCCATACCGGAGAAGGCAGCGAATTAATGCAATGGGAATCGAGCAACTCCAATGGTAATCAGCAGTGGACGATCCATGTAACGGGTACAGGAGCCTATTCCATTATACAAAGGACGAGTAATATGTCTTTAGCTTATAACGGAGAAGACGCCGTCGGCAGTAAAATCTTCCAGTTACCCAATTCCTCACAGGTTTGGCGATTGGTGGAAACTTCGGTGAAATCCCCAAAAGAAGTGATTGTCCGTGGTAAAACCGAATGGGAAAATGAATTGATTTTCGGGGTGAATAAAGAACCAGGCCATAATACATATATTCCTTATCCTTCCATTGCAAGTCTTAAAGCGGATAAAACTTTTGAAAAACCGTGGGAAACACCTAATTCTGATTATTACCTTTCCCTGAATGGCAATTGGAAGTTCAACTGGGTGAAACAGCCCTCCGAACGGCCAGCCAACTTTTATAAAATGAACTATGATGTATCTGCCTGGAAAGAAATCCCGGTTCCTTCTAATTGGGAAATGCACGGATACGGCACTCCTATTTATACGAATATAACTTATCCTTTCAAAAATAATCCTCCCCTTATTCAACCGCAAAAAGGGTATACCAATGAAATTGAGGTAAATCCTGTCGGCTCATACCGTCGCGAATTTACCATACCTGCCGGCTGGGACGGAAAAGAAATAATACTGCATTTTAATGGAGTATATAGTGGCATATATGTATGGATAAATGGGCAGAAAGTAGGTTATAGTGAGGGAGCCAATAACGATGCGGAGTTCAATATCACAAAATATGCGAAGACAGGAACAAATACGATTGCCGCAGAGGTTTACCGCTTTACGGATGCCAGTTATATTGAAGACCAGGATATGTTTCGTTTAAGCGGTATTCACCGTGATGTATATGTCTATGCAACGCCCAAAGTGCATGTGCGTGATTATTTTCTGAAATCAGCGTTTAATGGAAATGATTTTAGCTCGGCAACATTCGAAGCCGAACTGTCTGTCAGAAATTATGGAAATAATACGGCAAAAGCAGAGACTGCCGAAGTTTCATTGCTTGATCCGTCAGGAAAAGAGGTGGCTACATTGTCGCAGTCAATCGCTCAGTTGAGAGGTGGTGAGGAACAGAAATATGATTTGCAGGCAAAAGTAAATAAGCCGTTGTTATGGTCGGCAGAGACTCCCCATCTCTATACCGCCATTGTTTCTCTGAAGGATAGTGAAGGGAAAGTGACTGAGGCCATGTCGTCCAAATTTGGTTTCCGTAAAATTGAAATAAAGAATAAACGGGTCTATATAAATAATAAAGCAGTCTTTTTCAAAGGTGTAAACAGACATGATATACATCCTCAATACGGTAAAGCCGTTCCTAAAGAGTCGATGATCGAAGATATTCTGTTGATGAAAAATCATAATATAAACATGGTGCGTACAAGCCATTATCCGAATGATCCTAAAATGTATGCGATGTATGATTATTATGGTTTGTATATTATGGATGAGGCTGATCTGGAAAATCACGGGAATGGTTCCATATCAGATAAACCGAGCTGGATACCTGCATTTGTAGACCGTATAGAACGGGTTATAGAGCGGGATAAAAACCATCCGTCAGTCATTTTCTGGTCCCTGGGCAACGAAGGAAGCAACGGGGAGAATTTTACAGCCATGAGCAAACGTGCCAGAGAAATGGATTCACGCCCGATTCATTATGAAGGCAAAAACGAAGTTGCCGATATTCGTTCACAGATGTATCCTGATATGAAGGACCTGAACCGTATCGACCAGATGGATGAGGATAAACCGTATTTCTTCTGTGAATATGCCCACTCGATGGGTAACGCTCCGGGTAATCTGGGGGAATACTGGGATTATATTGAAAAATCAGAACGTATCATTGGTGGTTGTGTATGGGACTGGGTAGACCAGGGAATTAATAAGCACGGTGAGTCTGCCAATAAGTATTATTACGGAGGAGATTTTGGAGATAAACCCAATGATAAAGATTTTTCATGCAACGGATTGACTACTCCTGACAGAAGAGTTACTGCTAAATTACTGGAAGCTAAAAAAGTATTTCAATACATCAAAATGACTCCTTTGGCATTGATGAGCGGTAAGATTGAAATTGAAAACAAATATGCATTCACGAATCTGAATGAATTTGATATAACATGGGAAGTTATAAAGGACGGGGTAAAATCGGAATCAGGAACCATACCTTCAATAAATCTTGAACCTGATGAAAAACTTCCGGTTGTTATTCCGTATAACAAAAATCTGGAAGTAGGGAAGGAGTATTTTCTGAATGTCTGTTTTTCGTTGAAGAATAAAACGAGATGGGCCGACAAAGGTCATTTAGTTGCCTCTGAACAATTTGCATTGACTAACAGGCCGGCTGTATCGATGGTGGATGCCAATGCGCTGAACACATTGGAGGTTAATACCCAGGGGGAAGATCTTATCATAAAAGGACAGGATTTTGGAATTACATTTGACACAGGATCGGGCGTAATGAAATCATTGCGTTATGACCGTCAGGAGATGATTCATCAAAACAATGGTTTTGCCCTTAATTGGTATCGTAGCATAAGTAATGATAAATATACGGACCAGAATTATTACCCGACAACATATGGAAAACCTTTGTTTAGTTATCAGGTTGCTGACGATAAGAAGTCTGTTACAATTTTGTCATATGTGAATGCGACCATTGCTTACCGTAATCCAGTGGTAATACCTTATCTCATAAAGTATGTTGTTTATGGTAATGGAGCCATAGATGTGGATGCCAGCTTCACGCTACCGCAGAACAGTGCCATTGTGCATCGTCTAGGTTTACAGGTCGTTATGCCACAGGACTTTGAGAATATCCAATGGTATGGCCGTGGCCCTCATGAGAATTATTGGGACAGAAAGCGTTCTGCTTATTTCGGTCAGTTCGATAAGACAGTAAAAGAAATGGAAGAAGAACATTATGTGCGTGCACAGAGTATGGGGAGCCGTGAGGATGTGAGATGGTTGATCATTTCTGATAAGAATAATCACGGGTTGAAAATAACCTCTAAAGACCAGCTTGCTTTTAGTGCTTTACACTTCCCCGATAAGGATTTGTGGGAGGCTGAACATGACTTTGAGTTGGATAATATCCGCAAGCCGGAGGTTTATCTTAGCCTGGATTGTATCCAGCAGGGGTTGGGGAATGCCAGTTGCGGCCCGCGCCCGTTGCCTCAGTATATGATTCCTGTAAATCAGCTTGTCGGTTATTCATTCAGAATAGAACTTGTCAGATAATTTGAGGTGAAAATTCATTTTTAATTAAAGATAGTATGAAATACTGTAAAACTTTTTATGTCTTATTGTTGATCGGGGTATTTTTCTCGTCAACTCTGGCAGCGGAAAAGAAAGTCGAGTTGTTCTCTCCCAACAAAGAGATAGAGGTAAGTCTTCGTATTACAGACAAGATTTATTACTCCGTTTCGTACAATGGCGAGGTGATCCTGAAAGATAATTATCTCCAATTAACGCTAAAGGATGAGGTGTTGGGCGAGAATCCTAAACTGTCGGGACGAAAATTCTCTGAGGCGGATGAGATGTTGTCGCCGGTAATTCCTTTAAAATTTTCGACTGTACGTAATCACTATAATCAGTTGAGAATGGACTTTAAAGGAAATTATTCCGTGGAGTTCCGTGCTTATGATGATGGTATTGCCTATCGTTTTCTTACCAATAAGAAAGGCGACATAGATGTGATGGGGGAAGATTTAGCCATTCATTTCCCTGCACCTTATCTTCTTCACATGCAGCAACCCGGAAGTTTTAAAACTGCTTACGAAGAGAATTATACCCATGTAAACAGTAACGAATGGGCTTCGGAAGATAAGAAGGCTGTACTTCCATTGCTGATCGACACCAGGAAACAATATAAGATATTGATTTCAGAATCCGACCTTTCGGATTATCCCTGTATGTTCCTTAAAAGCGATGGACAAAACGGTCTTATTTCTACCTTTCCGAACGAACCGCTGGAATTTGGAGAAGATGGTGACCGTAGCCTCAAACTGTTGAAGGAAGCTGATTATATTGCTAAGACTTCCGGAAAAAGAAGTTTCCCCTGGCGTTATTTTGTGATCACCAAAGATGACAAACAGTTGATCGAAAACACGATGACCTTCAGGCTGGCTACGAAAAGTGTAATCGGGGATCCTTCCTGGATTAAGCCCGGGCAGGTGAGTTGGGAATGGTGGAACGATGCTTGTCCTTATGGACCGGATGTTAATTTTGTTTCTGGATATAACCTGGATACTTATAAGTATTACATTGATTTTGCATCTAAATATGGTATATCTTATATTCTTATGGATGAAGGCTGGGCACAAAGTACCCGCGATCCTTTTACTCCCAATCCGAATGTAGATGTACATGAATTGATTCGTTATGGCAAAGAAAAGAATGTAGGTATCGTTTTATGGCTTACCTGGTTGACTGTTGAAAATCACATGGATTTATTTAAAACTTTTGCCGAATGGGGTGTCAAGGGTGTGAAGATCGACTTTATGGACCGCAGTGACCAATGGATGGTCAATTACTACGAAAGAGTGGCTGAGGAGGCTGCCAGATATAAGCTCTTTGTCGACTTCCACGGTTCGTTCAAACCTGCCGGATTGGAATATAAATATCCTAACGTACTTTCTTACGAAGGTGTGAGAGGTATGGAGCAAATGGGTGGTTGTACTCCGGATAATAGTATTTATTATCCTTTCCTGCGTAATGCTCTGGGACCTATGGACTACACTCCCGGAGCCATGAACAACTTTCAGCCCAATGTTTATCGTGCTGATCGCCCCAATTCAGGAAGCATCGGGACGCGTGCCTATCAACTGGCTTTATACGTTCTTTTTGAGAGTGGTTTGCAAATGTTGGCAGACAATCCTACCCTTTATTATCGTAATGCTGATTGTACGGAATTTATTACCCGGGTACCGACAACCTGGGATGAGACGGTTGCGTTGGCAGCTGAAGTGGGAGAAGTGGCTGTTGTGGCTAAACGTAAAGGAGACAAATGGTTTATCGGAGGCATGACCAATAATAAGCAGGATGTGCGGGAGATGGAAATCTGTCTTGATTTTCTCAACAACGGTAAAAACTATAAGATGACTTCTTTTAAAGATGGCATTAATGCCGGCCGTCAGGCCATGGATTACCGTCGTGACGAGTCGTCTGTTAAGAAGAATGATGTGATTAAAATTAAAATGGCCAGAAACGGAGGATTTGCTGCTGTAATAGAGTAAGTGTTTATGGCTGTTCAGAAATAAGTAACTGATTATTTTACAGTAACGATGAAGGTGCGTCCAAAGTCCGTCATGACAAAACGAACTTTTGACACACCTTCATTCCCGTAGTTTGAGATTTCTAGGATTATGTCTAACTCACCTGATAATAAAACATTAAAAGGATTTCATGGAGCGATTGACCGGTTGCTTTTACTGCTATGTAGAAACCGGAGGCTATCCATCTGTTTTTTTCTTTTTGATTTCCGGTAATGACAGGTTGAACAGTGTACTGATCTGTTGAAGTAAATTGGAATAATTTTCTGTTCCGACAGTTTTATTGTTGTCCATATAAATAGGTTCCTTTTTATGCCTGATCCGTGGGAATCAAGCTTATATTAATACTATAATATTTTAATTGCCTGTATTATATAGACTTATTCATTCTGTACTATCAAACAAAACAAATAAAAACAGGAACGTAGTGCAAATATATGATTTAGAATCAAAAAGCTAAAGGCAATTCTGCTTTTTTTGTACTTTTGTATTTTAACGTTGTACAAAATCAAGCATAATGAAAGACTCGATCGCTTATCTGCCCAAAGACAAACAGGAAGAACTGAATTTTCTTGTAACGGAGATACTTCGTCGCTTACCTCAGACGGAGTTTATTATTCTGTATGGAAGTTATGCGAGGGGTAATTATGTTCGCCGTAGCATACGAATTGAAGACGGCGGTATTCCTACCGTTAAAATATCAGATTATGACATCTACGTGATAACAAGCGGAATAAACAATAAAAAGGCGGAAACCATCCTGGATAACGTAGAAGATATCTTCTTTGCCGGAAAAGATTTTGACCGCGACACTCCGGTCGAGTTTATCAACGATGATATTAAGCAGCTTAATAAGTTCATTGAAGAGGGTCGGTATTTCTATACACAAATAAAGCAGGAAGGTATAATACTCTACAATAGTGGGAAATACAAACTATCCCGTAGGAGAAAACTTAACTTTGCGGAGATAAAGGAGCAAGCTCAGGAGTATTTTGGTGAGAAGTTTGTCAATGCCAATGAATTTTTAGACTCAACAGAATATTTTAGTCAAAAAGAACAGTATAAGAAACTTTCTTTTATGCTTCACCAAGCCTGTGAAAACTATTATTATGCTATTCGCTTGACATTTACCTTACGAAATAATAAACAGCATAATTTATCGAAACTGTCTTCTACAACCAGACGTTATTCCGATGATCTGAGCACTGTGTTCCCTCAGAACACTCCTGAAGAGAAACGACTTTTTAAACTATTAAAAGCCGCTTATGTGGATGCCCGCTATAATCCTCACTTCGTCGTGACTAAAGAGGATATCGATGCGCTTATCCCAAAAGTCGAATTGCTTAGGGATATAACGAAGCGGATTTGTGAGGCGAAGATTAAGGAATATGGGGAGAAAAGCCAATCAAGCCCCCAATAAATTCCTGGCAATGGATAATAATGATCCGGCTAGGATAAGTGAATTTAATTGACAAAAAGAAACAATAGTGGCCTGATTAAGAGCAAAAAGGTTTTATTGTTTGGTTTTATGTGATGTGTATATGGTGTCTCTCAACGCGTTTAAAACAACAAGTCTTGATCCTCTCCTGTACAGACTCTCCAAAAGGTAGTTAATTTGACAGTTTGATATCTTTAGAGAAAATAAAATTTGGACTTCGATTGATTTTTCTTATATCTTTGATGGTAAATCAAGAAGAAAATGCCATGGATGCTAAATTATTTGAGAATTTTGACTTTGCAGTTTTGAATAGTCTTGAATATAAGGAAGATGCGGTACGAGAGGATATTTTAACTCCTATATTGAAAAAATTGGGATATCAGCCTTATGGAGTGAATAAAATGATTAGATCAAAAGCGATTCCTCATCCATTTGTATATATAGGGTCAACCTCAAACAAGATTTTTATAATTCCGGATTATTTACTTCAAGTGGATAATTTGAATGTTCTTGTTATAGATGCAAAATCTCCTAAAGAGAATATTCGTGAAGGGAAAAATGTACAACAAGTTTTTAGCTATGCAATCCATCCGGATATCAGAACGAATATGTATGGGTTATGCAATGGTAGAGAAATTTCCATATTTAGTGTAAGTAAAAAGGAACCGATCGGTATTTTTGATGTTTTCACGATCGATGAAAATTGGGATCAGTTATATCGAACTATTAGTCCTATAGCACTAACTAATCCTTCACTTTTAAACTATCTGCCGGATTATGGTTTGTGTTGTTTGAAATTGGGAATCGCTAATGTCGATCATTGTTTTTATGGTATTTGGATTGATAGTATTATAAGGATGAATGATTTCGAATATACAATGAGTTCTGTTTGTTTTGATTATCAGGTGTCTTTCGACTTTACCAAGAATCAATTATCAGAACTTCTAATGTATATTCCTTTAAATAAACGAGAAATAGTTGTTAGGTCTTTATTTTGCTATCCATTCAAATATTCCGCTGAAAGTCAAGAAGAATGCTTTGCGCTAGATATACGTGCAAGAATAGGAAAGGAAATCCAGTCAAATGAAAATGAGGATTATTTACCATTAGAAGTTGTGGATTTTATGTAAGTTATCCGGATACGGAAGGGAACAGGAAGAAATGGGGACTTTCTATCTGTCCATCCACTCCTTAAATTCCGTTACACGTTCCCGGCTGACGAGTATGTCTTCTTTTTCAGTCCAACCGTTAAGTATGATCTTTAACCTGCCGGACGAATAGATTAGAATATCCTGGATAGCAGAGAAATTCACGATGAAATTCCTGTTGATCCGGAAGAATTGTCCGGGATCGACCAACTGTTCGATTTTATCCAGGGAATAATCTATCGGATATGTTTTTCCGGTGTCGGTTTGGATAAAAGTATTTCTCTCCATAATAAAAAAACAATGAATGGACAGTGTTTGTACCGACCTGTAATGTTCGCCGATTTTGATAAGGAATCGTTCCTTAGTTTTAGGTTGCAACTGGCTGATGATCGATTCGAGTCTGGAATAATTTGCCTGCTGCCTGTGGAGGACGTTGAATTTGTCTAAAGCTGCTTTCAGGTCATCCGGTGCAATCGGTTTCAGAAGGTAATCGATACTGTTTACCTTGAATGCTTTCAGGGTGTACTCATCGTAAGCGGTTGTAAAGATTACCGGAGTTTGTATTTTGCAGGTTTCGAAGATTTCAAAGCTGATCCCGTCTTCGAGTTGGATATCCATAAAAATAAGTTCGGGACCGGGATGGACGGCAAGCCAGTTGATGGTTTGTTCTATGGAGGCAAGCACATCAATGACCTCGATTTGCTTATCAGCCTCTTCCAGTAAACGGATGAGTTTGTGCGCAGCAGGCTGTTCGTCTTCTATAATCAGTACTTTCATTTTATTTTGTCGATTGGTAATTTTACCGTGAAAAACTCATTGTCCGTCTCTATCGTCATTTCTTTACCTATAATCAGGTTCACTCTTTCCTTGAGATTGGATAACCCCATTCCGTGAGAGCCGTTTAAAATATTTTTTCTTTGCATGTTATTGCTGACAATGATAGAGGAATCGTCGGTAGTATGAATAACAATCCGCAGAGGCTTGTTTTCAGAGGCAACATTATGTTTGAGGGCATTTTCCACTAATATCTGTAAGGATATAGGGATTATCCTGTAATTTTCAGGTTGCCGGATATTTATTTCCAGCCGTATTTTGCTGCCATCACGCTCCTTTTGCAGGCTAAAGTATTGGTTTACAAATCTGATCTCTTCCTGTAACGGGATGAAGTCGGTCTCTTCATGATCCAGAATATACCGGTAGATGCCGGCAAGTTTCTGAATATAATTGTCTGCTTTCTTTGTATCGACATATATGATTTCGGAGAGCGTGTTCAGGCTGTTGAACAGGAAATGAGGATTGACCTGCGTCTTCAATGTACGGTATTTGTATGTCAGATTTTCTTCTTTTAATTGTTGTTCACGGTCGACCGCCTGCCGCCAGATGTTATAAAAGAAAAATGCCGAGGCAATCAGGGCACAGACTGAATAATATCTGATCGTGGCGGGAAATTCCACTTCGAGCAAGGTCTTTATAAAATGAGTAGTATCCAATCCCATGATCAGATGGAATAGATACATTAACAAGCCGATAATAATCAGAGAAATGAATAAGATAATAAGCATGAAAATGATAAAAGCCGGTATGATGATCTTTTTTATTTTCTTTATCGGCAAGGATAGGAAATAACCAAAAAACTTATTGCTGATGCTCAATGAGATCAGGATAAGAATAAATATGATAGTACCGAAAAGTATGGTAGACGGGTGAAAAGGGTTTCCTGTCGTCCACCATTTAAAAAGCAACGCAAACAGGATAGAACCTGTCAGTGTTGTGATAAATACTTTAATTCTCTTATTCATCTTCCTGCAAACTTAGTATTTTTTATTCACTTTTCAACGAATATACCGGATTGCTTGTAGCTGTCCGCCAGCTTTGTAAAGTTACTGTAACAAAAGTAATTACCATAACAATAAACAACGATAGTACAAATACCCACCAATAGAGCGGAATCCGGTAGGTGAAGGCTTGCAGCCATTTATTAACCCCGTACCAAACGACCGGTACAGCCAAAAGGAAGCATGCAAATACTATCCAGGCAAACTTTTTATAGAATATAATAAGGATTTCCGTTACTGTTGCTCCCATGATTTTACGGATGCCGATTTCTTTCCGGCGGTATTGGGTTTCGAATGTTACTAATCCGAATACTCCCATCAGCGAAATGATTACTGCCAATAAACTGAATAAAGTGATCTGGGCGGATGTATCCCGTTCTTTTTGGTAGGTCTGTTCGAATTGCCGGTCGTAAAATTGTACATCGACCGGATATAGCGGGTCGATAGCGGCAATGCCGGCTTTGATTTGCTTGACGGCAGTATGGGTGTCGCCGGTGATGTGTATATAAAGAGTCGGTTGAAGGGTTGTGTTCTGGTCTTGTTTTGAAGAGAGTGCCATCGGTTCGATTTTCTTGCGCAGATTCATAAAGTGGAAGTTCCGGATAATCCCGATGACCTGGCTGCCGTTGGCAAACTTATCTCCCGGCTTGACATTGAATTGGCGGGCGGCCAGTTCGTTGAGGATTAATTTCTCTTCCTGAGAGGTTTTATCCGTTTTGTCGAAGCTGCGCCCTTCGATAATATCGAGTCCCATCACCTCTGTAAAATTAGGGGAAACAGGGATGAAGTAATACATAATATCTTCACCTTCCGGCGATTTACTATAGGTATAGAGATAATAATCCAGAAAACCGACAGGCCAGTCCGAGGAGGTGACGTCTGAAACAGAAGATGCCGACTTCAGTTTCTCAATCAATAGTTCCCCTTGTCCGGACATGATCTCTTTATCCAGAGTGACCGTTGCAATGCGGCTGTTATTCATTATGCTTTCCATACTATACATATGTCTGTTTTGTAGCCAGATAAAAAAGGCGGCAGTTATCAGTCCGGTCGATATCAGAAATTGAAATCCTGTCAGGACAATCCGTAGTTTACGACCGGCCGGGCTCATGCCGAATGTCCCTTTCAGGATAAGAGCCGGACGGAATGAGGTCATATAGAATGCCGGATAGATCCCTGTTACGATGCCGACAGTTCCAGCCAGAAAAAATGCGGGTAGAAGTATGTCTGTATTTTTCAATAGGCCAAAACCGCCAACCCAGCATAAAGCCAGTAAAAAGGAGAGCAGGCAGATTCCCACTGCTTCAAAAATAAGGGCAAAGCAGAGTTTGGCTGTCGATTCGCCTAATATCTTTCGTATCTGTATGCTTTTTATCCGTGCCGGGGTGAGTGCCGCCGAGAAATTCAGAAAGTTAGCACTTGCAATGGCGATAATCAGCAGTGCGATGGATAACAGAAGATTTGTTATCATACGGTTCCCTTTCGGAGCGATATCGAGGCTTATGTCGTGGTGGTAGTAAATTTCTTCTATCGGGGTAAGCCGGAAAGAGACTTCATGGGTGAATCCCATTTGTTTACCCATTCCTGTTTTTCCGAAGAAGTCTGTCAATTGTGTGGCCGCTTCCTCCGGTGACGTCTCCGGAGCCAGCGTAACAAAAAGGGTAAGGGCCCAATCCGTCCAGTCGTTTTTATACTCCTCTGCCAGATTTATTTTTACGTCGTTTACCAGGCTGGTGTTTTCCGGAAAGTCTTTGTAAACGGCACCGATAATGAAGAAAGTGCCGTCCGGTAAGGTAACGATCCTGTCAATGGGAGAAGTTTGTCCGAACATTTTCCGCGCCAGGCTTTCCGGGAGCAGGGCTTTTCCCGGTTCAGACAAGGAAACGGCTGTCCCTTCGATTATTTCAGGGGTAAAAACGTCGGTGAAGCCGTCTGATGTTTTACGAACCGGAATCATAATTCCTCTCGATTCTCCTTCCTCTGTTTCGTATTTTGCATATATTTCGGAAGAACCTCCGTACATAATAGCATAAGATTCAACCTGTGGAACGGAGGGTAGTAACATTTCGATAAGAGGACGTGCACAAAAGGCGGTATATGTTTCCCTTGAAGAGAGATTTGATTCGGTAGGAATCAACGTGGATTCGACACGGTAGATACGACCGGATTTTTTATAGCATGTATCGAATGTCTGTTCATGCCGTACCTGGATCATGATAACAATGAAGGCGGCAAATGCTACACTCAGTCCCAGGATATTAAGAGCGGATGCCAGGCGGAACCGTCGGAGAGTGACTAGGAAATTTCGGAATATTGCTTTCATGATTTTTTCTTTTTATCTGTAAAGTAAGGAGATCGAAATCGGACTGCCTAATTATAGTTGCGGAGTGGTAGGAACGGTTTGCAGAATCGTTTTGTTTGACCTCTGAACCGGAAAATGGATCAATATTCCGTATCGGATCAGATTCGATATTCCAAAATAAATAAACGATATTCTAAATTTCATTTATGGGACTAAAACCGGTTCTGTTTTTGTGTAATTGGTTTTAAACCTGTATCTTGCGCGCCTTTTAAAATATTTATTAATGAGTAAAAGCGTGTTATGAAGAAGAATTTGTTTAGCTGTTTATTGCTATTATTTTGTGCCTCCGGAGTATTTGTTTCTTGTGGGGACGATGATGAGAAAACGACTGTTGGATATTCGGGTAAGGATATAAGCGGAGACGTGGAGCTTGTTCGTGATCAGGAAACGAAAAAGGCTGTGTTGAAAGTTTCTTCCGATAAAGCCTGGGAATTGTATTCCGGTTCTACGGCCGAAGATATCGATCAGAATACACCTGTGATGAGTGAAGATGGAAAAGGTTCTTTCGATATAAGTGTTGATGCCGGAAAAAGATCCGTATTCTTGTTTAAGACGGCTGAAGGTCAGGCTTTATTAGCAGAAAGATTGTTGCCGGTCACTGCGTATAACTTCAGAGATTTGGGTGGTATAAAAAATAAAGAGGGGAAATTTGTTCGTTGGGGAAAATTATTCCGTACGGACGAAATGAATAAGATGACTGATGCCGACTTGACATATCTGGCAAGTACGGGACTGAAAACCGTTGTCGATTTTCGTACTGCAACAGAAAAAGAAGGTGGATTTGGTGGTATGATGCCGGCTGCTCCGGATAAATTGCCTTCTACTGTAAAGAATCCTTATAATTTAGAGATCAATGCCGGTAATATATTTTCTGATGAAATTATCGGAAGTATATCCAAGGGACTTAGTGAGGAAGAAACTGCACAGATCATGATTGACGGGTATATCGAAATGATCAGCTATGATGATTATGTCGCCAAATACAAAGAGTTCTTTAAATATCTTCAGGATGAAAATTCTTTGCCGTTAAGTTATCATTGTTCAGCAGGTAAAGACCGTACCGGGGTTGCGACCATGCTTATCCTGTCGGCTCTCGATGTTGATAAGGCGACGATTATGAAGGATTATTTGCTTAGTAAAGAATATATTAAGGGTAAATATGATTCGTATTTGAAATATTATCCTCAGATCGCCCCGTTAGTAACTGTCGATGAAAAATATCTGAATGCCGCCTATGATAAGATAGACGAAAAGTATGGCTCCATGACTAAGTTCCTGACAGAAACGTTAGGAGTCGATATCCAGAAGATGAAACAGTTATACTTGTATTGATTACTTGTAAACCCCGATTATTCCATCTGCTGTAATTGTCTCGGCACTTACCTTGAACTTCCGGCATTTGCTGTTATTGTAGAACCGGATACTGGCTTTGCCTTTTTCATCCGGAGTAACGGATGGATTCCAGTATAAAGTGCGACGGTAATCCGGTTCGGGAGGAAGCTCTGAATAATCGGGACTATAAAATTCCTTGACCTGGCTGTAACCTTCCAGCCAGGTTTTTCGTACTCCTTTACCTGCATCTGTCGGAATCTTGTCTTCCGGGTATGTTTCAACAAAAACGACACAACCATATATCTTATCTATTTCCAGCGGAGATATTCTTGGGTCTGCATATTTGCACATAGTGGAGATATCCTCGTTGATGTAGATAGACTTGATGGCTTCGAGTCGGATCAGTTTGTATTTGTTGTAATCCATTTCAGTAGCCACCGTTGGTTCATAGTTGATTACAAAAAGAGGCATTCTGCCTTTGTATTGCAGATATTCGTCCTGTCTGGAGAAGGCTTTTCTGAAATTATTATTCATATTTATCATCAGTTCATGGATATCTTTTCCGATGTATTTACCCTGGTCCGTTATATCATCCCATTCTGATTGAACGTCGTAATAGGCGATAGATTTCGATCGGTTGTTGTAGATATCCTTTTCACGTGATCTCTTTTTGGCGGTTACGGTTACTTCATCCAGGCGGAGGATTTTTTCTTTGTTTCCCGCTTTGGCCAATGAATCTTCGTAAGAAGTCAGCAGGGCGTTGATATCTTCTTCCGGTTCCTGAATATCGGGAACTTCTTCCGGTTCAGCTTTTTCTTCTTTATCTTCTTCCGCTCTATCGGCGATACTCACTTGCATCTCGGCATAGCGGTATCTCTTAGGTTCTGGAGTGAAAAGCCTGTCCAGTATGATCCGGTGGTCTTTCTTTTTCCCTTTTTCGCTTACAGCCAGTATCATATTCCATTTCCCGGTAATATCTGTACGGAAAGCGAAACGTCCCAGGCTGTCTGTAACAAATACATCGAACGCATTGCCGGGCTTTTCCTCTTCGCCCCTTTTGAGCAGGAAGGAAGAGACGGTGACATTCGGTTTGGGTATTTTTCTGACAAATGAAACAACCTGGCCGTGCATTTCGATACCTTGTTCCGGCCTGTATTTCAAGTCGAATGGTTCTATACCGGCCATCTGCTTCCAGGAATAACGGTGCCAGCCTTGCACCATCATAAGAAGGTCGAGAGCTGAGCGATGGGTGGAGTCGTCTGCTTCGAAATAGTAAGACGGGTTACGGACGTACCCTTTGATTTCGGACATCAGCAGTAGATCGGTCAGGATAGTATGATTCCATTCAACTTCGTTCATGCCGTCTCTCACCGATAAGGAGAATGGCGTTTGTACGGGATTGGCTTCCCGGTCGGTTAGGGTAAATTCCATATCGACTGCTTCGTAAGGCTCGTATGTCTCTTTCGAGGTTTTTGACTGAATATTTAATTGGTTGTCTTTGTTGTTGAATAGGAGGCGGTCGCAAAGTATTTCTCCATCGGAATTGAATAATATGGCTTGTGCAACACCTGGCGGGAAATTTGTTTTATCTACTTTGAACCGGATTGTTTCATTATGGATGACATTAATAAGGCTGTAGCCATGTAGCTGTCCTCTGCTGATAAAAACCAGGCCCAGTTTCTCGGCGGGAGTATATTTATTTTTCTGTAGGGAGATTTCGATACTGTCAGGATAAGACAAGTTGTCCACATGGAAAGTGAATCCTTGTGGTAATGGTTTGGGCATATCAAACTGGTATTGTTTGCCGTTGTAGTCGACTATTGCTTTTCGTTTGCTTTCGTCAGGTGTATAGTCGAAGAAGCCTCGTCCGTCGTGAAATGTTGAAAAGGTGGAGATATCTTCTTTGTCTTCATTGATGATCTTTCCGGAGGCTTCCAGCGGGTTACCGAATGCATCGGTTATTTCGAATGCAATCCGTGAGGTGATGCCGTGGATCAGGTTTCCTCCTTCCGGATAGAGTTTCAAGGTTACTTTCTTGTCCTTTTGAGGCTTCTCCCGTTTCTTCGGGTATTTGCCGTATCCGTATTTCAACATGTTTTTTTCTTCGAAGTTTCCCTCTTCTTTGGGCTTGTTAAATACGGGCAATAACCGGGAGAAGATAATGTCTTCACCGAAGTTCAACATATATTTCGTGTAGGCACGGACTTCATAAAATCCGGAATAGAAGGGAAGCTGGCCTAGCGTGAAATCGCCATGGCACCGGCCGTTTTCTATCTTCAAGACACGTTTGTCTACTATTTCTCCTCCGGGATTGAGCAGTTCGACATACAGGGTTTTGCTTAGTTCGGTTGCCTGGTGCAATTCGGAGGTTACGACGTAACATGTAAACCAAATGTTATCGCCTTGATAGTAACTGGTGTTATCGAAATGCAGGTAGACTTTTTCGTGGGGAATATATTGAGAAAACTGATCGGTCGCACGGATAAACTGGGTTAGTTTATTGAGCACACTGTCCGGTTCCTGCCCCGATGCTTTAAGGCAAAATAGTAAGAGAAAAATATAACAGATAACTCTGCGATGTGTTTCCATGCGACTTCGTACTTCCCTTATGTGGAAGAATATACGAAGTTACAGATAAATAAAAATGTTGCAAAGGGATACATGCTTTTTTTAGAAAGGGTACATGCTTTTTCGGAATAGCATGTACCCTTTTTCCTAAATCTTCCTTATTCTTCCGTATCGATTACAGGAGCGTCGAGATTTGTTATTTTCTCTTCTATATCGAATGTTTTTCCGTCTGCATCTGTGTAACTGTATCTTAGGTAGAAACTTTGTCTTGTTTTATCGTAAGTACTTTTACCCAGATCAGTTATTTGGGCATCCAGCCAGGGTTTTATGGTAACAGATGTGCTATCCGCACCGATAGTGAGAAGCATAAAATTTGTTTTTATGTATCTGGCTTCTCCGGACAATGAATGGATAGGCATCCGTACAGAATTGGAAGACATGGCTTTCAGGGTTGGCTGTACCGAACGGATTGTTTTAGGTAACTCAATAGAACTACCCGCATAATTTCCTGAGAATCCGTTGACCATTTTAACTTCGTAAACCATTGTTTTCAATTCCTCGTTCACATCATACCCTTCGCTGTTTGAGACGATCGTGAGAGGTAGGGCATACGAGATGTCGGGATCAAGCCCTTGTGGCTTTAGGGGTATATGAAGTACTCCGTATTGAGCGTTTGCCGGAATGGTTACCGATAAATCCGTCAATGTGTAATTTGCTTCCGGTAACAATTTTTTGTCGATATATAAAGGATTCCCCAATGCACTTTTTTTATTGAGCGAGTCGAGTGCATTCGGGTTGATTGCCAGTTGAACCGTCAGGTCGGACTTGATAGGTTCGGAGGAGGCGCAATAAACTGAAAATGACATGGAGTTGTTTTCACTTCCGTAAGCATGTTCACCCACGTAGAGCATATCACGGCTGTTTACGATATAGAGTGTTTTTTTATATTGTTCACCAAAATCAGTCGGTTCGCTCGAACAACTCCAAAATATGAAGGCTGACAGGGAAAATAATATGAGCTTTAATTTATCTGGTTTCATAATAAACTGTATTAATGTATTTGTCTAAAAACATATTATTAAAATCCGGGCATCTGGTCGAGATTAGGATTTTTATCCACTTCACTTTTAGGTATGGGGAAGAAAGTCTGTCTGCGGGTAAAGACCTTGTAGATCCAGTCTCTTTCTTTAACCTGGATAATGTTGTAAAATTTATCCTTTTCTGCTTCTGTTGCGCTTACATCACATCCCATAACCGGTGCGTTCTCGTAGATAATTGCTTTTTTAGTACGTCGCAGGTCATGATATCTGCGTCCTTCCCAGGCAAATTCGATCTGACGTTCCCGTGCAATCAACTCCCTCATTCTTTCCACATTGGCAACATCGGCGTCGGTGATGCCCGGTAATCCGGCCCGGTAACGGATCAGGTTGAAACAACGTTTCATTTCGCTTGTGTTGCGTGTCACTGTAATGTCGTTGATGGTGTATGCCTGATCCAGTTCATTCATCGCCTCTACATAATTTAAATATACTTCGGCCATACGGTAGGCCGGACAATATTTGGTTTTCTGCCTTCCGCCGCTGATCCATGAATCTTCGTAATGAAGGAATTTCCGGCAGAGATATCCGGTCATCGGATATTCTTCGGCTTCACCTTGGGGACGGTTCAGGGCATAGTCCCGTCCACTTTTTGAGTCGCTGAAATATTTGGCCACTTTGCCGTCCTGCTGGTCTACTTTGTCGGGAGGTGTTGAGGTGGAGGGGAAGTAGGAGTTATTGAAGGCAATCGTTGCATAAAAGCGCATTTCACGATTCGCGTACCATTTATGAGTTCCGCTCAGCAGCGTAAAACCATTACTGTTTTTCTCTCCGGAAAATACCAGATCCGTATTTGTGTAACCTTCCTCATAAGGATAGGCTTCACTTGCATTATTGATGGTACGTCCGTCGGCCATGTAGTAAGCATCGACCAGTGATTGCGGTACGAAGAATACATTCCAGGCATTCAGTACACCCGGAGCGGCATATTTATTCATACCGTTGATTCCCGAACTTTGGCGGCTAAAAAGTATTTCCCGGTTAGATGATGCTAATACACATTCGCCATTGAACATATCTATGTAAGAATGGTAAGGATCGATACCTCCTACGCCATCCGGGAAATTACCTTGTTCGGCTGCCGGTACAGGGAGAGTCGGAGTATTCTCCATTTTGGGAACAGTATAGAGATCGTTGGGTTTGATGTCAACCAATCGTTTAGCATTGGCAGCAGCGATAGCCCATTTTTTTATGTCTTTTACCGGATTAAGATAAGGTACCCCCTCGTTGTTTATAAAATCGCTGAATTCTGAATTTTCACCGTTATAGAGTGGGCTGGCCGTATAAAGCGTCAGGCGTGACAGTACTGCCAGTGCAGAATTCTTTACTGCCTGGCCGATTTCCGAATTATCCCTGACCTGCGTGGGTAATAGTTTGATTGCTTCTTCCAGCAAGGCTGATACATAATCGCTGCATTCATCCCATGTGTTGCGTTCGACCATCATCTGGTCGATAGGAGTGTCGAAGTCGACAGGCGTATCAGGAACAATGGGGACGGGACCATAGGCCAGCATCAGTTCAAAATAGATCATCGCTTTAACGAATGTCGCCTGTCCGATCCATTCCGATCGTTGTAAAGCGCTTACTTCCTGACATTCATTTACTCTTTGAATAAAAGTATTGGCTTTGCGGATTCCTTCATAAAAATAATTCCAATAGTCGAAGTGGTCCAGATCTTCCGCTTTCATTTCATTGTTACAGAAATAATTGTAGTTGTGTCTGTTTCTCTTGTAGCCTGCTACACCTTCATCGCTAATTAGAACCCAGGGTTGCGCATTGTCTGTCCATGCACTTGGCGAACCGTAGTCGATCAGATAACTATATACGTTATTCAGATATTTCTGTGTATATTCTTTTTTTGCAAACACAGTGTCAAGGGTGAACAGATCGGCTACATACGGATCTATATCCAAAAAGTTACACGATTGGAAGGTAATTCCTGCACTGTTGAGGATAACGAATAAGAAGGCAAATAGACTTGTTTTTATTTTTTTGCTTGTCATGATTCGATGAATTAAAATGAGACTTGTAAGACCATTGAATAAGAACGTGTAATAGGATAAACAGCACCATTGTCGCTTGCTTGTTCGGGATCCCATAATTTTACTTTATCCCAGACACATAAATTATCTCCGAGTACAGATATACGTAAATTGCTCATGTTTATTTTTGACAATATTTTTTTAGGAATCGTATATCCTATTTCAAGAGTTTTTAAACGGAGATATCCTGCATCGGCAAGCCAGAAAGAAGAGGGCCGATTGTTGTTTACATTTTCTCCGTAGGTAAGACGGGGAAAACGGGCGTTAGGGTTCTCCGTCGACGGGTCTCCTGAGTAAGAAGCCGGTGTCCAGCGATTTTTCTGATCGTTCACGATGGAAAGAACGTTGCCGGTCACACCTCCGGCAAACGGGTAATATCCGTTTCCTCCCATGAAATAATCTACCTGTGCTGCTCCTCTAAAAAATACACTGATGTCGAAACCTTTCCATTTGGCACTGGTCGCAAATCCGTATTGAACTTTTGGTATGTTGGAATTACCGATAGGAGCAATATCATAATCGTCGATACGGCCATCGCCATTTATGTCCTGATACTTAATGTCTCCGGGGAGGACTTTGCCGAATTGGGTAGGACTGTTTTTAACATCCTCTTCATCTTTGAAGAGTCCCAGAGCGATTAAACCACGGGTTACGCCATAACTGGTTCCTTTTTTAGCTAGATAAGGGTAGCGGGGAGGTACCTCGTCGTAATCGATGATCTTATCTCTTGTCAGTGTGAAGTTTCCGCGCAATTCAACGTCTACATTACCAAAACGATGGGTATAAGAGGCTGTACCGTCTGCTCCCCAGCTTTTCATCTTGCCCACGTTTCCCCAGGGTTTTGTTCCTACGCCGATGGTTCCAGGCAGTGTGGCACGTTCCATGAAGATATTATTTCGTTTGTCGATAAAAGCATCTACCGTGATGTCTAGCGCTTCCCAAAGGGTAAGGTCGATACCGAAATTCTGTTTGATCGCTTTTTCCCAAACAAGGCCGGTGGAACCCAATACGGCATCGGTCACTCCACCTCCCGAATTTTGGTACTGGTCGCCGAAGACATATCCGGGTGCACTCATATTTACGGTTGTAAGATAAGGAAAACGGACATCGTTACTGATCTGGTCGTTTCCTACTAATCCGTATGAATAGCGGAGTTTTAGGGTCGTGATGAACGGTAATTTCTTTTTCACCAGCGGATAGTTGGAAATAACATACCCCAAAGCTGCTGAGGGGAAAAAACCGAAGCGTTCTCCTTTCGGGAAATTTTCGGAACCATTATATCCGAAGTTACCTTCTACAAAGTAGATATCATTATAAGAATAGGTAAGGCGTCCGGCTAGCCCTTGATTACGATGCGGAATAGAAGCCAGTTCACCGTCTGCATCCGTGCGTTGGTAGTCCTTTTGATTGTAGAGGAACAGTCCTCCGATACGGTGCTTTTCGGCAAATAACCGGTTGTATTCCACTTTACCTTCGACATAAATCGTACGGATACCGTACGAAGTACTTTTGAAAGTCATTGGCTCGGCAACAACAGTTTTAAGCGTCATCAGTTCCCCGGTATTCCAGTTGCGGTCAGTCGCTTTATACAGATCCGGCATTTTGGTACGGCTGGTAAGATGATTGTTGTAGTTGTCGAACGACAGAGATGCCGTCGCTTTTAAGCCTTTCGTGATAAAATCTAGCGATTGTTCTATTTTCAATAAAGATTCTATAGAATTATCACGGTCAGTGAGGAAGCCGGTTTCATTTAGCAATACGGAAGGAGAGGTCATGTCTCCTTTTCCGTAAGCGGGAAGCTGTCCGTTCGAATAGCGTACCGGAACAGTCAACGGGGTTAAGGATGCTTGTGCACCCCATATCTCTTTGGTCGTGCCCATGCCCGGACGGTTCATATCAACCAATTTGGCGGATAAGAGTAAACTAATCAGTGTACTTTTGGTCAGATCGACATCGATGTTGCTTCTGAAAGTATATTGATTACGTCTTACATTCGAGTGATAACGTTCCATGCCGGTTTGTTTGTAAATGGCATCGTTGGTCCGGTAAAAGGCACTCATGTAATAACGGGCCAGTTTGCTACCGCCGGAAATATTGATATTGCCCTGTACACCCAGTGTCCGTTTTTTCAATATCTCGTCCTGCCAGCTAACATCCGGATAGAGGTCAGGATCCATATTGTATTTTATGATATCAAATATCTCGGGAGAATAAACCGATTTATCGCCTCTCACTACTTTGGCTTCGTTGGCTAATTGGGCATAGTCGTAAGCTCTGAGATAGTTGGGAAGTCTGGGTAGTGTTTCTATCATCGTTTTAACACTGCCGTTGATCGAAACTTTTCCTTCAATACCGCGTTTGGTATTGATCAGTACCACACCATTCGCACCTTTGGCACCATATACGGCAGTCGCTGTTGCATCTTTCAGAACGGAAAAACTCTCGATATCTTCGGGAGCCAGTTCATTCAGGCTGGAACTTCCGCGGTCTATCCCGTCTATCAGTATTAAGGCACTGCTATTGGCTCCGAATGTACTGATACCCCGGATCCAAAATTCGGATACATCGCTGCCCGGTTCGCCGCTCTGCTGAACGCCGATCAGCCCCGCTACACGTCCGGCTAGCGCATTACTGACTGAAGTTACACCGCCCACATTCAATGTCGTCGGTTTAATACTTGTAATGGCTCCGACTACGCTGACTTTTCGTTGTGTGCTATATCCTACGATACTGACTTCTTCCAGTTGCTGTGCATCGGCATCCAGTACCACATTGATTGTTTGTTCCTTGGCCGTGCCGATTTTGATCTCTTGTGTTTTGAATCCGATATAAGAAAAAACGAGCGTTGTGCCAGGTTTGACCTGAATGGTATATTTGCCGTCTATATCTGTAACGGTTCCATGCGACTGGTCGTTTCGCGGATATATGTTTACACCGATTTGGGTCTCATTATTAGAGTCGGTGACTACTCCCTGAATATTAATTGTTTTTTGCGCTGAGGCAAAAGCCGGCAGCATCGTCAAAAACAAGACGATCAATGCTATATATTTTTTCATTTTTATGTACTTTAATCTATGGTTATTGAATAGCTATACAACGGATCAAATAATTGTAGGTGTCGGCCACATATAGGATACCGTCGGGGGTAGCTGCTACATCATAAGGTTTATTGAAAAGTGCTTCCTGGGGTTTACCGTCTTTATATCCGGATTCTCCCGGAACTCCGGCGAAGATGGTTGCATTGAACTCCTCATCTACTTTCCAGATTACATGGTTGGTGTAGTCTGCCAGATAGACGTTTCCTTCCTGGTCGGCGGCCATTCCTTCGATCTCTCCGAGTTGTGCGGCTTTTCCGTTTCCTTCTTTAGCCGCGCCTTTACCTGTTCCAACGATATGTTCTATCTCGTTTTGTGTAATCCATGGAGTAGAATGTCCGGCAGGAGTGTGATAAGGATTCAGGCGATAGAGGCGTCCCCAGGCTTCGGAAGTGATATAGAGATATCCGTTTTTCTTATTATAGGCGATGTGTGCCCATGAATCCATATTCAGATTCTCTCCGATCAGTTCTACCTTTTTTGTTGCAATGTTTACACGGATCAGGCGTTTACCTGAAGAGGATAACAGGAAAACATAGTCATTGTCGGCAGCCAGCCCAAAATAGTCCATGGCTCCGGCGATGTAGTCACCTTTGTCGTTTTTTTGATCATAATAAGCTTCAGCTTCCTGCCAGTTACTCGATTTATACAATCCGTAGAAAAGAAGCGGGCGCATGGATGTACGTCTTTCCAGTACATAATAATTTGTAAAGTCCAGATTGAATGAACATTGCCAGGGCTCATGCATCCCGGAAAGTACAGTGCTGAGTTTGTTGTCCTGGATGGAAAGCATCCTAACCATCTTGCCTCCATCGTCAGCAATCAATACAGTCCCTTCATCATCGACAGCCAGCATGACGGGACGTCCGAATGAACCTTCCAAAGCTGGGCCGTCTTTAGCCGTTTTCACGTCTAATTGTCCGGCTACAGTAGTAACCGTGGCTTTAATGTTGTATTTAAATAATTTATCTTTAAGCGTTTCTTCCCTGTATTTGGGTGATCCGTCTGAATTTACTCCATCTTCTACTGCTACTTTGATGGTAGAACGTTCTCCAGGTTGTTTGGGGACCATGGCATAGATAGCGTTGTTTTGTACTTTAAGGATCAAGGCTTCTTTTTGATTGAAAAACAATTTTACTTTGGATATATCGTTTCCGAAGTTGGAGCCACTCACCACTACACGAGTTCCTATTCCTCCTTTTTCGGGACCTATGCTTGATACAACCAACGGTTTATCAGGAGAATACGGATTATCTTCAGAAGAACTGTTGTCATCATTACAAGCTGTAAGTCCTCCTATGAAAAGAAATGCGGTAAATAGATAGAATAAGGTTACATTAATTTTTGAGGTTTTCATTGTCTAATGTACTATGTTTAATACTAGGTGCAAAGTATCGTTAGTACAATCAGTAATTATTCATTTGCAACTGAATAATGATGATTGTATGTAAGCAGGCTTTTGCATGGTATAGCAAAAGAGGATCATATTAGATCTAATTTAACAAATAAAGATTACACATTCTCTTGGAGTATGTAATTGAATAATGCGACTAAGGGTATTTCAGGTCATGTTATAATATTATTTGTGAAAGACTGTAGTCTTTCTGGTTTGTAATTAGTATACGTTAACTTTAATGCTGTAGTCTTCGTAGAACTATGGCATTAGGCGAAGAATTGGGGGGCATAAATGGCAATTTATTTCATTTATTTATGATAAATCGAAATATTGTCCATCATTGTAGTCGTATTGTCCATTTTTATGCCTTTAAAAAGCTTGTTATTTTGTATTATTAATTAAATAATATGAGAAATAGTGCCATAGTTCTACGAAGACTATGGTGTTGTTATCAATAAGAATTATGCTGTATCAAATTAATTTGTCTCAGTTTTTACTTAATTTGAATTGGGTATGAAGAATGATCTGTTCCTTCAAATTTTATTTTGTTGTTTATATAATCCTTGTTATTTAATCGTTTATTCGTAAAATGTATGGTGCGTTGTTTGTATTGTCACTTTTAACTACATACTAAAAGAGAGCCTCAATGCTGTCGTTTCCTATATTTGCTTTCAGTTCTTAAATAAGTTGATTAAAATTAATTAAATGTCAGGGGCGTTTTGTTCATTTGTCTGTAATCTACGGAAGAGGACCTGGAGAGGGTAAAGCTTGCGATACTTGGTGGTACAGGCTATCCTGCTGTTGCGTATGGAAAAACAAAATTGATGAGTTTGAAAGAGTTTTCTTCCATTGACAAAGAAAAGGCTGAAAATATGAGGAAAGAAGTAAAGACGTATTTGGATCAAATGTTGCGGTTGCGTCTAGGGCTGGAAGAGGTGGAATTAGAATGGACATGCGATGGCACTATTTATAAGACTGTCTGTGTAGTTTCTGGCACACTTGGAGTCCTCTACGAAAATGTTTTTATCAACTCCTTTCAGCCTGGAGTTGAAACAACTACTGTGCGTTCGGAATTCTAACACAAAATTAAAACAACTATTTTCGGGATCAAAAACAATTGTTTTTTAGAATTAATTCTATATACTGTGTCAGTTTGTATGTCTGGGCTGTTCTCTATGTCATTTCAGACTACTGCTTTCAGCTTTCAGTTGTTCGGGATGGCCTATTTTTTTCAATCTATCCGGCTGAAGGGATGAAACCGTGAAAAAGTGTATACGGAAATTCGAGGTAAAATAACTTCCAGCAAAGCATATATGTTTTGTCGTCAAAGGTCCTGACTTAACATTTCGAAACACCTATGTTTTACGAGCAGGATAATTACCTGCAGGCAAATGGATAACTATTGGTTGGAGAATGGATAACTATTGATTGGCAAACGGATAACTATCTGGCGGAGTCTAAGTCCGGTTATATCACCTTTCAGTCGGACCGTTTATCTTTCAATGGGAGATTACGACTGACGCCTGAAAGGTGAGCTTTGAAAATTGCATTGCTATAGGCTGGGTTTTCTGCACGCTATTCAATGAGGTAGGATATCTTTCAGATTTCTGATTGTTTTAGACTTGTTCGTTAACAAATTGTAGTTGTTATGTCCTCCTGAATACAGAATACATTTTATTTCCAAAGCCTTTGCCACTTCCGCATCGTGTAATGTGTCTCCTATAATGAGTGCTTTTTCCGGATACAGAGAGTTTTCTTTTATCAGTCTTTGGCCGATTCCGATTTTTCCGGTAGCGCAGATATTATCTGAACCGTATATTCCTTTGAATTTATCCGTCAGGTGGAAACGGTCAAGCATACGTAGTAGATCGTTTGTCCCGGCAGCAGATAGAATATATTGGCTGATGCCTTTTGCATTGATCGCATCCAGGATAAAAGGGACATCAGCATGCAGCTTTATATCTTTCTCGTAGTTTTTATAACGTTCCATATACTCTGCGGATATCTCTTCGATCGATTCTTTTTCGAAGTCGATGCCTATCCGGATATGGAACTGTTTGACGGGGAAGCAAAATATCTCTTTATAGGTATTTATATCCAGCAGGGGTAAATTCCTTTTTGAAAGCATTTCGTTGATAACCTTGACGTTTACTTCTACATCGTCTAATAACGTTCCGTTCCAATCCCAGATTAAAGTTTCTGTTTCTGATAAAATCATTTTTTTAGTTTAAGTGTTTTTACTCGTCTTCTTTGGAGAAAGATAGTAGACAAAGATAGGCAGATTTCTTATATAATCCGGCTGTGTCGGTCGTGTTGTGGTACATTATTTTTATATTTGCGCCCGTCTCTTAATTCTGTGAATGTATGAAATATCTGTTGACTGTTCTTATTTTATTGGCTAATATGGCCGTTCAGGCCCAAACGAAAGAAACCTGTCGGGTCGCCTTGGTACAGGCACATCTTGCATGGGGAGATGTTGATGCAAACCTTGAAGCTTTTCAGAAGCGGGTAGAGAAATGCCAGGGATGTGATATGATTGTGTTCCCCGAGTTGTTTGTTTCCGGATGTGAAATGAAAAAGAAGGATAAAGAAATAGCTGTGCAGACGAAAGATGAAATAGCGGGTTATTATCCGGTTGTCATTGAGAAAATGAAGGAATGGGCGGCTGGTAGCGGAGCCTTGATAATCGGCTCTACAATATATAAAGAAGAAGGGAAATTTTATAATCGCTTACTTGCTGTTTTTCCTGATGGACATTATAAATATTATGACAAACATAACTGTTTTAAGAAAGGAAGTTTTTCTCCCGGAGAAAAGCAGTTGGTTCTGAACTGGAAAGGACACTGTTTGGCTACTTATATCTGTTACGATCTCCGTTTCCCGGATTGGAGTCGGAATGAAGGTCGTTATGATACAGCTATTTATATAGCCAACTGGCCGGAGTCCCGGCGTGATGATTGGAATCGTCTTCTTCGTGAAAGGGCTATAGAGAATCAGGCCAATGTTATCGCAGTCAATTGTGCCGGGACTGATCTGGGAGGTATCATCTATGCAGGCGATTCTTATCTCTTGTCTCCCGAAGGGAAGATCGTCGGGGAATGTGAAGCCTACAAAGATGACATACTGATTGTAGATTTATAATTACCGGTCAATATCTTATATCCATTTTCTCTTCTCCATTGTCAACAGCTACCGGATATGCGTTCTTATTATAAGTATATTTATAATAAGTCGTATGGGTGGTACCGGTTTTTCCATCTGTCACGGTTTCTTCCGTAAGTGTGTTCCGATAATTGAGGTACTGGCGAGAAGATATTCCTGATGCAAATGAATGATAACTGAAGAACCATAACGGTAATTCCACTTGGCTCATTGAACCAGGTTGGTTACTGTATTGAAAACTAGAGGTCGTAATAAGTGTCGAATCTTCGAGGTTGAACTTTTCGAGTTTTAACAGGTTTTTCGTTGATGGCTCGAAAGTTAAGGCATAGTAATATTTTCCATCCCATACTTTCTTATACCCTTCACTAGTCATTTGAAATGCACCCAGATCTGTTATCTTTGTAGGAAATCCGTTCCCGTCCAGTTCAATTTCCTGATTATAGGAAATATCCATGCTTGGTTCTCCACTTTGTTTTACAATGATTTTATTTCCTTCCTTTTCGAAACCTGTATAGCCGTTTCCGTCAGCAATATTGGGATCTGCAGGAGGAGCGTAGGAGATACCGCGAAGTTCATCGCCTTTGTAGTTGAAAGTAGTGGTGAAACCGTCTTGGTTCATCATTTGCAGCAATCGGTTACCGGAATACGATAGATAGGTTGTTTGATTTTCTGTTTTGAATGTACTGGGGAGACCGTCTCTCCCTGTCGAACCGAAACCTTCGGTATTGTCATCACAGGAAAACAGACAAAAACTTACAGCAATCAGAGCTGTCGAGACAAGGGTATGGATGAATAGTTTCATAATAATTAGTTGTTTATAGTTTTATAAATATGATGCGATAGTAATTTGGATAGTTGCATCTGTTTTTCTTTATTTTCTTGTTTTATGCATCATTTTCATTGAAAAAACACTTAACTTTGTAGTTAAGTAATAAAAAAGGAGGCATTATGGAAAGGACTGTTTTTAATGCTGCACAGTTACAGATATTGGATCTGATGGCATATGTTGAAAGTGAAGATACATTGAATGAAATAAAAGATATGTTGTCAAGTTATTTTGCCCAAAAGGCAGAAAAGGAGATTGATAAACTGTGGGATAGCGGACAAATCAACAATTCGGTAATAGAGGAATGGAAGTGCGAACATATGCGTACCCCTTATAAGGCGAAATAATGGATAGAATAGTTTTAGATACAAACTGCCTGTTGATTTCGCTGTCAAAAAGAGGCAATTATTATAAAGTCTGGAAAGAGTTTTTTGCAGAGAAGTATACATTGTGTTATACGAATGAGATACTGTCTGAATATGAGGAAATTCTTTCTTTAAAAATGGGGGCTGCTATTGCTCAAAATGTAATCAAAGCTATAATAACCCGTAAAAACACACTAAAACTGGATGCCCACTTTCGTTTTAACTTAATTCAATCAGATGTTGATGATAATAAGTTTGTAGACTGTGCTATTGTAGCCAATGCTTCTTATATTGTCAGCCAAGATCATCATTTTAATATTTTAAAAAATATTGATTTCCCAAAAGTGGAACTAATCGATATAGATACTTTTGTCGCTTTGTTAAGTAACGACTAAACCATTGTGAGATTCATTTTTTGTTTTATTATATAACTTCCATCTCTTTAGATGATGTTTTTGATGGTTGTTTATGTTTGTCAGATAAAGGTCCTATGTTTTGAAATGTAAAGACCTGACTTTCGTTTGCAAAATAAGGGACTTTTGATTTCAAAAGACCTGACTTTTTTTGAGGCGTTTCCTGGCTTTTCTTCTTTTGTTTTGAATCCTTTGTTTTTCAATATGAGTGAGTGCGTGAGGACTGATGATTGGTTTCTGAGAAATTGTTGTAGAAGAGCCATTATTTTTGTTTTTTAATAATTAATTCCTTTTCTCTGAATGATTTTCAATTCTTCTCTTTATATTTGCAACGTGTCTGATCGGGCAAAGCGTTGCCGCTTACACAAATTTATTAGTAAACATAAGCGTTTAAAGATATTATCCTAGAAATGAAATCTCGACAATTTCAGCAACAGGGGATAGTAGACAACTTCAAAACGCTCATGCTTTTTTACTTGTTATATATAATCTAGGGGTATGTTGTATCTGTAGGTATATTATAGTAAAGGGCGTGGGCTGTTGTTTATATCTCTGTTGCGGGCAGTCGAGAGCCTCATTTCCAGATATGATCAACAGTTTCCACGCTTTCTTTATTTATTAACTATCCATTTGGGAAATTGATGGATACCTTAAATCAGATTCTAGCATGAATACAAACTTATGCAAAGAAGTGTTTCCCTACATCCGAGGCCATACAATGTAACATGTCGCACATGCAGATAGGAATATCATGCACTATTCACACACTAGTATTGTTACATTAAGCTTATTACAAATGAAAAAGTCGTTACAAATGATCCGGAAAAGATCGCATCACTGGATGATAATGATGTTATTTTTATTCCTGGGGATCAATGTTGGCTATGCAGCCAATGAAAAATTGCCATCCATCGGCACGGTAGAAACAAACGTAAACAGTAATGCCGGAATTACTGAAGACAGATCCTGGACTATTCAGGGGCAAGTCTTTGAACAGTCTGAACCGCCTTACCCTTTGGCGGGAGTGAATATCTCGATCAAAGGAACCCAGCAGGGGACAATATCCGATAACGGAGGATATTTCTCTATTAAAGCTAAAAGAGGGGATATCATTGTTTTTACTTATCTTGGTTTTAAAAATTATGAGTATGTAGTTTCACGTGCTATCAGTAATTTGAATGTTTCGCTGGTTGAAGATATCGAAGCGCTTGATGAAGTGGTGGTAACCGGTTTCTCAGAAGAGAAAAAGCTGAACTCTATCTCGTCTATCTCTTCTTTGAATGTGTCTTCCAATCTTCTGAGTAAACCGGTGACTTCTGTGTCGCAGGCATTACAGGGAGGCATTACCGGTCTTTCTGTCAATCAAAGCTCTGGTTTGCCCGGGGCGGATGCGGCAACAATTAAAATCAGGGGTGTTTCGTCTTTACAGACGAACAATGACCCGTTGGTTCTGGTGGACGGTGTCCCGATGGATATGAACAATCTTGACCCGACAACGATCGAGAGTGTGACAGTCTTGAAAGATGCTGCCGCTGCGGCTATTTATGGGGCACGTGCGGCAAACGGGGTAATCGTTATTAAGACCAAACGCGGTACTCCCGGCAAAGTCAATGTTTCTTACAACGGATATTATGGTATCCAGCAGGCAACTTATCTCCCCGAATTTATTGACGGTGCGGGCTATATGGAAATGGTAAATGCTGCTAATATGAATATCGGGGGTAATCCTGTTTATTCACAGGAAGCGATCGACAAGACGAGGGATGGTTCAGATCCGGTCAATTATCCGGATACGAACTGGACTGATTTTCTGTTTAAGAACGGTTCCGTCCAAAGCCATTCCGTATCAGTGTCCGGCGGTGGTAACCTGGCCCGCTTTGCTTTAACAGCCAATTATCTGAAGAATGACGGTTTGGTACAAAATACCAATTCGGATCGTCTGAATATCCGTGCCAATACCTCTGTCAGTTTATTGGATAACTTGTCGGTAAACATGGACTTTAATTCTTACCGGACCAACAGGGAGAAACCGTTGTTTGATAATGGAGGCAATATCTTTTCCTATATTTATTCAACACCACCTAATACGGTAGTCCGTTATCCGATGAAAGAAGGAAACGATATAGTCTATTACGGTAACCGTCCGGAACAACGTAACCCGGCAGCTATTCTCGATCGTGGAGGTATCCGGACAAATCTCGAAGATAATATCAGTATCAATATTGCTCCCCGTTGGGAGGTGATACCGAAGTTGATCCTCCGGGGACAATATTCATACCGTATCAGTAGCAGTGCACAGCGGGATGAACGGAAGGCCTACAACTTCTTCGATTATAATTCCGGTGCGTTTCTCCAGACATGGGGAGCTTCTTATTCTGCTTCCAAGGATCGTTCCAGCTATTACTATATCGGTGCAACGGCTGAATATACTTGGGAAAAGAAAAAACATCGCTTATTCGGTATCGGAGGTTACAATCAGGAATTGACGAATAATGGAGATTGGGATCGCTGGTCGATGACTTCTATTTTTGCTAAAGTCAACTATACGTTCGATCGTCGTTACCTATTGGAAGGGACGATCCGCCGTGACGGTTCTTCTCGCTTCGGTAAAGGGAATAAATTCGGAGTATTCCCTTCCATTGCTGCCGGTTGGAACCTGCATGAAGAAAGTTTTATGAAACCTTTGAAGGAACAGGTAAATGAATTCAAGGTGAGAGCTTCGTACGGATTGTTGGGAAATGAGAATATCGGGTTGTATAAATATCAGACGTTGATTGATGCAGGCAACGGAAATGAAACGGTTTTCGGTAATCCGGATATAACCTGGGAGACAGTCCATATGCTGAATATCGGTGCTGATATTCGTCTGTTTAAAGATTGGAATATTACATTCGATTATTATGACAAGTTGACGAAAGATATGATCATCACTCCCCCTATTTCTTTTATCGGCGGAACAAGTGCTGCTCCCCTCAATTCAGGAGAAGTAAGGAACAGGGGCTGGGAATTGGATGTGAATTATGGAAAACAGTATAAAACATTCGGATTTAATGTACATGCCGGCTTATCACAGAATAAAAACAAGATTGAATCTTTGTTCGGTGCTCCTTATGACAAAGGCGACCGTGTTCATCAGATCGGATATGCTCTGAACAGCTATTATGTTTATCCTACCGACGGTCTGTTACAGGAGAACGATTTCACCAAAGATGGCGATGGTAAATGGATTCCCAAAGACGGTGTGACCATATTTGACGGACAACAGCCCGGAGATATAAAATATAAAGATATATCCGGACCGGATGGGAAACCTGATGGTAAGATTACGACAGACGACCGGGTTATCCGTGGGGATGACCAGCCGGATTTGAACTATTTTGCCAATATCTCGTTGAATTACAGGAATTGGGATTTTGAAATACTGTTCCAGGGAGTTACCGGGGTAAATGCTTATTATAGTGAACCGTATTCGTTCGGATTGAATGTATCCGGTGACGGACAAACACCGCTTGCCGTACAAACCGATTACTGGACTCCCGAGAATACGGATGCCCGTTATCCGAGAATGGCTCCGAACTCAACTTACGGTAGTAATTACCATACATCTGACTTCTGGCATTTCAATGCAAGCTACTGCCGTGTGAAATATATCCAGTTAGGATATACCTTTGATCAATTGGGATTGAAGAAGATAGGAATTTCTAATATCCGTCTGTATGTGAATGCACAAAATCCTTTCACTTTTGCCCAGGAGAAGTTAACAGACCCGGAAAGCCGTGGACAGAGAGGATCTTATCCGTTGGTAAAGACTTATTCGGCCGGTGTCAGCCTGAATTTCTAATTATTAATTTCAAAAACAGAATATATGAAACTGTATAATAAAATAAATCCGAAAGTATATCTGCTTATATGCCTGCTGGTTATATGCAGTAGCTGTTCAGACTTCCTGACGAAAGATCATCCGACCGGAGTGACCGACGATGACTTCTGGAAGACAATGAACGAATGTGAGAACGCGTTGGGGCAATGTAAATTATGGGTAAAAGGAGCCTATGGTGGCGATGAACTCGGACTCATATTTCTTGAAGGAGCGACTGATAATCTGTATTTTCAGTCTAACTTTGAGCAGCGGATCGTTAGTTTGGGTAATGGATCACTTGTTCCGCCTACCGATAACAATGCACCTTCGTCCTGGGAGTCAACGTTTAACAGTTGGAAGAATTATTATCTTCGCATTCGAAGATGTAATCGCTTTCTTAAATTTGTCGACAATGCTTACTTTGCCGATGAGAAGGAAAGATCACGTATGAAAGCTGAAGTCAGAGTCTGGAGAGCTTGGTATCATATCCGTTTGTTGTGCTGGTATGGCCGCAATGACGGTATACCTATTGTAGAAACGGATTTGACTCCTACCGAGATTTATAAACCTCGAAACACGGTTGAGGAATGTCTGGATTTTATCAATAAGGAGCTGGACATGGTTATTAATTCAAGCGATCTGGAATTTTTATGGGATGAAGGCCGCCGTGACCGTATGTCTGTTTCTTCGGCACTGGCCTTGAAGATGGATGTGAATCTGCAATTCAAAAAGTATGATATTGCAAAGGAGGCTGCTAAAAAGTTGATGGATTCCGGCAAGTTTGAGTTATACTATTCGACTTCGACTGATGATGATCCGGGTAAGAACTACCGTGATTTGTTCCGTTACATAGGAGAACAAAATAAAGAACGGATCATGTTCAAGTCCAGTGGGGTGGATAATATTTGGTTCCGTAATATGGGAACACCGCTTGGCGGGCAGGGAGTATCTGCTATTTTGAAGTCGTTTGTCGATTGTTATGAGACGATAGATGGCAAGACTATTCAATCGTTGCCGGCTGACGAAAGGAACAATTTCGAAAAGAATCCATTGCATAAATCGAGAGATCCGCGTTTATATGCAACAGTCTTTTTGCCGGGCGATAATACGACTATCTCTAATTATACCTACGAGCCTTTCAATGAGAATAGTAGTGATTATGTGGGAAAGACCGGTGCTGTACGTTCAGGATATATGATGAAAAAGTTTATTGATGAACAAGATCGGGCGACCGGTAATGGTAGTCTGGATTATCCGCTTTATCGTTATGCTGAGGTGTTGCTCGACTATGTGGAATGTCTGGTTGAGTCGGGCGACTGGCAGAATCCGGACGTAGAGAAATATATTAATATGATTCGTCATCGTGCCGGAATGCCGAATATGGACAAGAGTGTGTATAATACGCAGGAAAAAGTTCGTGAATTGTATCGTCGTGAACGTCGTGTGGAACTTTGTTTCGAAGGGAAACGTTACGATGATATCCGCCGCTGGGGCATTGGGCAGGAGGTCATGAATGGTCCTATCTATGGTGCATGGAATCCGAATGACAATGCATTTGTCACGATTGAAAACCGTACTTGTACATTCCCTAAATATGACTCATGGCCGCTTCCTCAAACAGAAGTGACTTCGAACCCGAATATTAGCCAGCCGACGGGCTGGTAAAAAAGTGGAAGAGGTGGTGCAAAGGCTTCAAGCCAATGTACTACCTCTTCTTATATATATTAATGTACGTGTTACCTACCCAATTCTTTATTATAGACTTCTTCATCATTAATAATGCGGAGTGCTTCTTTGAAGCTGGCATTATCATCATTGATTACCTGGAAATATTCTGCCATATCATACAGGTCACGAGCTATCAAAGCCTTTATCTGTAAGGCAATAAGTGGTTTTGAACGGTTGTATTCTTCTTCTTTATACTCGATCTTATCTTCTTTACCCAGATTAATTAACTCCTGAAGAGTTTCTTCGGGGACAACAAAGTCTTTTTTATACTGGCTGAATTTCGGATATTTCTTGTTCATTGCCGCACGGTTACGGTCCAGGTAACTCATAGAAACACGGTTTACAAGACCGGATGCAACCAGGTTGCGGTGATAATCCGTATAACGGGTTGTGTCTACCGGGATGAAAACGTCCGGCATGATACCGCCGCCACCGTAAACGATACGTTTGGTTTCCAGTGTGTTGTATTTCATAGAATCCGGGAAATGGATGCTGTCGGCACTCATTAGCTCGCCGCGGTTGTAACGGTCGATCAGGTCGTGCTGGTAATCTTCCAGTTTACCGTTTTCGTAATGTTTCTGGATACTACGTCCGGTAGGCGTATAATAACGGGCTACTGTCAGACGGATCATAGAACCGTCCGGCATTGGGATCGGTTTCTGAACCAGACCTTTACCGAATGTACGGCGTCCTACTACGACACCACGGTCCCAATCCTGTACGGCACCCGAAAGGATTTCGCTGGCAGAGGCAGATGATTCGTCTACCATAACGACCAGGCGTCCTTCCTCAAAATTGCCTTTGGCTGTCGATTTGGCTTCGTCGCGCGGCTGTTTGTTACCTTCGGTATACACGATCAGTTTGTCTTTATCGAGAAACTCGTCTGCCAGTTCGATGGCAATATTTAGATAACCGCCCCCATTACCTTGCAGGTCGAGGATCAGGTTTTTCATGCCTTGTTTTTGCAGTTTGGCAAGTGCGTCGCGGAACTCATCGGCCGATGAGGCGGCAAAACGGTTCAGCTTGATATAGCCGGTCTGTTTGTCTGCCATATAAGCGGCGTCCAGGCTGGTTACGGGTATCTTTCCGCGGATGATCTTGAATTCGATCAGTTCCGGATTCTTATTTCGCAATACCTTGATGTTTACTTCAGTTCCTTTCGGACCACGCAGACGTTTCATGATGTCGGTCGTCTTCATTTTTACACCGGCTATCAGGGTGTCGTCGACCATGATGATACGGTCGCCAGCCATCAAGCCGACCTTTTCGGACGGACCGCCGGGAATTACCTGAATGACATATAAGGTATCGGTCAGCATATTGAACTGGATACCGATACCGTCGAAGTTGCCTTGTAGGGGTTCGGTCATCTCTTTTGTCTCTTCCGGATCCATATAGTTTGAATGCGGGTCCAGCTTTTCCAGCATACCAGTGATCGCATCTTCTACCAGCTTGGAATCATCCACCGGATCTACATATAGATTCGAGATGGCATATACAGCCATGGATAATTTGCGGGCATCCTGATTCGGTTTCTGGGCCACAGCCGTTGTGATGGCAATCATTGCAACGAGCAGGGATACTACAATTCGTTTCATTTTAATTTTTGTTTCGTAAATAGTCAATATAAGTTGGTTCCCTTCGGAACGAAGGGAGAAATATCTTTGCCATACCGTAATAGCTCCCGTACAATGCTGGAACTGATGTGTGTATGTTCGGGTTCTGTAAAAAGAATGAATGTCTCAATGCCGCTCAACTTCCGGTTGACGTCGGCAATACTTTTTTCATACTCGAAATCATTGACGGTACGGATACCGCGCATAATAAATTCGGCACCGACTTCTTCTGCAAAATCGACAGTCAGTGAGTTATACGACATCACTTTTACCCGTGGCTCGTCTTTATAAAGACACCGGATCGCTTCCATACGTTTTTCAAGCGTGAAATAAGTCTGCTTTTTATCGTTAATACCGATAGAAATGATGATCTCGTCGACCAGGGCGAGCCCGCGGCTTACCAGCGATTGGTGTCCAATCGTAAAGGGATCGAACGTTCCGGGGAACAAAGCGATACGCTTATTCATTTTCAATTTTCAATTTTTAATTGATAACGTCTTCTTCTACAACCAGATTGTCAATAATAAAGTTCTGTCTTTCCATGGTGTTTTTACCCATATAGAATTCGAGCATCTCCTTAACCAGGTCTTCTTTTTTCATCGTTACCGGGTCCAGGCGCATGTCCTTGCCGATAAAGTTTCTGAACTCGTCCGGTGAAATCTCTCCCAGACCTTTAAATCGGGTGATCTCCGGATTCTTTCCTACTGCCTGGATTGCTGCCAGACGTTCTTCTTCTGTGTAACAATAATACGTTTTTTGTTTGTTGCGTACACGGAAAAGCGGGGTTTGCAGGATATAGACATGATTTCGTTTAATCAGGTCGGGGAAGAACTGCAAGAAGAACGTGATCAGCAGTAACCGGATATGCATACCGTCGACGTCGGCATCGGTAGCGATGATAACTTTGTTATATCGCAGACCGTCCAGTCCGTCTTCAATATTGAGGGCGGCTTGCAGTAGATTGAATTCTTCATTCTCATAAACGATCTTTTTAGTCAGGCCGTAGCTGTTAAGCGGTTTACCGCGTAGACTGAAAACAGCCTGAAAGTTCGGGTCACGGCTTTTGGTGATCGATCCGCTGGCCGAGTCACCCTCGGTGATGAAGATACAACTTTCTTCTGTCCGGTCGCCTTTGGCATCGTTGAGGTGGATGCGGCAGTCACGGAGTTTCTTATTATGCAGGTTTGCCTTCTTAGCTCGTTCGCGGGCCAGTTTCGTTACACCGGCAATCGCTTTACGTTCCTTTTCCGATTCGAGGATCTTGCGAAGCAGGGCTTCCGAAGTATCTGTGTTCTTATGAAGATAGTTGTCGAGTTCTTTCTTGATAAAGTCGCCGACGAATTTTGCCACGGTAGGGCCTTCGGGACCGATATCTTTCGAACCCAGCTTGGTTTTTGTCTGGCTCTCGAACACTGGTTCTTCCACCTTAATACTGATGGCGGCAACGATACCGGCACGGATGTCCGAATATTCGAAGTTTTTATTATAATATTCTTTGATGACACGTCCCAGCGTTTCGCGGAAAGCGGAAAGATGCGTTCCGCCCTGAGTCGTGTATTGTCCGTTTACGAACGAATAATATTCTTCACCGTATTGGTTACTGTGTGTTATAACCACTTCGATATCTTCTCCGTTCAGATGAATGATCGGATATAAGGGCTCGGTGGTCATATTTTCGTTCAATAGATCGACCAGTCCATTGCGTGAATGGAATTTCTTGCCGTTGAACATAATGGTCAGACCTGAATTCAGAAAGACATAATTCTTCAAAAGGCTTTCTATGAATTCGTCCTTGTATTGATATTCTTTGAAGATTTCCTTGTCCGGAATGAAATAGATAAGTGTCCCGTTTGCTTCGTCAGTCGGTTGGATTCCAGACTCCTCTGTAATGATGGCTTTGCTGTATTCGACCCGTTTACACTCTCCTTCGCGGAAGCTGGTAATCAGGAAATAGCTGCTCAGGGCATTCACGGCCTTGATACCGACACCGTTCAGTCCGACAGACTTTTTAAAAGCCTTGCTGTCGTACTTGGCACCTGTGTTCATTTTACTGGATACGTCGACCACCTTTCCCAGCGGAACACCACGGCCAAAGTCCCTGACGGAAACAGTTCCTTCTTCAACGGTCACTTCTATAGTTTTGCCGTACCCCATCATATATTCGTCGATGGAGTTATCGAGTACTTCTTTCAGCAATACATAGATTCCATCATCCGCATAGCTACCATCTCCCAGTTTACCAATATACATACCAGGGCGCCGGCGGATATGTTCCATCCAGTCCAGCGTCTTGATATCGTCGTCATTATACGCTGTCGGTTGTTGCATTGTTGAATTCAGTTCTTCCATAGAAAATCCTTATTTTAATTTTTTGATAAATGCTCTTCTTGTTTTGTGATGTTCACGTTTGAAATAGTCCCATTGGGCCTGTACGGCATTGTTGTTTGCCAGTTCCGGATTACTTTCGGCATATTCGACACCCAGACCGATATATACGGGAATAAGGTCGTTGAACAGCAATGCGTTTACCCCTTTGTTCTGATATTCAGGTAATACTCCCGTCAGATACAAGTCGATTACTTTGGGCTTTGTTTTCAATGCTTTCAGCAGATGTATCCAGCCGAAAGGGAATAAATGTCCTTTTGCCTTTTGCATGGCATGTGAAAGGCTGGGTAATGAGATTCCGAAACCGACTACGGTGTCATCTTCTTCCCTGATAATAAGAGTCACCAGATCCAGACGGATCATCGGGATATACATTTTTACATAATAGTCGATCTGCTTCTGGGTCAGCGGAGCAAAACCGTATAATGGTGCATAAGCCTCGTTCAGTGTTTCAAAAATCTTTTGTGCATACGGCCATATCTCTTTCGTCTTTTTGAACTTCATCGTTTTAAGGCCATATTTCTTTTTTACTATTTCTCCGATGCGCAGGTGTTTGTCGGGTACACCTTCCGGAATATATATTTTAAATTCATGCCAATCCTGATCTTTTTCGTATCCCATACGTTCCAGATGCTGCGGGTAATAAGGGAAGTTATAGATGGCGGCCATGGTTCCGAGTTGGTCGAATCCTTCGATCAGCATACCTTCATGATCCATATCCGTAAATCCCATCGGCCCGTGAATCTCTTTCATTCCTTGTTCTTTAGCCCATTTTTCAACGGCGTTGAACAAAGCGTCTACGACTTCTGCGTCATCGATGAAATCCAGAAAACCGAAGCGGGCGCGTTGTTGGTTCCACACTTCGTTACTACGGCGGTTAATCATTCCGGCAATACGGCCGACGATTTTACCGTCTTTGTAGGCAAGAAAATAGATGGCATCGCAAACTTCGAATGCCGGATTCTTCTTCTTGTCCAGTGTAACCATCTCCTCCTCGATCAATCCCGGTATATGGTAGGGGTTGTCTTTATATAAATCAATATTGAACTTAACGAATTTCTTCAGTTCTTTTTTGCTGGTAACTTCTTTAATTACTACGCCCATTGGTTATTTTTATTAGAACGGCAAATTTACATAATTAATTCGTTACATCATTCGTTTACAGTTAAGATTAGGACTTTTAACATGAATAATACCGTCCTGATCCGTATAGTATGGGACGTTTTTTGTTTTCGACGTCCTCAAAAATAAAACAGTTCCTAATAAGAGTCGGTATTCATCGTGAAAAATCCGTTTTCTACTAATATTAATGGGATTCGATCGTCCGGGTATTCGTAAAATATGTTATATTTGCACTTAGTAATGAGCAGCGAAATTGATTATTTACCATGAAAAATTTAATAGTGACCCTTATGTTAACAGTCCCTTTTCTTTCAGGAGCATCATGTTCCTCAGCTCCTAAAATGATCCAGTCGGATCTGGCATTTAAAGCAGAAGCAACAACCGGTGAAGGTTCTATCTGGCATCCGGACAGGAATACCCTGTTTTGGGTTGATATCGAAGGAAAGACCTTGTATGAATATTATCCGGACAAGCAGGACTGTAAAACGTGGGAATTCGACCGTATGGTTTCGACGGTGGTGCCGGAGACGGACAGTACGGTGGTTGTCTCTCTTCAGGATGAGATTGTACGGGTGAACTTGAATGACGGGAGTTTGTCATCTGTGGCGCCTATTCCTGATTATGAAGGAAAAGTAAGATGTAATGACGGAAAATGTGATCCGGCAGGTCGTTTATGGATCGGAACGATGGGATTCGGGGCGCCTAAAGGTGCCGGAACATTATATACGGTTGTGCCTGACGGAATGGTGGAGATCAAGTTGGAGAAAGTTACCATCTCCAACGGGATTGTCTGGTCGGCCAATAAGAAATACATGTATTACAATGATACTCCGACCGGTAGGGTGGCTCGTTACCGGTATGATGAAAAGACAGGCGAAATCCTGTTTGATGGCGTTGCTGTCACCTTGCCTCCCGGTTCAGGGGCTCCTGACGGGATGACGATCGATAGCAACGATAATTTATGGGTAGCTCAATGGGGCGGTTTCGGTGTGTACTGCTACAATCCTTATACGGGTGAGTTACTGGGAAAAGTAGAAGTTCCGGCTCCCAATGTGGCCTCCTGTGCATTCGGCGGCAAGGATATGGATACGCTCTACATTACAACGGCACGGGCCGGACTTTCGGAACAACAACTGGAAGAATATCCCCTTAGCGGTAGTCTTTTTGTTTGTAAACCCGGAGCAAGCGGGCCGGAGCCTTACAAATTTAAACAACCGACAAAGTGAACAATATAATTTAACCTGTTTGTAAACAGTATATCGATTATATTTGTTTATTTTGTGAGAGAGATGATTTATCTCTCATTTAATTACAAAAAATATATGACGAAAAACAAATCCGGGAAGAAGGATAATAGAGAAAACAAACCGAAGAAGAACAAGGCTAAACGTATGAAGAAAGAAGCCATGCTCCATTCCGTTATGTCCGTTTTTCAATCCTCTCCCAAGGAACCATTTAACTATAAACAGATTAGCAAACTGATTGGCGTAGAGAGCCAGGTGCAGAAGCTACAGGTTGTAGACCTGCTGTATGATCTCTCTGCCGAAAATTTTATTACAGAAATAGACCGCGGACGTTATCGCTATAACGGTCTGGGTACCACTGCGATCGGTACATTCGGACGCCGGAGCAACGGGAAAAATTCGTTTATTCCGGAAGATGGTGGTGCGCCGGTTTTCGTGGCGGAACGGAATTCCGGACATGCGATGGACGGTGATAAAGTGAAGGTGCAGTTGTTTGCCAAACGCAAGGGCGCTGAACCGGAAGCCGAAGTGATCGAAGTACTGGAAAGCCAGAAAAAGACATTTGTCGGTAAATTGCAGGTAACGAAAGGCTTTGCCTTCCTCATCACCGAGAACAAGACGCTGGCAAACGATATATTTATCCCGAAAGAAAAACTGAAAGGCGGCAAGAATGGCGATAAGGCTATTGTCCGTATCGTTGAATGGCCGGATGAAGCCAAGAACCCGTTGGGTGAAGTGGTCGATATTTTAGGTGTGGCCGGTCAGAATACAGCGGAAATGCATGCGATACTGGCAGAATTCGGCTTGCCGTATACTTATCCGGAAAATGTGGAAAAGGCGGCAAATAAGATATCGGAGATTATTCCGGAAGAAGAAATTGCCAAGCGTGAGGATTTCCGTAAGGTCCTGACCTTTACCATCGACCCGAAAGATGCCAAGGACTTTGACGATGCCCTTTCGGCTCGCCAGCTGGATAATGGAAACTGGGAAGTGGGCGTACATATTGCCGACGTAACTCACTATGTAAAACCTGAAAGTCTGATCGACCGTGAAGCGGAAAGCCGTGCGACTTCCGTCTATTTGGTGGATCGTACGATTCCGATGTTGCCCGAACGGTTATGCAACCAGATATGTTCCTTGCGTCCGGACGAAGAGAAGTTATGCTTCTCCGCTATTTTTGAACTGGACGAAGAGGCTAACGTGAAGAAATCGCGTATCGGACGTACCGTGATCAAGAGCGACCGCCGCTTCACTTACGAAGAGGCGCAGTTGGTGATCGAAACAGGCGAAGGTGATTATAAAGACGAAATACTGGTCCTGGACGCATTGGCAAAGAAGTTGCGTGAAAAACGTTTTAAGAACGGAGCCGTTAACTTCGACCGCTTTGAAGTAAGGTTTGAAATTGACGAAACCGGAAAACCGATCAGTACTTATATCAAGGAATCGAAAGATGCCAACAAACTGATTGAAGAATTTATGTTGCTGGCGAACCGTACAGTAGCTGAGTTTGTAGGTAAAGTGCCTAAAGGAAAGACAAAGAAAACGTTTGTCTACCGTATCCACGATCTGCCCGATCCGGATAAACTGGAGAATTTTGCCGCCTTTATCCGCCGCTTCGGTTATAAGATGAAAACGGAAGGCAGCAGTAAGATCGATATCTCCCGTAACCTGAACCGTTTGCTGGACGAAGTACATGATAAGCCGGAAGAGAATCTGATTGAAACATTGGCAATCCGCTCGATGCAGAAAGCACGTTATACGACAGAGAATATCGGCCATTATGGTCTGGCTTTTGAATATTACACTCATTTTACTTCTCCTATCCGTCGTTATCCGGATATGATGGTGCACCGTTTGTTGGAACGTTATCTTGAAGGCGGACGCAGCGTGGTAAAGGCAAAATATGAAGAAAAATGCGACCATTGTTCTACGATGGAGCAGGTTGCGGCAAATGCTGAGCGTGCGTCTATCAAGTATAAACAGGTTGAGTTTATGCAGGATAAGTTGGGTATGGTGTTCGACGGTGTGATCTCCGGTGTTACCGAATGGGGATTGTATGTTGAGTTGAATGAAAACAAGTGCGAAGGCCTTGTTCCTATCCGTGACTTAGGGGATGATTTCTACGATATGGATGAAGAAACATACAGCCTGATCGGTCGTCGTAAGAAACGCCGCTTCCGTCTGGGTGATCCTGTAACGGTGAAGATCGCAAATGCCAATCTGGAACGTAAGCAGCTTGACTTTATGTTGATGGAATAAAGAAGATATTGCTGGATAAAATAAAAGAGACAACCGGTCATTAATGAATCAGTTGTCTCTTTTTGTTTTATATGGGAAGTGATAAAGTCGTATTATTCTTCAGCAGGTTGGAGGTTTTCACCGATATTGTATCCTAATTCGTCATCACGTTTTTTATCCTGGAAAAGATATGAGTTTCCTTCTTCAGATTCGATATAGTAAAGGTTTGTATAGATAAAATCCGGGTTGTCATGTTTTAATACTTTGGCAACATTGTCCGGGATAGGAGTATCCTTACTTAATTCATACACTGTCCTTCTCCAGAAACCTCTGTCCGTTGCTATTTCCCCATGAAAGAAAACATGTTTAATTGTATCATTGTGAAGGATGAAGTATTCATGCTCTCCGTCATTCATGTACCCTCTTATCTCTGCCCCCTTATATTTTTCGTGTATAAAATTAAAATGGTCTTCGGGCAGATTTACAAACCAGCGTGTGTCGTTTGGAGTACATCTAAGGGTTCTCAAGTAAAGTCCGTCGTCATTGATATAAATATAATGTTGCATGTTGTCGGATTTTTTCCAGGGATACGTGAAATGTAATGTGTAAAGGGGCCTTGTTATCCCTGCTCGTTCTGTCTTAAATATCTCGATGTCCTGTACGCCAATATATCCGGCTTGCAGGAAAGAAGTCTGAACTTCAATGGGGAGTTGTTGGATATCGCTGATCTCTGTATAGGTCATTTTCCAGCTATCATTGACATACGAGATCAATGCCTCATTTTGTTCCGGATCTTTAAATTTTATTTGGTCGATGCCATCCGAATAATTCATGAAAGAAGTGATCTCAGCAGATGGATATCTTTTGGAGAAGTCGCTTTTGATTGCTGCGGGGATCTCATCTTCTATTGTTGAGTTCTCTTTATCACAGGCAGTAATACACATAAGTAGCATACATGCTACGATGTAGTGAAAACAGTTTATTCGCTTCATAAGCATTTTTATTTAGACAGGTAAATACAATAGTAATACTAGTTGGGTACAAAGATAAGAAAAACAAGGAATAGAAATTCTCAGACAGACTTCTGTTCCTTGTTTATGATGTATTATTTTTTACCAGTAAATCAAACCGAGTGTGCCGCAGCCAATTAGCGCTAATCCCAGCAAAGCGTAAAATATACGTGCCCCTTTTCTTCCGAATTTATTTACGAAAGTTGTTGCTCCGCTGGTTTCGAAATACCAGTCGAAATTAAAGATGGCAGCGACCAGGGAAAATGCTCCCAGGGCAATGAAGATGGCTAGTATGAAATAATCGGTAGGTTCCATCGGTTATTTTACTTCTACGGTTCGTGATCCGTCGGAATTTTCGCTGATCGTAACGTTTACCACGTCTCCCGGCAACAACTCTTCGATCTTTTCCGGCCATTCGATAAAGCAGAGGGCGCCACTGTAAAAATAATCTTCGGTTCCTATCTGTTCTGCTTCACTGATCTTATTGATGCGGTAAAAGTCAAAGTGATAGATCAACTCGCCGGTCGTATCGCTGCGATATTCGTTGATGATGGCGAATGTCGGGCTGTTGATAACATCTTCTACGCCCAGCTCTTCGCAGATCGCTTTGATAAAAGTTGTTTTTCCGGCTCCCATGTTTCCGTAGAAGGCAAAGACGGTACGGTCATCCATTCCGGCAATGAACTCTTTGGCTGCCTGGCGGATGGTATCTAAATTTTCAATCTTGATAATACTCATGATGTCTGTCGATTATTGATCATTTGTAATCTACCCGCAAAGGTATATTAATTTTCAATTTTCAATTCTCAATTTTCAATTATTTTGGTATCATGGTAATAAACGGCACCATCATTTCTTCCATCGAGATACCTCCGTGCTGGAATGTATTCTTATAATAGGAAACGTAATAATTATAATTGTTCGGATATGCAAAGAAATCATCGTTCATGGCAAATATATATTTGCTGCTCAGGTTGGGAGAGGGCAGGCCTATCTTTTCCGGATCGCGTATCTCTAATACTTCTTTGGGGTTGTAATTCAAATTTTTACCAACTTTGTAACGGAGGTTGGTATTGGTGTTCCTGTCTCCTATCACTTTGATCGGGTTATTGACACGGATCGTTCCGTGGTCGGTTGTAACGATCACTTTATACCCTTTATCGGAGATACGTCTGAACAACTCCAGGGTGGTTGAGTGTTGGAACCAGGAACGGGTCAGGCTGCGATAGGCAGCTTCACTTTGTGCCAGTTCGCGGATCATCTTCATTTCCGTCCGGGCATGCGACAACATATCCACAAAGTTCAGGACAACGACATTCAGCTGGTTGTGCGTCAGTGAAGAGATCATATTCAACAGCTTTTCACCATATTGTGAGTCGTGTACTTTATTATAAGAGAAGGTGTATTTCTTGCGGAAACGATCGATCTGTGTCCGGATCAAAGGTTCTTCGTTCAGGTTTTTTCCTTCTTCACTCTCTTCATCCACCCATAAGTCCGGAAACATCTTTTCTATCTGCAAAGGCATCAAGCCCGAAAAAATAGAGTTGCGGGCATACTGTGTGGCGGTAGGAAGAATACTGTAATACAGGCTTTCGTCGAATGTAAAATATTCAGCCAGCAGGTCTTTGACGACACGCCACTGGTCCAGACGGAAATTATCGATCAGGATGAAGAACACCTTTTCATCATTGTCCAGCAGAGGGAATACCTTTTTTTTGAAAAGATCCGGGCTCATCAGAGGACGTTCGGCGGGGTTTTGTATCCAGTTTACATAATTCTTTTTTACGAATTTCCCGAATGCGTTGTTTGCTTCTTCTTTTTGCATCCGCAGCATATCGGTCATCTGCACCTGGCTGCTTTCCAGTTCCAACTCCCAGTACACCAGTTTCTTGTATAATTCCATCCAGTCGTCGGTCGTCAGCGAATCGTTGATCTGCATACCGATGCGGCTGAATTCCTGCTGGTAGCCGACTGTTGTTGTTTCCGATATGATGACGTTTTTATGTACGTTCTTCTTAATGGAGAGGAGCAGCTGGTTCGGGTTGACCGGTTTGATCAGGTAGTCAGCAATCTTGTTTCCGATTGCCTGGTTCATAATGCTTTCCTCTTCGCTTTTGGTAACCATGACGACCGGCACGTTAGGGTTGATTTCCTTAATGTGGGCGAGTGTTTCCAGACCGGTCAGGCCCGGCATGTTCTCGTCCAGGAAAATAATATCGAACGATTGTTCCCTGCAACAGTCGATTGCATCCTGCCCGCTGATTACCGGAACCACTTCATACCCTTTATCCTGCAAAAACAAAATGTGAGGTTTTAGCAAATCGATCTCATCATCTGCCCAAAGTACTCTGTCTTTCTTTACTGCCATATTTGTTACCTTATTATTTCTTACAAATTTAATCGGAATAGTTTACATAATAACGAAGCTCGTTACAGATTTGTATATTATCCGCTGTTTTTTTACGGTCTTTTATATCCTTGTGTCTTATTTTGTAAATATCATGAAAATAGACGGATACTCTCGTTTATTATCCCTGATATTCTATATACAGTAACAAAATATCCTGTAAAAAGTTACAAATACCCCCTCTGCATACGGGTAAAAAATGATAAGTTTGTATATCTGTTATCAGGGGAAAAGAAGCTCAAACCGATTAGTCTGTTACTATATGAATAGAATACGATTTATATCTATTATTTGTCTGCTCTGCATTATTCCGTTTGTGCAGGGGGAGGAGAACAAGATATTGTTTAACCGTCTCGATGTAAACAACGGATTGTCTTCCAGTGAAGTCACCTGTATCTATAAGGACCGGAAAGGGTTCATGTGGTTTGGCTCCAGTTCGGGGTTGAGCCGTTTCGACGGATATGAGTTCCGTGCCTTCCGGCATGAGGTGGACGGTGCCCTGTTTTCGGAAGCCTATGTCACCCAGATAACGGAAACAGCCGACAGAAATTTGTGGATATCTTATGAAGACGGAAAAGTAGGCGTATATAATCCGGTTCAAGATGAATTCTATACGTTGGAAGAGATACAGAAGAAATTGGGACTACCGGAAAATATATCGAGAGTTTTTCAGGGTAAAGATTTTCAATTGCTGTTCAGTACTTTGGATAATGAGCTATGCGCTTACGACTATTTGACCGGGAAAGTGACCTGTTATCCTGCCGATCCGTCGGAAGGACAGGTCTGTGATGTTTACCAGAAAGGGGATATACTTTATGCGATTCATGTAACGGGTACTATTGAATTGATAGACTTATCACAGGAAAGAGCCATACTCAGGAACGACCACTTGAAAAAAGCCTGCAAAGCCAAACGTTTTATGCTGTTTGTGGATAGCGATAATGAGATATGGGTGTATCTCGATCCGGAAAGTTACGGTGGCGTATACCGTTTGAACCTGCGGAGCGGCAAATGGCAACAGTATGATACCTGTTCGCCTATCCCCCTGAGTTCTTCCCTAATACGGGGAATAGAGGAAGATTCGAATCGGGTTATCTGGATTGCCGCCGACCATGGAGGGCTGAATCTGCTGGATAAGAATACGGAAACGGTTCGTTATCTGAAAAATAACCCCTTCGACCTGCGAAGTATCAGCCAGAACAGCGTAATCAGTTTATATAAGGATGATACCGGAATCATCTGGACAGGAACTTACAAGAATGGCATTAATTATTACCATGAGAGTATCTTTAAATTCCGTTCGGTCCGTTATCCGGTGATGGAAGCGGAGGATGCGGAGATTAATGACTGTAACTGTGTGCTTGAAGACCGTTCGGGTAATTTATGGATTGGCACGAATGGAAACGGCCTGCTTTATTATAACCGGCATACCGGGCAATACCGGAAATACCGCCATGATCCTGCTGATCCTTCCAGCATCAGCAGTAATATTGTGGTTTGCCTGGAGAACGATGCCGACGGTAACCTTTGGATCGGCACGTATGTCGGCGGGTTGGATTGTTTTGACGGAAACCGCTTCAAACATTACCGTCCCCAGACCGATAGCCTGAAAGAGTTGTCGAACAACAGTGTATATAGCCTGCATGCGGACGAAGCCGGAAATCTCTGGATCGGTACGCTGGGGGGAGGTTTGGATTGCCTGAACCTGAAAACAGGGGAGTGGTCACATTATTATTCGGGCGACCCGCAGAATCCGCTGGGTTCCGATTATATTTATTCCATATCGAAAGGACGCAAGGATGAATTGCTGATCGGAACTTCATTGGGAGTCAATATGCTCGACACGAAAAGCGGACGTATCTCTTCTTTTAAAGGGGAGGTGAACGGCACGAAAGTATTCAATGATAAAGCAATCAATACGGTTTACCGGGATAGCCGCAACCTGTTGTGGATAGGCAGCAACAACGGGCTGACCGTCTATGATTCTTCCCATGATAAAATATATCATCTGGATAAAACGAACGGGCTGCCTGATAACGATATCATGTCTATCCGTGAAGACGATACCTACATCTTGTGGCTTGGTACGAAAAACGGTTTGCTTCAGCTTTCTCCGCAATACCGGAAAGATGATACGTATCACTTCAATTGCATTACTTATTATGAAAATGAGGGCGTGCAGGGACGTGTGTTCAACCGTAACAGTGTCTGCCGCTCTTCGTCGGGAGAGTTGATTTTCGGCGGGACGAACGGGCTGACTATCTTTAATCCGGCGCAGATAAAATATAATTTTAATCCCCCGACGGTTGCCGTAACCGGTTTTTTCGTGCAAAACGACCAGATCCTGCCGGGGCAGTCTTATAACGGGCGGATCATCCTCCAGGATGAAATCAGCTATTGCAACGAGTTGTCGTTGCAATACGATGAACGTAGTTTTTCTTTGAATATCACGGCACTCAGTTATTTCCTCCCGGAGAAGAACCGCTTTTCGTATATCATGGAAGGGTTCGACAAGAAATGGACAACCCTCGATGCCGCAAACCGGATTGTCACCTATACCAACCTCTCTCCCGGCACCTATACTTTTGTGTTGAAAGCAGAAAATAATGACGGAGTCTGGAGCCAGAAACCGGTAAAACTGAAGATTACAATTATGCCTCCTTTCTGGGGAACCAATTGGGCGATCTTTTTCTATTGTATCCTGGCGGCTTTCATGATTTATGGCACGATCCGTTTCGTCCTTCATATTCAGAAACGCAAGTTTGAGAAAGAGCAGGAGCGGATACGGGTTAACCAGCTTCATGAAATGGATGAGATGAAATTGCGTTTCTTTACAAATGTAAGCCATGAATTCCGTACGCCTTTATCCCTGATCATTACACCGATCGAGAAATTGATGAAAGGCGAAGCCAACCCGGAGAATCAGATGATACTGAAACTGATCTATCAGAATGCGAACCAGTTATTGCGGTTGGTGAACCAGTTGCTCGACTTCCGCAAAATCGACGTGCAGGGAGTCCAGCTGCTTCTCTCTTCCGGCGATATCGTATTGTTTATCAGGAATATTATTTACTCTTTCAAGGAATTGTCGGAGAAAAAGAATATCCGTTTCTCTTATACGGCTTCGTTCCCGGTGCTGGTCATGAAGTTCGATACGGACAAAGTGTTCAAGATCGTATCGAATTTGCTGAGTAATGCTTTCAAGTTCACGCCCGAAGGCGGGGAGATATCCGTTAATCTGAGTATGCAGCAGAGGGAGGACGGGAAGAGCCTGTTGCTGATTCAGGTCAGCGACACGGGGATCGGTATCGCAGAGGATAAATATGATCTGATCTTTAACCGTTTCTACCAGATACCTTCGGAGGATAAATCGGGAACCGTGGTCGGTACAGGTATCGGGTTGCATTTATGCCGGGAGTTTGTCAAACTGCATAACGGAGCGATCTCTGTCAGAAGCGAAGTAGGAAAGGGGAGTACTTTTACGGTTTCACTTCCGATAGAACTGCCTGAGATACAGGAAATCATTACCTCTCCGGATAAACCGGACACAACAGGCAATGTGGAATCGGGCGGAGTGTCCGAACCGGAGAATCTGTCTGAACAGCTTCAGGAAACAGGTGCGGCTGAGACGCTGGCCGTATCGGATAAACCTACTTTGCTGATCGTCGATGATAATGCCGATTTCCGGGAATTTATGAAACTGAGCCTGAGCGGCGCATACCGGGTCTTTACGGCCGATGACGGCGAGCAGGCCTGGGAAGTCATCCTGGAGGAACTGCCCGATATGGTTGTCAGCGACGTGATGATGCCGGTGACGGACGGTATCGTCCTGTGCAAACGTATCAAGCAGGATATCCGCACTTCCCATATCCCGGTCATCCTGCTGACTGCCAAATCAGCGGAAGAAAGCAAGCTGACCGGATTGGAGGCCGGTGCCGACGACTATATCGGCAAACCGTTCAATATGGACATGCTGGTCTTGAAGATACAGCATCTGGTGGAAATGAAAAAACGGTTGCAAAAACAGTTTTTGCAATCTTCTCCGACCGGTATCCAGTTATCGGATATTCCTATCAGTTCGATGGATGAACAGCTGATGCGGAAAGCGATCGCTTATATCGAAGAACAGATTTCCAACCCGGAACTCTCTGTGGAACGGTTAAGCCGCGAAATGGGCATGAGCCGTGTGAATTTCTATAAGAAAACGCTTTCCATAACAGGAAAGACCCCGGTCGAACTGATCCGTGCGATCCGTATGAAGCGGGCGGCATTGTTGTTGGAGAAGAGCCAGATGCGCATCAACGAAGTTGCCAGCGAGGTCGGTTTCAACGACATCAAACTATTCCGTAAGTATTTCAAGGATGAATTCGGTACGTTACCGTCCGATTATATGAAAAGGGAGTAAAGAGCTCCCCCAAGTAGGGTGACAAGGAATCATCCCACATGATTGTGGCAATCATCCTACATGATTCCTATAATCATCCCGCATGATTCCTGTGATCCTCTTACAATCATTCTGTATGATCTAATAGAGAAAGACAGAGGGAATAATATGTTAAATAAAGGGAGTTTTTACCACTAATGCAGCGTGTTAAAGCGGGGGATAAACAAAAATCCCCCATAAAAAACACATTTTATCCCTCCCCATTTACCGTTTGCCCCGCATCGTGAAACATCTTTTCCTTCATGTGTAAAGTACATGAACTAATTTTGTTTCAGTTAAAAATTTATTTTTTACTTAAATCAATTCAGTATGAATAAGCACGTTAAAATTTTGTTGACACTGAAGTCTTTGGGATTTGCAGTCTTGCTTAGTACGGGGCTTGTTGCCCATGCAACAGTCGGCACCGGTAATGTAAATCCGGCCAACGCAACTGCCCAACAGCAGTCGAAAAAAATCTCAGGTATTGTAACAGATGAAAAAGGTGAACCTATTATCGGGGCAAACATTGCAGTAGTCGGAACAACGATCGGTATAATCAGTGATATGGATGGTAAATATGAACTGGAAGTGCCTGACGGAGCCGAGGTGACAGTCTCTTATATCGGTTATGTTTCCCAAACATTTAAAGTCTCTTCGAAGGCTTCTTATAATATTGTATTAAGAGAAGACTCCGAAATGATCGAAGAAGTAGTCGTAGTCGGTTACGGTACGATCAAGAAAAGCGACGTTTCCGGTTCCGTTGTTTCGGTCGACAAGGAACAGATGATGAAACGTAACCCGCTGAACCTGGCACAGGGATTGCAGGGATCGGCAGCCGGTGTGATGGTTTCCAAAAACTCGGGCGACCCGGAAGGAACGGCAACGATCCGTATCCGTGGTGTTGCGACGGTAAACGGTTCGGCCGACCCGCTATATGTAGTCGACGGAGTACAGGTGGGGAACAATGCCAACTTTGTGAACCCGGCCGACGTGGAAAGCATCGAAGTCCTGAAGGATGCCTCCGCTACCGCTATCTATGGTGCCCGTGGTGCTAACGGTGTCGTGATGATCACGACGAAGAAAGGCTCGAAGGGCGCTACCCAACTCAACTTCTCTGCTAATTTCGGTATCCAGAATATGACCGGTAAACTGGATGTGGCCGATGCGGATCTTTTCGCTTATTCCGTTCGCCAGGGACGCGCCAACGATAATGCAAATATCCAGAATAAAGCATTCGGGGCAGACTATGCAGGCCGCCTGCGTACGATCGACTGGCAGGATGTAATGACCCGTACCGCATTGCAGCAGAATTATATGTTGTCTGTTTCCGGTGGTAACGAGAATACCCAATCCACCTTCTCTGTCGGTTATCTGAACAACGACGGTGTCATTCTGGATTCCAACTTCTCCCGCCTGACAGCCCGTGCCAACGTGACGCATAAGATTAAAGATTTTATTGAAATAGGTGGAAATGCCGCTTTTGTACACTCTGAAAAAGTAGGTGGCGGAAATCTCCGCAGCTATGCTACATTAACGCCGACAATGGACTATGTGGACGAAACGACCGGACAGTTCATCAGTAATGACTGGCGTGTCAATGCCGATGGCACCTACAATGCTTTCATGCAGATCAGCGGTGAAGGCGATATCGCAAAAGGGCAGGACAACCCGTATGCTGCCAAGATGGAAGAGGACAAAACTCCGACCTACGAAAATAAGTTTGTCGGCAGTGCCTATCTGAACCTGAAACTGTTCAAAGGATTACAGTTCCGCACGATCGGTTCCTATACCTTATCGACCGTCGATGCCAGCGCATTCAACGTTGTGAATGACCGTTCTATCACGGCTGCCCAAAAGAACTCATTCTCCATGAACCAGTCACAGGATAATAATATTGAAGTGGAAAGTTATTTTACATATAACTGGAAAAACGACATCAATAACCTGACGGTCATGGCCGGTAACTCCGTAAGTAATTATTGGGGCCATTGGGTATCTGCTTCTGCAAACGATTTCCTGTCGGATACTTATCGCCAGATCTCATTGACAAGCGACCAGACTTCGCGCATCGGTGACGGAGGTTATAATCTGAAAACCCGTTATATCTCCTGGTACGGACGTGCCATGTACACATTGATGGACCGTTATATCGTAACGGCTACCGTACGTCGTGACGGTTCTTCCAACTTCGGTTCGGGCAACCGTTGGGGTACATTCCCTTCTGCTGCCCTGGCCTGGCGTCTGTCGGAAGAAGATTTCATTAAGAACCTGGATCTGTTCAGTAATATGAAATTACGTTTCGGATGGGGACAAACAGGTAATGCCGGTGACGCGACAAGCCTGTCCGTATCGCAGCTTTCTTCCAACCGTATCGCTTACGACTGGGGACAGTTGGGAGGCTCTTCTTCCAGCTATACGAAAGTAGTCGGTTTTGCCCAGCTGAAAGAAATCGATACCAACCTGAAGTGGGAGACAAATACACAGACGAATATCGGTCTGGATTTAGGCTTGCTGAATAACGACCTGAATATCACGATGGATTACTTTATCCGTGATTCTAAAGACCTGTTGCTGTATCGTAATATGCGTCCGTCTACCGGACATGGCCAGGTGTATACCAATGCCGGACATATTCAGAATAAGGGTTTTGAGTTCAGCGTATCTTATAACAAACGTTTCGGTGATTGGAATCTGGGGGCAACGCTGACCGGTTCTACTTTGAAGAATAAGGTAATCGAAGTGGGTGATCCTATTTATAACAACCTGGATGCCAATGGCGATTTAATCACGGACGATGGCGATAACTGGACGACTCACTCGGTTACGATGGAAGGTCATCCGGTAGGTTCTTACTATGGTTATGTAGTGGAAGGCATCTTCAAAAACCAGGCGGAAGTAGATGCAGCCAATGCCCTGGCGAAAGAAAACGGTTACGATGCTTACCAGGTGAATGCTACGACAGTAGGTGATTACAAGTATAAAGATTTGAATGGCGACGGTCATATCGACGGAGATGACCAGCAGGTTATAGGACACGGTTTCCCGAAACTGAACTACGGCCTGACATTGAATGCCAGCTGGAAAAACTGGGATGCCATGATTTATATGTATGGTGTAGCCGGCATGAAGATCAACTCGTATGCAGCCATGAAAATGACACAGTTGTATAAAACCGGCGGCGGTATCCAGAATACGTTGAAAGAATATATCAACAATGCCTGGAGCGAATCGAACCCGGATGCAACCTATCCGCGTATGACTATCAACGATAACAACACCAATATGAAAGCATCCGACGCGTATGTGAAGAAAGGTGATTTCCTGAAAATTGCCAATATCCAGATCGGTTATACCTTCCCGCGACGCTGGTTGCAGCCGCTCCGAATGGACAATGCCCGCATCTTCGCCTCTGTCGAAAACCTGGCGTGCTTCTCCAGCTATAATAAATACGGTGACCCGGAAGTTGGTAATGCAGCCGTCTTGCAGACCGGTTTCGACGGCGGACGTTATCCTTATCCGCGTACATTCACTTTCGGTCTGAGCGTACAATTCTAATTGTTTAATCTTATAATTCGAGTCTTATGAAAAAAATAGTTATATCCGTCCTGTCAGTAGTCCTGTTACTTTCGACAAACAGTTGTAAGGATTATCTGGAAGTAGACCATTACGATATTCTCCCCGGCGACTTCATGTTCCAGAGTGAAGAAAACGTGGAAGGCGGCCTGATCGGCTGTTACGATACCTTCTATCCGTCGAAAGAAGACAATGAAGCCGGAGCCGACGGTTCCATGTGGGGATTCAAGCCGCAATATATGCTGTCAAACCATCCGACACTCGATACACAGGCGAGCGGTTGGGATAAAGCATACTGTACGGAAGACTGGACCTCTTCCAGTTCCGAGTTCCTTTCCTTATGGGTAGGATGCTATAAAGCGATCTCCCGTTGTAACACGTTGCTGGAAGGCCTGGAAAGCATGGACAACGATCTGTTCAGCGAAGGAGAGAGCGGCAAGAAGAAAATCGAGGCACAGGCCCGTGCCATCCGTGCTTACAACTATCTGGCATTGGCTAAGAACTTTGGCCGCGTCCCTATGCTGATGGCGGGAGAGACCTATGTCAACACCCCATCCAAACCGCGCCCGGAAACGGAAGATGAAACCTGGCAGGTGATCATCGACGACCTGGCATTCGGAGCATCCGTTTTGGACTGGACGCCTATCAATGGCGAATACGGCCGTGTAACCAAAGGTTTCTGTCTGGGTTATCAGGCTGAGGCTCTGATGTTCCAGGAAAAATATGCAGAAGCTAAACCGTTGCTGAAACAGATTATCGACAGCAATACCTATTCGCTGGTTCCTTGCTTCAGCTATTTGTTCGATCCGGAAAAAGCCTGGCAGACAGAAGACGTTTTTGCTACCGTCATGTGGACGGATAACGGGAATAACACGTCGGGTGTGCAAGGATGGTCACCGACGGAAGATCATTATATGACAGCTTGCTATTGTGCCGCTTCTATGGAATATAACGGTTGGGGCTCCCTGTTTGTTTCCTGGGAATGTTACAATTCGTTTGAAGAGGGCGACCGCCGCCGTGCCGCATCAATGGTGGCTTTAGGCGAGACGAACCCCTGGACCGGACAGACGATCGGTGCCAACGGTGCTCCGAATGTAAAGACTGGTTCCGAATACATGCCGAATATCTCCAGCCTGAAATACTGGCGTGCCAACTGCGACTATTGGACGACGATCAACCAGCCGTTCACCATGCACCTGTTACGCTATGCAGGTATCCTGCTGAATTATGCGGAATGCAGTTTCCAGACCGGCGACGAAACAAGTGGCTGGGATGCAATTCGCCAGATTCGCGAACGTGCCTGGGGTAACCACGAAGTAGGCCTGAGTGATCCGGAATATCCGATCCCGATGCAGGGCGAAACTGTTTCGGTTCCGGATGCAAGAACTTATTATACAAGATATAAAGCAGAAAAAGGTTATTCTGCCGACGTATGGATGATAGCTGTAAATATGGAACGCCGTCATGAGTTCAATGCAGAATTTAGTTTCTTCTATGACCTGAAACGTACGGGAATGATCGAAGAGTTCATCAATCTGGAATATCCGAAGGGCGTCGGCACGGCTCCGGGTACAGACGCAGCTTATCAGGATTGGCGTACGTATCGTACTTTCGATTATAACAAGGACAAAATGCTTTACCCGATCCCTTACCAGGAAATCCTGACAAATGCGGAGATCGGACAGGAAGATCAGAATCCGGGATATTGATTGATTCTTAAACGGTTTGATTATAGCTAAAGGAGTATCTCTTCCCCTCTCGAGAGGGGAAAGAGATACAACCGGTCGCTTAGAATCCGAGATAAGACACAGAGTATTTCCGGAAAATCTGCAACTATCAAAATGATACTACCTTACCATGTAATTCGCATTACTATACCAGGTATTTTGAATTACCCCACCGGGTAATATTTTTTAACGTATCAAAAAGACGGGAAAATAACTCGTTGCATTTCATTATGCTATTCGGGGAATTGGTAAGTCTTGATTAAATCTTATTCACATGAAACGAACACTTATCGGCATATACTTACTGGCTTCTGTCATCTCCTTACCCGCACAGGAGTTTAAACTAAATTCGTTAGGCTATTTCCGCAACGGAGGAGTGGATGTGATGTCGTTCAACGATTTCTATCCCGAAGGCCATCAGGGAGGCGTTTGCCTTATCATGAACGGTAACAGGGTGGCGACAAACGGCGATATACGCCTGGAAGCAACCCCCGGGCAATGGCAACCGGTTCCCAAACAGCTGGACCGGAAAACGGATCATGCATCCAACAGTATTATAACCGAACTTTGCTATCCGGATTCATCCCGTCATATGACCGGCTTCAATCCGATGATCTATCCCGATCTTCAATTCAATTACACAGTCCGGGTAGAAGGAAAGGGCGCGGATATCGTGGTTACGGTGGATCTGGACCGTCCCGTCCCGGCTGAATTTGCCGGTAAGGTGGGATTTAACCTGGAACTGTTTCCGGGAGGCCTTTTCGGTAAACCCTGGCTTATGGACGAACAGGATGGTATCTTCCCCCAACAACCGAACGGGCCGACACTGAATGTCCCTTCCAATCACCGGCATTCGGGCGATTATTGTTCTTTCACCCGCGAAAGTGGCCTGCTGGCCGACCGGCAACAACTGGCAGGGGACGGATCATCCTATAACCCGATCATTGCCGACGACCTGATTGCCGAACCTTATGCAGTGGGACATCGTTTTACCGTACGTCCCGACGACGCTTATAACAAATTTACAATCGTATCGGAAAACACGGAATTAAAATTATATGACGGAAGGATGAACCATAATAACGGTTGGTTTGTCGTCCGTAGCGAAATACCGGCAGGAGTTACCAAAGGCGCTGTCTGCTGGACAATCACTCCGAATGTGGTGGAAGACTGGTTGTATACACCGGTGATCCAGACCTCGCAGGTCGGTTACCATCCGGGACAGCCCAAGGAGGCGATCATCGAACTGGATGCGCGCGACACGGCCCTCCCCGAAGCCGCTTTATACCGGATTACGGCAAAAGGCGATGAGAAGGTGCGTTCGGCCCGCCCGCAGCAATGGGGCAGTTTCCTGCGTTACAATTATCTGAAATTCGATTTCTCTGATGTGGCGGATGAGGGGCTTTATCAGGTTCGTTACGGCAATTCGGTCTCTTCCGTTTTCCGTATCGCACGGAATGTGTATGAGCGGGGTGTATGGCAACCGGTCCTGGAATATTTCCTTCCGGTGCAGATGTGCCACATGCGGGTGAACGAGAAATACCGGGTATGGCATGACTTCTGCCATCTGGACGATGCCCGTATGGCTCCGGCACTGAATCACATAGACGGATATACCCAGAGCGCTTCGACGCTGACAACATACAAACCCGGGGATATTGTTCCCGGACTGAATATCGGCGGATGGCATGATGCCGGCGACTTTGACCTGCGTGTGGAATCGCAGGCCGGCGAATCTTATATTCTGGCACTGGCCTATGAAGCCTTTCAGGAAGATTACGACGTTACCTCCATTGACCACCACAACCGTATCACGGAGATTCACCAGCCGGACGGTAAGCCTGACCTGTTGCAGCAGGTGGAGAACGGTGCCCTGACGGTAGTCGGCGGTTATCGTGCCCTGGGACGGTTGTATCGCGGAATTATCTGTAATGACCTGCGCCAGTATGTGATGCTGGGGGATGCCGGAGCCATGACCGATAATGTGATGGGGAATGCAGACGACCGTTGGGTATTTACCGAAGATAATCCTTCCTGCGAACTGAGTACTGCTGCGGCTTTGGCTGCCGTTTCCCGTGTGCTGAAAGGATTTAATGATACATTGAGCGTGCAGTCTTTGCAGGCTGCCCGTGAGTTGTTTGACAGAACCCAGGTGAATGATCGTTCGGAGATCAATAAGCTACAGGCCGCAGTAGAACTGTATGTCGCTACCGGAGAAGAGGTGTATAAGAAGTATATCCTTTCCCAACAGGAATTGATCGTTCGGAATATTGCCCGTACAGGCTGGTTTATCGGGCGTGCCGACCAGGCGATGAATGACGGGAAGTTCTCAGTTGCTATACGTAAGGCATTAGCCGTTTACCGTCAGGATTTGGAGGAGCAGAAGAAAGAAACACCCTATGGAGTACCTTATAAACCCAGTATCTGGGGAGCCGGCTGGGACATTCAGTCATTCGGGTATCAGCAGTATTTCCTGGTGAAAGCCTATCCCGACCTGTTCGGGCCGGAATTGCTTTATAATGCGTTGAACTTTATCCTGGGATGCCATCCGGGAAGCAATACGGCTTCGTTTGCCTCCGGTGTCGGGGCTAATTCGGCTACGGTCGCATACGGTTTGAACCGGGCGGACTGGTCCTATATTCCCGGCGGTGTGATTTCGGGTACCGCCATGATCCGGCCCGATTTTCCGGAATTGCTGACGTTCCCGTTCCTGTGGCAGCAGACTGAATACGTGATGGGGGGCGGTTCCTCGCATTATATGTTCCTGGTGCTTGCCGCCCGTCAGTTACTTGAAAATAAATAAAGACCTATCCTATAAAAAACAGATATCATGAAGAATATATTGACTAGCATAAGTTTACTGGCAGCGATGCAGTTTTCCTCCCTTCAGGCGCAGGAGTTCAAACTCGATCCGGCCGGTTATTTCCGAAACGAAGGAGTGGATGTGATGGCTTTCAGCGATGTTTATCCCGAAGGTAAACAGGCTGGCCTTACCCTGATTATGAATAGTAACCGGGTGGCCGCCAGCGGCGATATCCGGCTGGAGACTTCACAGGGGCAATGGCAGCCGCTTCCGGTACTCCGCAATCGCCAGGTGAATGAGGCGGATAACAGCATTACCGTCACACTGAGCTATCCCGATTCGTCCAGACATATGACAGGGTTCAATCCTACGTTATACCCGGATTTTGTCTTTCAATATACGGTCCGTGTGACGGGAGAAGGAGAGAATGTGGTGGTGACTGTCGATCTGGATACACCTGTCCCGCAGAAGTACGAAGGGAAAGTCGGTTTTAACCTGGAGCTTTATCCGGGTTCCCTGCTGGGTAAACCCTGGATCATGGATAGCAAGGCCGGTATTTTCCCGGCACAGGCAAACGGTCCGACGATCTCCTGCGAATCGAATACCCAATGGCTGGGCGACTTTAATCCCGCCGGTAAGGTCGATCTGAAACATTTGCTGGGTGACGGGACTTATAACCCGATGATTGCCGACGATATTGTGGCGGCTCCCTATGCTCGCGGAAAGAAATTTACGATGAATCCCTCCGATCCTTATAACAAGGTGACGGTCCGTTCGGAAAAGGGTGACCTTATTTTGTATGACGGCCGGATGAACCACAACAACGGTTGGTTTGTCTTGCGGACGGAAATACCGGCAGGCGTTTCAAAGAATGCAATTAAATGGGTGATTACCCCGCATGTGGTAAAAGACTGGCTGTATACGCCGGTTGTACAGACTTCGCAGGTCGGTTATCATCCCGATCAGCCGAAAGTCGCTGTGATTGAATTGGATAGCCGCGATAAGGTCAACCAGGAGCCTGTTCTTTACCGGATTACGGATGCCGGCGAAGAGGTGGTGCCGGGCGGTCCGGCACAGGAATGGGGTAAGTTCCTGCGTTATAACTATCTCCGTTTCGATTTCTCTTCTGTCCGTGAAGAGGGTTTATACCAGGTGCGTTATGGTGAGTCCGCCTCTCCGGTATTCCGTATTGCCGGGGATATTTACGAACGCGGCGTCTGGCAGCCTGAACTGGAATATTTCCTTCCGATCCAGATGTGCCACATGCGGGTGAACGAGAAATACCGGGTATGGCATGACCTTTGCCATATGGACGATGCCCGTATGGCCCCTGTCGACCTGAGCCATATCGACGGTTATTCATCAGGACCTTCCACGTTGACGAACTATCAGCCGGGGGATTACGTTCCCGGTCTGACTATCGGTGGCTGGCATGATGCCGGCGACTATGACCTGCGTGTCGAATCGCAGGCAGGAGAGGCCTATATCCTGGCGTTGGCGTATGAACATTTCGGTATAGATTACGATGCCACGACTATCGACCATCATAAACGTATCACGGAAATACATCAGCCGGACGGCAAACCGGACCTTTTGCAGCAGGTGGAAAATGGTGCATTGACAGTCGTAGCCGGTTACCGGGCGTTGGGACGCCTTTACAGGGGGATTATCTGTAACAGTGTCCGCCAGTATGTCCACCTGGGAGATGCCAGTGCCCATACGGATAACGTGACCGGTAATGCCGACGACCGTTGGGTGTTTACTGAAGATAACCCATATCGCGAACTGACAACGGCTGCCCAGTTGTCCGCCATCTCCCGTGTGCTGAAGAATTTCAACGATACATTGAGCACTCAGGCATTGGATGCAGCTAAAGAACTGTATCAGGTTACCCGCACGGACGAACGGGTTAAAGGAGCCAGAATACATGCGGCAGTCGAACTTTATCTGACTACCGGAGAGAATGCTTATAAAGACTATGTCCTTGCCGAACAGGACTATATAGTAAAACATATCAATCGCCTCGGATGGTTTATCGGCCGCTTTGACAAGGCCGTGAACGATGCGAAATTCACTCAGGCTATGCGTCAGGCATTGCTGACGGTTCGCGACCAGTATGAGCAGATGAAAATGCAAACCCCTTACGGTGTACCGGAAGATCGCGGCAATCTGAGTTCCGGTTCCTGGGACGTGCAGACATTGGGCTACTACTATTGCTTCCTTCAGGATGCTTATCCCGACCTGTTCACACCTGATTATATATTCAATGCGATCCACTTTATCCTGGGGTGTCATTCGGGAAGCAATACCGTTTCCTTCGCTTCCGGTGTCGGAGCCAATTCAGCGACGGTCGCTTACGGGGTAAACCGGGCCGACGGCTCTTACATTCCGGGTGGAGTTACTCCGGGTACTGTCCTGATCCGTCCTGATCTTCCCGAACTGGTCCCGTATCCGTTCATCTGGCAGGAAGGCGAATACTGCATGGGCGGCGAAGCCTCTTACTTCATGTATATGGTATTGGCCGCACGGAAGATTTTGAATGATAAATAGAGTTTGTAATGCATTGATTCGAATGAGTATGAAACGAATATATTATATCCTGTCGGCCTTGCTGATTTCTTCCTATGCTTTTTCCGGGAACTATAAAAGTTTCAAGGTATCGGTTTATACCCGTGCCTATGAGGTGGAAAAAATGAAAGACCTTGCCTGGCTGGATTCTACCTGGAACATCCTATCGCAGCAGGTGAAGGTGGATAAGATCTATCTGGAAACACATCGCGACCTGCTGATCGTTCCCGGTGAGACACTGGAACAGGCGAAGAAATTCTTTCTCGACAAGGGAATAGAGGTGGGCGGAGGCATCACCTATACGATTAATGAAGCGAATAATTTCGAGACCTTCTGTTATTCCGATCCCGAACACCGTAAGATGGTGCAGGAAATAGCCGAACATACGGCCAGGCATTTCGATGACTTTATCCTCGATGATTTCTTCTTTACCAGCTGTAAATCGGACATTGAGATCAAAGCCAAAGGTAGCCGGAGCTGGAGCGATTACCGTATCCGGTTGATGACCGAGGCCGGTCAGACTCTGGTTCTTAAACCGGCAAAGAAAGTCAATCCGAATGTGAAGGTCATTATCAAATACCCGAACTGGTACGATCATTTCCAGGGATTGGGCTTCGACCTTGAAAACGGTCCCCAGTTGTTTGACGACGTATGGACCGGAACGGAGACGCGTAATCCGGGCAATGAACAACATTTGCAGAATTATCTGAGCTATAACGCAATCCGTTATTACGAGAACCTGCGTCCCGGACATAACGGGGGAGGCTGGGTAGATTCGGGCGGCTCTGAAATGGGGATGGACCGTTACGCCGAACAACTGTGGCTGACTATGTTTGCCAAAGCTCCCGAAATGATCCTGTTTGCCTATAACCAGTTACTGGGCGTAAAGATCAAACCGGAACACCGCACTCCCTGGCAGGGACAGGGTAGCAGTTTCAGCTTCGATGAAATGATGAAACCTGTCACGTTGCCGGACGGCCACCGGGTTCAACCGACGACGATCGCCCGTGCTGCCGGTGTGACTTTCGAACAAATCGACCGCTTCGTCCATAAACTCGGTAAGCCGGTCGGTATTAAATCATACAAACCCTATCATTCCCTGGGAGATGACTTTCTGCCGAACTATCTGGGTATGATCGGTCTGCCGATGGATATGTATCCGGAGTTTCCGACAGACCAGCAGGTAGTCCTGTTGACTGAACAGGCAAAATATGATCCGGATCTGCTCACGAAGATGAAAGCTCAATTGCAGAAAGGGGGAGATGTCGTAATCACCAGCAGTTTGTTGAAGGCGATCCCCGAACAGATAGCGGAGATAGCGGAGTTGCGTTGCACAGACCTGAAGGCTTTGGTGAACGATTTTGGCCGTCTGGGTAAATCCAACCGTGAACTCTTGATTCCGCAGGTTCGTTATCAGACAAACGATGCCTGGGAGCTGGCTAGTGCCGGACGCCCGTTAAACGGTGGTGTCAGCGGTTATCCGATGCTGCTCCGTGCTCTCTATTCGAAAGGTAGCCTGTATGTGATAACTATTCCTGACGATATGGGCAACCTGTATGATCTTCCCGAAGGTGTGCTGAATGTGTTCCGCCGGGTGATGAGCCGGGATTTGCCGGTCCGTATCGAAGCTCCGTCCAAAGTTAGCCTGTTCCTGTATGATAACGGGACATTCATTGTGGAATCGTTCAATGACGAACCGGTCACTGTCCATGTGGTAACCGGTGAGGCGGTGAAGCAGCTGACCGACCTGGTGGATAACTCTGTCCTGACTCCGGTTGGCGGAGAAAAACCGGACAAGAGGTTCCGTCTGACGCTTATGCCTCATTCTTACCGTGTATTCAACTATTAAACAAAATAAATCATGAAAAATAAGAATCTATTTCTTGCATTGACCCTCGCTGTACTGGGAGGACTTCCCGGACAGTCGCAGGCACAGCTTCAGATTAATTCGGGTTCGCAGTATCTGATGAACCAGGCGAAAGATATGAGCACCGATTTCGGTGACTTCACCAACATCTTTTTCTTTGCAGATGAATTGTCATCATTTGATGTAGCAAAAGCCAGCGGTACCGTTCGATGGAAACGGTACACGCTGGAAAGCCGCCAGGCGTTCAATACGAATACCGTATTGCCCCAGCCGCTTCAGATGCTGGATTTCCCTTCCACGGCTTATGTGAACGACCCCGACCTGAAGTTCACGATCGGCTTCGTATCTCCCCGTACCCTCCGTGTCCAGATGCTGACCACCCCGGTCGAACCCCGGGAAGAATCTTCCCTGATGCTTGCCGGCGAACCGGGGAAAGATAACTCCTGGAAAGCGACGGAGACTCCGGATGCCGTTACCTACGCGAATGCCAACGGCAGTATCACGATCGAAAAGGCTCCCTGGCGCATCGTTCTGCGCGATGCCAAAGGCAAGGTTATGACGCAGACACGCACATTGCACGATAACGACTCGACTCAGGCCAAAGTGATCCCGTTCAATTTTATCAAACGCGGATCGGACAACAGCCGGAGTATCAACCCGGTATTCTCGCTGGCTCCGAACGAAAAGATATTTGGTTGCGGCGAGTCCTTCGGCCCGCTGGATAAAGTAGGACAGAAAGTACATTTGTTCGTGACCGATCCGCAGGGGCCGGAAACCGACCAGCAATATAAACCGATTCCCTTTTTCATGAGTAACCGCGGCTACGGTATGTTTATGCATACCTCCGCTCCGGTTACTTGCGATTTTGGAGCGACCAATATCAATGTGAACAGGATGTTCATGGGGGATGAGGCAATGGATTTCTTCGTTTTCTTCGGTGAACCGAAAGATATCCTGAATGAATATACGGAGATTGTTGGCAAACCGGGTATGCCTCCCCTGTGGTCGTTCGGAACCTGGATGAGCCGTATTACTTATTTTTCCCAGAAAGACGGTTACGATGTTGCCACGAACTTGCGTAAACATAAAATCCCGTCCGACGTGATTCATTTCGATACCGGATGGTTTGAAACCGATTGGCAGTGTGATTATCAGTTTGCCCCCAACCGTTTCTCCGATCCGCAACAGATGCTGGATGACCTGAAGAAACAAGGATTCCATACCTGTTTATGGCAATTGCCTTATTTCACCCCGAAGAACCGTTTCTTTAACGAGCTGATCGAGAAAGACCTGTATGTGAAGAATGCAAAAGGCGAACTTCCTTATGAAGATGTGGTACTCGATTTCTCCAACCCGAATACCGTTAAATGGTATCAGGATAAACTGGCGAACCTGATTAAAATGGGGGTCGGTGCCATCAAGGTCGATTTTGGCGAAGCGGCTCCGTTGAACGGCCTGTATGCATCAGGCAAAAGCGGCTTTTATGAACACAATCTCTATCCGTTGAGATACAATAAGGCGGTGGCCGATATCATCAAAGAAGTACATGGTGAGAATATCATCTGGGCGCGTAGTGCCTGGGCAGGCTCGCAGCGTTATCCGTTACATTGGGGTGGTGATGCCGAGAATACCGATATGGGTATGCTGGGTACATTACGCGGCGGCCTGTCGTTCGGTCTGAGCGGATTCTCTTTCTGGAGCCACGATATAGGAGGTTTTGTGACTTCTACTCCGGAAGAACTTTACCGTCGCTGGTTGCCGATGGGCTTCCTGTGTTCTCATACTCGTGCGCACGGTGCACCTCCTACGGAACCCTGGTTGTATAACGAAAGTTTCCTGAAAGCCTTCCGCCAGAATGCAGAGTTGAAATATAAGCTGATGCCGTATGTCTATGCGCAGGCAAAGGAATGTAGTGAGAAAGGTCTTCCGATGATGCGTGCCCTTTTTGTGGAATATCCGCATGATGCAGGCGCATGGCTGGTAGAAGACGAATACCTGTTCGGCAGTCAGATGCTGGTTGCCCCGATGATGGAGAGCGGTATGGAACGCGATGTCTATCTTCCGGAGGGAAAATGGATTGATTACCAGACCGGAAAAGTCTACACAGGCGGCTGGCATACGATCCCGGTCGGAACGGTGCAGGCGGTTATTCTGGTACGCGACGGCTCTGTGCTTCCTCATATCAAACTGGCGCAGAATACCGGAGAAATGGATTGGAGCCAGATTGAACTGAAGGTATATGCCGCCGATGCTTCCGAAGCAACCGGCTTGGTATGCTTGCCGGCCGACAATCAGCTTCATCCGTTGACCGTCTCCGTGAAAGGCCGTCAGGTGAAAGCCGGCGGACTGGAAGGAAAAGTAAAATTCAACGTGACAAACTAATAATCAGAAAATATGAAACAAGCGATTGCATGTCTCACTTTTGGCGCCCTGCTGTTCTCCGCCTGTAATCAGGATGCTGTCCGGCAGACAGCGGACGGACTGATCGTCGCGGTTACTTCCGGCGAGACGAAAGCCGTCAAACTGGAAGTGGTAACCGACGATATCATCCGGGTGATGGCTTCACCGACGGGCGTATTCGAAGAAAATGTGAATCTGATCAAAGATACACGCCAACTGCCTGTCCCGGCTTTTGAGATTACCCGGAGCGGGGATACCGTTACGCTTAGTACGGCAACGACCCGGGCCCGCCTGTTGCGACAGACAGGAGAGGTATGGTTTACGGATAAACAAGGGAATATCATTCTCCGGGAACAGAACGGAGGCGGCAAGGAGTTTACCCCGGTACGGGTAGATGGCACTAACGGCTATTCCTTCCGTCAGGTTTTTGAGAACGGAGAAGACGAGGGGCTTTACGGCCTGGGACAACACCAGAGCGATGAGTTCAATTATAAGGGAAAGAATGAAGAACTGTTCCAGTACAATACGAAAGTCAGCGTTCCTTTCATCGTTTCGACCAAAGGGTACGGGGTGCTATGGCACAACTATTCCCTGAGCCGTTTCGGCGATAAGCGACCGTATGCGGATTTGGGTGATGTATTCAAACTATATGGTAAGGATGGGGAGGTCGGTGCTTTGACGGCTACTTATTATAAAGACCGGACTTCTTCTGCACAACCGCTGGTGAGGAAGGAAAATAAGATTTATTACGAAGACCTGGTAACGATTAAGGATTTCCCGAAAGACTTCCCGACCAACGAAGCCTATGCAACCTGGGAGGGAGAGATCGAACCGTCGGAAAGCGGTGTACATCATTTCAGACTTCATTATGCCGGATATACGAAGGTTTTTATCGATGGAAAAGAGGTTATTGCGGAACGCTGGCGTACAGCCTGGAATCCGAACGACTATAAGACGAAAGTCCGTCTGGAAAAAGGCAAACGTTATCCGATTCGTATCGAATGGCAGCCCGACGGAGGTGTCTCCTATCTGGGATTGAAAGTGCTGAGTCCGGTTCCCGAAAACGAGCAGAACCGTCTGGCTTTCTGGAGCGAGATGGGCGACCAGATCGACTATTACTTCATCAACGGTAAAAACATGGATGACGTAATCAGCGGCTACCGTACCGTGACAGGTAAAAGCCAGGTCATGCCTAAATGGGCAATGGGCTATTGGTTAAGCCGCGAACGTTATAAGACACAGGAAGAATTGCTCACGGCACTGGATGAATACCGCCGGCGCCGGGTCCCGTTGGACGTGATCGTTCAGGACTGGAGCTACTGGCCGGTGGATGCCTGGGGAAGCCATGAGTTCGATAAGGAACGTTTCCCCGATCCGGCAGGTATGATTAAGGAGATACACGACAAGGATGCCCGTTTCATGATCTCCGTATGGCCTAAATTCTATGCGGCGACAGAGCATTATAAAGAACTGGATAAAATCGGAGCCATGTACCAGCAGGCTATCAAAGACAGTATCCGTGACTGGATTTATCCGGGATATATCGGCTCTTTCTATGATGCCTATAACCCGGAAGCCCGCAAACTCTTCTGGGATCAGATGAACGAACATCTCTACAGCCTGGGTGTCGATGCCTGGTGGATGGATGCTTCCGAACCGAACGTACAGGATAATACGGATATGGAGTATCGCAAGAAACTGTGCGGACCGACTTATCTGGGGCCTTCTACCAAATATTTTAATGCTTATGCGCTGATGAATGCGGAAGCTATCTACGACGGACAGCGTGGTGTGAATCCGGATAACCGTGTCTTCCTGCTGACCCGTTCGGGATTTGCCGGACAGCAACGTTATTCGACGGCTACCTGGAGCGGCGATATCGGTACCCGTTGGGAAGATATGAAAGCTCAGATCAGTGCGGGACTGAATTTTGCCTTGTCGGGTGTTCCTTACTGGACGATGGATATCGGTGGTTTCTGTGTAGAAAAACGGTATGAACACGCGAAAGAGGGCAGTGAAGACCTAAACGAGTGGCGTGAGTTGAATACCCGTTGGTATCAGTTCGGAGCGTTCTGCCCGTTATTCCGCAGTCACGGTCAGTATCCGTGCCGCGAAATATACAATATAGCTCCCGAAGGAACACCGACGTATAAGTCCATGAAATATTATACCGAACTGCGTTACCGTCTGATGCCTTATATCTACAGCCTGGCTGGTATGACTTATTTCAACGACTATACGATTATGCGTGCCCTGGTAATGGATTATGCAGATGACAAGAATACCTATAATATTGATGACCAGTTTATGTTCGGTCCTGCTTTTATGGCTTGTCCGGTTCATCAGTATAAGAAACGTGACCGGGAAGTCTATTTCCCTGCCGGAACCTGGTATGACTATTATACGGGCAAGAGCATTACCGGAGGAACTTCCGGTACAGTGTCTGCGCCTTATGAACAAATGCCTTTGTTTGTGCGTGGCGGTTCCGTCATTCCTACCGGAAAGTTGATACAGTCGACAACCGAGCAACAGAAGGACCTGACGGTTTATGTGTATACCGGGGCGGATACTTCTTTCTCCTTGTATGAGGATAATGGAATTACCTACGCTTACGAGAAAGGAGAGTACAGTACCATACCGCTTTCTTATAAAGAGTCCGGTAAGGAATTGACGATCGGTGACCGTTCCGGTTCTTTCCCCGAAATGGCGGCAGAACGGAACATAAAGGTTATCTTTGTGACACCTGAATATCCGGCAGGAAAAGAAACTTCTACCGTCTATAAAGGTGAACAGTTAACCATTTCGTTACCCTGATAAACTATAGCGTATGAAACAAATAGCAATTGTATTCCTGAGTCTGTTGCTGGCGGCCTGTTCGGCCGGCCCGCAGGGGCGGGAAAGAGTTTCTTTCAATCATGACTGGTTGTTCTCCCTGACCGATAACCAGGCAGATACCGCTGCTCCCGATGCAGATGATTCGGGCTGGCGCTCACTGAACCTGCCGCATGACTGGAGTATCGAAGCCGATTTTTCCAAAGAGAATCCGGCTACACCCGGCGGTGGGGCTTTGCCCGGTGGCATGGGATGGTACCGGAAGCATTTTAACATGCCGGAGACTGACCGGGGGAAGAAGATTTATATTGATTTCGACGGTGTTTACCGTTGCAGTAAAGTATGGTTGAACGGTTATCTGCTGGGTTTCCGTCCGAACGGATACATCTCGTTCCGTTACGACCTGACCCCCTATCTGAAATACGGACAGGAGGAAAACGTACTGGTCGTGCAGGCGGATAATTCGCAACAACCCAACTCCCGTTGGTATTCCGGATCGGGTATTTACCGTAATGTCTGGCTGGTGAAGACCGGACAGGTCCATGTGGATCATTACGGAACAAATATAACAACTCCGGAAGTCGCTGAGGACAAGGCAACAGTGGTGATTGAAACGACATTGAAGAATAATGAGGCCGCCCCCGTTTCCGCCGAATATACAACAATCGTGAAAGACCCTTCCGGGAACGTCGTAGCCCAGGTTACGCAACCTGCCGGATTACCGGAAAACGGGACTAAATCGTTCAGTCAGACAATTGAAGTAAAGAATCCTGAACTGTGGGGTACCCGGAATCCGGTATTATATACGGCAATAACCGAAGTAAGATCCGGTGGTCAGTTGACCGACCGGTATGAAACGACCTTTGGTATCCGTACTTTCCGCTGGGATGAAGCGACCGGCTTTTATTTGAACGGGGAGCCGACCAAAGTGCTCGGTGTTTGCCTGCATCATGATCTGGGCTGCTTGGGAACAGCTGTCAATAAACGGGCCATCGAACGCCAGTTGCAGATCATGAAGGAGATGGGTGTCAATGCGATCCGTACAAGCCATAACCCGCCTGCTCCTGAGTTGCTCGAACTTTGCGACGAGATGGGCTTGCTGGTACAGGATGAATCGTTCGACATGTGGAGAAAACGTAAATCGCCTTACGATTATGCGCAGTATTTCGATGAATGGCACGAACGTGACCTGACGGACCAGATCAAACGCGACCGCAACCATGCTTCCGTCTTAATGTGGAGTATTGGTAATGAAGTACTCGAACAGTGGTCGCATGCCGATGCCGATACATTGAGCTTGCAGGAGGCGAACCTGATACTGAATGCCGGCCATAAGATCGATCCGGCTTTGTTGGAAGACAGCACGATGAGTGTACAGTCGCTGATTACGATTGCTTTGGCCGATATTGTCAGGAAGCTCGATACTACCCGTCCGGTAACGGCCGGAAATAATGGTGTAGATCCCACCAACCATCTGTTCCGTTCAGGGGCGCTCGATGTCTACGGATTCAACTATCATGAAAAGGATTTCGCTCCTTTCCCGCAGGTCTATCCCGGAAAGAAGCTGATTGTCAGCGAATCGACTTCGGCGTTGATGACACGCGGCTATTATCAGATGCCGTCCGACGAAATGTATATCTGGCCTGAGTCATGGGACAAACCTTTTGACCGTCCGGAACACTTGTGTTCTTCGTATGATAACTGCCATGTCCCCTGGGGCTCTACGCACGAAGTGACCTGGTACGAAGTGAAACGCCTGCCGCATGCCTCCGGTATGTTTATCTGGACTGGTTTTGATTATCTGGGCGAACCGACTCCTTACTGGTGGCCGAGCCGCAGCAGTTTCTTCGGTGTTGTAGACCTGGCCGGGTTCCCGAAAGATGTCTATTATATGTACCGGAGCGAATGGACCGACCAGCCGACTCTGCACCTGTTCCCGCACTGGAACTGGAAGGAAGGGGAGATGGTGGATATCTGGGCCTATTATAACCAGGCGGACGAAGTAGAACTCTTCCTGAACGGAAAGAGTCTGGGGGCAAGAAGTAAAAACGACAGTACGTTCCATGTCTCCTGGCGCGTACCGTTCACACCGGGTACACTGAAAGCCGTATCCCGCAAAGCCGGTCAGGAAGTCCTGGCGCAGGAAATCCATACTGCGGGTGAAGCGGCTCAGCTGGCATTGATTCCTGATCGTTCCGTTATACAGGCGGACGGCACAGACCTTTCCTTCATAACCGTTGAGGTAAGGGATCAAGAAGGAAACCTGGTTCCCCGTGCGAATAACCTGCTCCGTTTTTCCGTAGAAGGTGACGGTTTTATCGCAGGAACCGATAACGGTGACCAGAATGATCCGAACAGTTTGAAGAAACCGGAGCGGAATGCTTTCTATGGAAAAGCCCTTGTCGTGGTGCAGAATACAGGCAGGAAAGGCGTTATCCGTGTAAAAGCGACGGCCGACGGATTACCGGATGCCGTAACAGAAATTAAAGTTCAATAAATTAGTAAACATGAAGAATTTGATAACTATGGCTGTGCTTTCCTTTTGTATGACCGCTGCGGTATCGGGTGCACAGCCCTCAGATAAAGACGATCAGCAGATCGAGAAACGGATTGAGAAGCTGGTCCGTAAGATGACATTGGAAGAAAAGGTTAGTTTGTTACACGGGAACTCCAAATTCTACGTCTCGGAGATTAAACGCCTGGGTATTCCCGAATGGAGCCTGAGTGACGGCCCGCACGGGGTACGCGCGGAAATCAACCGGCACGACTGGGGCTATGCCAACTGGACGACCGACTCGTCCACCTATTTCCCGACCGGTACTGCTTTTGCAGCCGCCTGGAATCCGGAACTGGCCTATTACCGGGGAGAAGTATTGGGGGAAGAAGCCCGTTGGCGTAAGAAAGACGTCTTGCTCGGCCCCGGTGTAAATATCATCCGTAGCCCGTTGTGCGGGCGTAACTTCGAATATATGAGTGAAGATCCTTATCTGAACTCAGTTCTGGCCGTTCAGTATATTCAAGGATTGCAGAGCCGTGATGTCGCTTGCAGCGTGAAACATTTTGCCCTGAATAACCAGGAAACGAACCGGACGACCGTTGAGGTGGAATGTAGCGAGCGTGCCCTTCGTGAAATCTATTTGCCGGCCTTCAAAGCGGCTGTACAGGAAGGCGGCGCCCTGACTGTGATGGCTGCCTATAATAAGTATCTGGGTGATTGGTGTGCTGAAAACAAATACCTGGCCCGTGATATTCTTCGTGACGAATGGGGATTTAAAGGCGTTTATGTTACCGACTGGGGTGCTGCACACAGTACGGTCAAATCAGCAATTGCCGGTCTCGACCTGGAAATGGGTACCAATATCGAAAACTACGATGACTGGTATTTTGCCAATCCTTTGATCGAAGCGGTTAAAAAGGGGGAGATACCCGAAAGCCTGGTAGATGAAAAGGTCGGAAATGTACTTCGTGTAATGATCAAGACTAAGGTTCTGGATCCGAAGCAACGTTTTAACCAGGGTTCCATCAATACGTCGGAACACCAGCAGGCCGCTTATCAGGCTGCTGCCGAAGCCATTGTATTATTAAAGAACAAGGAAGATTTGTTACCGCTGGACGTCTCTTCGGTTAAAAGTATTGCCGTAATTGGTGATAACGCCACCCGTAAACATTCGAACGGCGGATTGAGTTCGGAGATCAAGGCTTTATATGAAATAACTCCGCTGGAAGCAATCCGCACAAAGTTGGGTGACCGTGTAAAGGTCAACTACGCACAAGGATATGAAAAACTTTCCACCTTTATTGAGGGAAGCAATAACGGACAAAACGCCGGGAGTTTTACCGATGGCAACCAGCTGAATGAAGAATTGTTGAAAGAGGCGGTGGAGACTGCCCGCAACAGTGATGTGGCTATCGTTATAGGTGGTTTGAATCATGACTACGATACGGAATCGTCCGACCGCCAATATATGGAACTCCCTTACGAGCAGGTCCAGCTGATTCAGGAGGTCGTGAAAGCCAACCCCAGAACGATTGTGGTGATTGTTGCCGGCTCTCCGGTCAATATGGCGGCATTGGATATTTGTGCGCCCTCGATTTTGTGGGCATGGTATAACGGTATGGAAGGCGGTAACGCTTTGGCAGATGCTATCACCGGAAAGGTAAATCCTAGTGGCAAAATGCCGTTTACGACACCTGTTACATTGGAGCAGTCACCTGATGTCGCTTTGGGTAATTTCCCGGGAAGAGACCTGAAAGTGAAATATGAGGAAGATATCCTGGTCGGTTATCGTTGGTATGATACGAAACAGTTACCGGTAGTTTATCCCTTCGGATATGGATTATCTTATACGGACTTTTCTTTTGCCGGTTTATCTACCGATAAGAAAAGCTACGGACCGGATGAAACGGTCAAAGCAACTTTCACACTGACTAATACTGGGAAAAGAGATGGGGCAGAGGTTGCCCAGCTTTATGTAAGCGACCCGGAATGTTCCGTTATGCGTCCGGTAAAAGAATTGAAAGGCTTTAAAAAGGTATTCCTGAAAGCCGGTGAAAGTAAGCAGGTCGAGATCGATATCCCGGTAAGTTCTCTGGCATTTTACAGTGAAGCACAGAAACAGTTTGTAGTAGAGCCGGGCACTTTCCTGTTGCACCTGGCTACTTCTGCCCATGATATAAAGGCTGATACTTCTATCGAAGTCCGTTAGTATTCAGCCTGTTAATTATAGAAAAGGTCTGTAGCTGTGTTATTGGTTACAGGCCTTTTTGTTATGGATAACTACGTAATAGTCCTTGTTTAATATAAATTAATCAATTGTTTTATATAGTTGTACGAATATTTCGTATGTTTGCGATTGTATCGTAATGCGTTAAATGATATCTAAAATAACATGCCATGAGAACAGGACTATTACTTATTGCCTTCTTTTTGTCGTCGGTGATGACAATGGATGGTCAGGAGAACAACAATGATTATTTAAGAAAGGTGTTGAGTAATCTTGAGAATATAAAAACAGCGACGTACCGTTCGCTTACCGAAAGTTGGGAACCGGGAGATACGACAACCAATATTTCAGGTTTTACTTTCGTGGAAGAATACGATAATCCCGCAGATTCTACGATAGGAGCCAGTTGGGTGAATTATACAGATGACAAAAAGGAGTTGACCAGTTGTTACGATGGCCATGTGCATATTTCATACTGGCATGATAAACACGGGGTGGTAGTTAATGATTTTACTTTTCGGAAGTTGCCTTTCAGACCTTTAGGAAGTCCTTTTTTTAATTATGCCAAAAATATTATTAAGTACGCACTAACTACTGATGATAGCATTTCCGTAGATGTGAAAGACAGCGGTGCTGATTATTTTTTCAGATTGGTGATTAATGAGGATGAACAAGTTGAGTTTTTTGGGGCCGGCCATCATATCCCTAAGCCTCCGTTTGATATGGGTGATCCTACTTCTATTTATGAGATGTGGATTGGTAAATTGAATGATTTACCTTATAAGATCAGGAGAGAGATGTCGCATAATATATCGGCAAATACATGTTTTGATGTACAACTTAACAAACTGGAAGCGACAGAGATCAAAGCATCCGATTATATCCCGAAAGATTATGAAGTGAGAGAGTATGGCAAAAAATATGATACCAAGCCGCAACCTGACCTTACCGGGAAACAGGCTCCGGATTGGACGTTGATGGATATCAAAGAGCAGATGGTCTCGCTTTCTGAGTTGAAAAGCAAAGTTATCCTGATCGAGTTTACCGGAATAGGTTGTGGTCCTTGCATGGCTTCTATCCCTTTCTTGAATGAATTGAAAAAGAAGTATAGTGCAACCGATTTAACAGTTGTAGGAATAGAGACTTGGAACAGAAAGACGCGCTCACTCCAAAATTATGCAAACAGGCATGCTATCGGTTATACATTTTTATCAGGAAATGATGAGATAGTGGATAATTATCAGGTCGGCCTGGCTGCACCTGCTTTTTTCATACTGGATGAAAACCGGATAATTAGAAAGATAGTAAGAGGCTATAATTCGGAGAATACCGGAAAAGAAATAAGCAACCTGATAAATGAATTATTGAAATCCGGTTCATAATATCGAAAGGTTGTAGTAAAAGCCTGTAAATGACATACGGACTTTTGCTACAACCTCCTGATTGGTTGGTGTATTTTTTAATTCTTCTTCAACGTATAGTCCGTGATCCCCAGTGCCTCATAAGCCTGGAGTAACGCTTCGTCGTTATCGGAGATCATCAGTAACTTATCGTTTTCCATAAGCACCGTATTGCCTTTAGGGATGAAATAACGTCCGTCGCGCATCACCATAACCGCCAGCGTATGGTCGGGCAGGGTGAGTTCCATCAGTTTATTCCCATGCGTAAGCACTTCTGGGGTAATGTCTATTTCACTCATCGCACTCTTGATGCCTTCCGGAAGTTCGATACCGAATACATCTTTTCGTTCCGGTTCGTCGATCATATCCAGCCATTTGGCAGCCTGTGTTACGGTAGTGCCTTGTATCAGCAACGAAAGGATGGTGATAAAGAATACCACATTGAATATCAGTCCGGCATGTTCAATTCCCGCAATCATCGGATAAGTGGCGAAGATGATCGGTACGGCACCGCGCAGCCCTACCCACGATATATACAACTTCCCTTTAAAGGAGAAGTTTTTATAAGGAATCAGGCAAACGAACACGCTGATCGGACGGGCGAAGATAATCATAAAGATACCGACCGTTAGCCCGATGGGGGCAACCGGCAGCAGTTCGTGCGGGTTGACAAGCAATCCGAGCGTAAGGAACATCACGATCTGCCATAACCAGGCAAAACCGTCGAAGAACGTACCGATACTCTTTTTATGTACAATCTTGGTATTTCCTACCACCAAGCCGGCTATATATACGGCCAGGTAGCCGTTTCCTTTACATAACGTGGTGGCGGCGAAAGTAAAGAATGCAGTAGCCAACAGCAGGATCGGATACAACGATTCGTTGTCGATATCTATCTTGTTAATGATAAATACAGCTATCTTTCCTAACAGGAAACCGGCAATAGCACCCACCGACAACTGGATAACCAGCGATAAAGCAGCATCAGCCAGGTTCATCCCTGCCGTCTGGATATAAGCGATCAGTAACAAAGTCAGCATATACGCCATCGGGTCGTTACTACCACTTTCCAACTCCAATGTCGGACGAAGCCGTTCTTTCAGGTACACCCCTTTGCTTCGCAGGATAGAGAATACGGAGGCCGAATCGGTTGACGACATGACGGCCGCCATCAACAGCGACTCCGGAAGTGTCAGCGTCTCGTAGCCGGTGACCAGTTTGGACAAGTAATAGATGAAACCACCCGTTATAAAGGTGGTAGCCAATACCCCGATCGTCGCAAGGATAACCCCTTGTGGAGCAATCGGTTTTACTTCTGATATCTTCGTGTCCATACCACCTGAGAACAGAATGATACTCAAAGCCAGCATACCGATAAACTGTGCCGCATTGGGATTACTGAACTGGATACCAAGTCCGTCACTGCCGAACAACATACCGACTCCCAGGAATAATAACAAGGCGGGGAGTCCGAAACGATAACCTGCCTTACCGGCGAAAATACTGAAAAAAAGAATGACGGAAGCAATCAACAAGATTCCCTCCGCATTATGTAAAATGTCTAAGTCGTGGAACATAAGCGGAAACGGTTTACTCTAAATTATCTTTCAAAATAACGAAAAAAAACTGAAACTACAATGGTTTGAATGCCGAAAAAACAAGCTTATATACTGATTAATGAATATATTACGTATATTTGCCGGCGTAAAATAAACACTATGCATAAAACACATTTATTCGTATTATTGTTCGCTCTCCTGATAGGGACGGCGTGTAACAAAGAGAAGCACTTTATCTCTGACAATGCATTCAGGGCCGAAGTAGAGAAAGATTTCCAGGCCAAACAGGCAGCCCTGCCTGACGGAGATCTGTTTGCAGTTTTCAATCAACAAATGACGCCGGAAGAAAAAGAGGCGCTTACATTCCTGTATGCCTATATGCCGATCGGCGACATTACCGACTATGATGGAAAACTTTACCTGGATAATATCCGCAGTTCTTTCCAGGCAAAGCAGGAAATGCCGTGGGGCGACAGTATCCCTGAAGACATCTTCCGCCATTTTGTTCTTCCTATCCGTGTAAACAACGAGAACCTGGACGAAAGCCGTATGGTCTTCTTCGATGAACTGAAAGACCGTGTGAAAGGCATGTCCTTATACGATGCCGTGCTGGAAGTAAACCACTGGTGTCATGAAAAGGTGATTTATACGCCCTCCGATGCCCGTACCAGCTCTCCGCTGGCTTCTGTAAAGACAGCTTACGGCCGTTGCGGTGAGGAGTCTACCTTTACGGTGGCTGCGCTTCGTTCGGTAGGTATCCCTGCACGCCAGGTATATACCCCGCGTTGGGCACATACTGATGACAATCATGCTTGGGTGGAAGCCTGGGTGAACGGCAAATGGTATTTTCTGGGTGCCTGCGAACCGGAACCGGTTCTGAATCTGGGATGGTTTAACGGTCCGGCTTACCGGGGCATGCTGATGCACACGAAGGTATTCGGCAAATATAACGGTCCGGAAGAAGTAATGCTTGAAACAGACGGTTACACAGAAATCAATGTGATCGACAACTACGCACCGACAGGCAAAGCCATCGTGACCGTAGTCGATACCGACGGGAACCCTGTCCCCGATGCAAACGTGGAATTTAAAATCTACAACTATGCAGAGTTCTATACCGTAGCCAATAAGAAAACCGATGCCGAAGGAAAGACTTTCCTGACCGCCGGTAAAGGTGATATGTTCGTATGGGCAACCAAAGACGGTAAATTCGGTTTCGATAAAGTATCTTTTGGAAAAGGTGACGCGACGATCAAGCTGGATAAGAAACCGGGTGATGCGTTAGGAGCAGTTACTCTTGACATTATTCCTCCGGTAGAAGGCTCTATCCCTGCCGAAGTAACTCCGGAACAGAAAGAGGCTAACGCCAAACGCCTGTTGGAAGAAGATGCTATCCGTAACAAATATGTAGCAACTTTCTATACCGAAGAAAAAGCCGAAGCATTGGCTAAAGAACTCGGCATCGACCCGCTGAAGACTTCCGACTTTCTGATCGGTAGCCGTGGTAACTGGATGGAAATCGAAAAGTTCCTGCGTGAAACTCCGGCTGATAAACGTCCGGTTGCTATGGCGTTACTGGATGTGATTTCGGCTAAAGACCTTCGTGATACGCCGGCTTCCGTTCTGGCAGATCACCTGAATAATGCGGAAGAAGTGAAGAGTGAACAGTTCAATAATTATATACTGAACCCGCGTGTAGCTAACGAGTTCCTTACTCCGTATCGCAGCTATTTCCAGGCAAATATAGATGCTGCACTGGCGAAACAGGCAAAAGAGGACCCGCAGGCTTTGGTTGAGTGGGTGAAAAAGAATATCACAATCAATGATGATCTGAATCCGCAGCGTATCCCGGTTATGCCGATGGGTGTGTTCAAGGCCCGCATAGCCGATAAGGGTTCACGCAATATCTTCTTTGTGGCTGCTGCCCGTAGCCTGGGTATCCCGGCACGTATCGAACCGGTAGCCCGTAAGGTACAGTATATGAAGGATGGCAACTGGATGGACGTTGACTTCGAAGCAGCCGTTCAGACTACAGCCAAACAAGGTAAGGTGGTAGCATCCTACAGCCCGATCAAGGCTTTGCAGGATCCGAAATATTACAGCCACTTCACGATTGCCAAGATTCTTCCGGATGCGAAGTTGCAGACATTGAACTTCGAACGTACCGGCAATGTAGATATGGGCGTTGGCGATACCTGGAGCAGCATGCTGAAGAAACCGTTGTCGATGGATGAAGGTAACTATATGATGGTAACCGGAACCCGTATGGCAAACGGCAGCGTCCTGGCCGAAGTATCTTTCTTCAATGTAGAACCGGACAAGACAACAGATACTAAACTGGAAATGCGTGAGAACACCGACGAAGTACAGGTGATCGGTAACTTCAATTCGGAAAACAAGTTCAAACGTGCCGATAACGGTGAAGAAACCAGCGTACTGGCAACAACCGGCCGTGGTTATTTCGTTGTAGCCATCCTGGGAGCCCGTCAGGAACCGACCAACCACGCTATGCGCGATATCGCAGCCGTGAAGAAAGATCTGGAAGAATGGGGCCGTAGCATGGTGCTTCTGTTTCCGGATGAAAAAGGTTACAAAAACTTCGATCCGAAAGAGTTCGGCGACCTGCCTAGCACAATCACATACGGTATCGATGCCGACAACCATATCCAGAAAGAGATCGCATCGGCCATGAAGTTACAGAATGCCAGCCAGCTTCCGATCTTCATCATCGCCGATACCTTCAACCGTGTCGTATTCGTATCTCAGGGATACACTATCGGTTTGGGCGAACAGTTGATGAAGGTGATACATAAGTTGTAAAATACAATTCGCATAAATAATCAGCCCTGTATTCGGTAGTAAAGAAACTTCCGGATACAGGGTTTTTCTATGGAAGGACTAGCGTTCGATGGAGAGCGCAGTATTGTCGATCTAACTTTCCTGAATGTGGAATTGCCTTCTGAGACGATAGAAGGGCGTATCGGAGGACTTCGCTTTATGGCTGCAAATTTGAAAAGACAAGGGTGGATATTAAAGCTATTTCAATTGCTTCGGGTCTTTCCGAAGAAGAAATTAATAGCTTGTAAGTCCTTTTTATAGGATTGATGAGTCAGGGCTATCGTTTTTAACGATGGCCTTTTTTGTGCCTGAAATGGTCTGAAATAACCCTTTTAACAATTGTCTGCCAAATTCCGACAGATAGGTATATTGTATATCAATATGTTAATGTACGCACATGTACTTTAATATATGTCTGTAAATGTAGTGGAAAATATTATTGAATACATTGTAATATAAAGTATTACGAAATATTAGTAATGCCTAAAAGAAACGTTCCTTTTTTCTCGTCAGCAAAATTACAAACTTCTTTTTAACCGACAACTCTTTTCCATTTATTTTTTTCTTTCCTATATCCTTTCTTATCAATACGATAGCAAAATCAGTACGAAATTCATTGTTCTCGTTATAAAATCAAACATGCCCTCAAATTATGACTAGAAAAAAGGAACGTTTTTTCTAGTCATTTGCTTTCGGATGCGTTCCTGATCTATGGTTAAAAGGCTTTTTAAGTAACACTATTATTAATATTAAATTAAACGATTATGAACAAAAAGTTTTCTACGCTTTTGATGGCGGGTATGCTGGTTGCAGGCTCGTCATTTAATGTTAATGCGGCAGACATCAAGGTGAATGGGGCACCGTTAAAGGTACAGTCTTTCGGAGGTACCAAAACCGATGTCTTTATTGTCAAAGATGCTGATGGCGACGGTAAGATTAGTAGTGCGGACTACCTTCTTAAAGCAACTAAGACTAAGGCTGGAAAGTTGGCTTACTCCGTGGTTGATTTAGCTACGGAAGATCTCAGCAGTCTGACTGATAAAGATCTGGATGCACTTCTTTGGGATTTTAAAGAAGATATCATTACTGAAGGTGGTAGCGGTACACCGGGTGCTGCTGCAGGAACTAAACACTACTACTATTCTTTGGAAAGCAAAGCAACTGGAGTTCCTTTGGCTTTTAAAGTTAATGTTAATCCTTTTGCTTGTGTAGATGATGCTGATGAATCAAAATTTGATAATGGCAACACTCAGATTTGGTTCATGAAAGAAATGGATGATAGCAAGATTCAGATTAAATCAACTGATAAAAATACTAAGTTGTGGTTGTATTATGCTGATGCTGGAACTTACGGTGGCAACCAATTATTAACAGGTGATGGATTCACAATGGGTGGTCCGAGCGATTCGGACAAATTCTTTCTTGCAACCTTAGGTGAAAGAGACATTCTTGGCGAGAACGTAGCTGAAGAACTGAATGATATGAAGGGCGGCAAAGGCTTTATGTTCTCGTTTGTTAACAGCTATAATGGTAAAGATATCAATGACAATATCTTTAAAGATCTGGATTTGAAAGCGTTCTATGTAGATGAGAACCTTGATTCGGATGGTAATGAAGATAACACAGAGGCTTTCATGCCAACCGATTCTCTTGGTTGGACAGCTAATGGCGCACACTATGCTATCCCTGCCGGTATCTATTTGGCTTCAGACTGGAGCGCATTGGATAGAAAAGATGCCGATGATAAAGCAACATTGAACACTTTCCGTATCACAAGTAAAGAACAGTTCAACAAGATGACTTTCGTGGCTATTCATCCGCAAAGCTATACCAAGCTGACAGATGCTGGTCGCAGTAGCGGTGGAGGTTTCTTGCTGAAAACCGTGAAAGGTAGCGACATGAACTTCTATGATGAGAAAGGTGTGAATAGACTCGAAGTAGAAAATAATAAAGATCTCAAAAATACAGCTTTGATGTCTAAAGCCGGTGAAGTGTTCGTTGGTAACGCTTGTTTCACTGCTACGGTGAAGAATCCGCTGACAGAAAATGATCAATATGAGTTGACTGTCGCTGACGCTCGTTTGGATGTGGCAAAAAACGGTACTCATGCTAATAAACCGGTAACTGTTACAGTACGCACTAGCACCAACAACGTGAATGATCCTGCCGGAGACCCTTATCTGATGTCTGGTGTGGGTTCTGATGTTGTAGCTTTGAAAGCCGTTCCTTCAACAACATTAGCCGATGCTACAAGCCTGTTGCACAACGATGCTACTCCGGCTATCTATGCAATCAAGTTTGTCAGTGGTGCAGAAGAAGCTGCCAATGAAGAGGTTTCTGAATATGGACAGTATCTGACAGTGATGTCAAGAAATGAGCAAACGAATCAGCCTAATAACTTTACATTTGCTACTATGCCGAGTGTAAATGACGGAGCTAATGAAAACGACCCATTGTATCAGTTCGTAATCACAGGCGTTAAAGACAATGATAACGATCCGGCTCATAAAAGAGAAACTGTCAAGATTACAAACCGTCTGACCGGTGCATCAGTTTGGGCAGTATTGTATGCCGAAAAGAAATTGGGTGACGATATCTATACGGTATATCCGTCAGTTAAAGAAGGATTGTCTCGTGACCAACAGTTAAGAATTGCTCATACTGCTGCTAATGGAGATTTTGAGTGGAAAGATTTGGATCTCAGAGGTATGCAGGTTCAGCTGATTGAAAAGAAAGAAGTAAAGAAATTTGATACTTTCGAAACAGCTGAAAGCGAAGAAGGTTTGTTTACTTTCGAATTTGCCAAGACTGCTGAAGCAAACGACAGATTGTATGCCGCAGCAGCAAGAGATAAAAAGACCGGTAAGATTGAAATCTTTAATGGTGGTAGAGGAGAAGTAGTAACATCAAAGACTGCAGACCAGTTCGAACTGATTCGTGTAAAAGAAAATGGTAATGATAAGAAAGATAAAGTTTCTTACATCCTGAACGATTTCGTTTATGTCCAGAATAATAACGTTGTTACTTCTCCGATCGAAAAGGATACAGTTGCTTTCTATACTTATAATGTAAGATTCTTTGCTCCGGATGAAAATACTCCGTATTATCTGGATGGAGGAGATTTAACAACGAACAAGAAAGAATACATTATCAAATACAATCTGGATGGTTCTGTATCTCTGGTAGAAAAAAGTGCTATAGCTGCTGTAAATTCTGACTTCAGAAGCGCTACAGAGTATTTGGCAGTAGCTAATACCGTACAGGATGATCAGACAGAAGAAACAGATAAAGTTGATGTAACAGCATGGAATGATGCTTTGTATTATGATTATGAGAACGATTACAACGAACTGCCGGTTAAGACCTTCTTGGTACCTGAAAAGGTATATGGTTCATTGGAAGCTCTTCCGCAGACAACAGAATTCAAGAACACAGACAACTATGGTGGTTACCTGTTCATGAAGGATGAATTCGCAGCTGTAATCAATCCGTTTGAAACTATGACATTCCGTTTGGATACAGTAGATACAGATAAGAATATACCTTCATTCTACATCCGCACGGAAGATAAGGCGAAGTTCTTGTATTTCGCTACAGACTCAGCTGACAGTAAACGAGTAGCTGACTGGAGAAAATATACATTTGCAAAAGATAATGAAGACTATGCTATACGCTTAATTTTCAAAGATGCAAGCATCGCCAGCCTGCAGGATGCTGATACATTGCAGACAATGGTTGACGGCAAGTTGACTAAGGTAGCTGTAAAAGAAAACAAAGTGACAGGTGTTAAGGGTGGCTTGAACAACTTCAAGTTCCAGGTAATCGAATCCGGTGACGGAGACGGTACTTATGTAATCCGCAACGCAGCAGAAAGAGCTTATGTAATTTCTGTTAATGGTAATCTGACATTAGGTGCTGAAATAAAAGCCGCAGCCCGTTTCGCTGTAGATCCTACCATAGCAACTGCCAACGAAAGCATCAATGCTTCCGGTATCCAGGTTATCGCCACTAATGGTGCCGTAATCGTTAAGGGTGCAGCTGGTAAGACTGTTACAATCAGCAACGTACTGGGTCAGAAAGTTGCCAGCACAGTCGTTACTTCTGATGAAGCTCAGATCGCTGCTCCGGCAGGTGTAGTAATCATAGCGGTTGAAGGCGAAGCCGCTGTAAAAGCAATCGTAAAATAAGAAATTATTTATAATCAATAAATTTAATTTGACTGCGCGGTAGAGACGGACTTTCCGTCCGCCTCTGCCAATTACCCTGCGATAGGTGAACAAGCGGTCTGTATTAATACTAAAGTAATGAAATAAAGTTCTTCTGTACTAGCTCTGTGAAGAGTGAAGGCAGGCAAAGCCCTGGTAGATTTATTTCTGCCGGGGCTTTCGTTATTTAATAATCAATAAACAGCATGAACGAATCGTGCAGCACGCTGTCGTGTAGTAACAAACGGCAACTGGCCAAGTATAAATCCAGCCTGTGTGAACGGCTCAGAGCGACGGTCATTTATCCCGAAGACCGGCTGGTAATCCTCAAAGACAGCCATGCCGATGTACTGAAGGAATTGAAACGTATCGACCGTTTCTTGAAAAAACGTTCGGGAGCCGAACGCGACGGCTGTTTCTTCCACTTGATGTACAATTGTTTCGACTTCGGGGTTTCCCTGGGTACCGTCCTGCGTAACTACTATATCTCGGAGGAGGAACAGGAATTATTGTAGAATTTCTTCGATCTCTTTGATAGAAAGTGATAATCTGTTAGAGATTTCTTCTAGAGAAATGCCCGTTTGTGACAGTATTCGAACCAGTTCTCTCATAGTTCGTTTCTGTTGCTCAAGTTGTAGTTCTTTTTGTTCGATCACCTGTTCCTTTTGTGCCTGAAATGGTCTGAAATAACCCTTTTAACATTTGCATGTCAAATTCCTACAAAGAGGTATACTGTGTATCAGCATATTAATATATGTACGCGTGTTTAAATCCATACATATAATTATGACGTAAAATGATATGTAATATGTTGTGTTATAGTGTTATTACGAATGGATAGTAATGACTAAAAGAAAGGTTCCTTTTTTCTCGCCAGCAAAATTAAAGATAACTTTTGAATGGGCAATACATTCCTCAATATTTTTTCCTAAACCTATGTGCTTTCTTATCAATTGGATAGCAAAGTTAGTATAAAATTGCTTGTTTCTTGCACAAAGTCAAATCATGCCGAAAATAATGGCGAGAAAAAAGGAACGTTTTTTCTAGTCATTCGCTTCTGAGTAACGTTCCTAATCTAAGGTTAAAAGGCTTTTTAAGTAACACTATTATTAATATTAAACGAAAGATTATGAACAAAAAGTTTTCTACTTTGGTGGCCGGTATGTTACTGGCGACAACTGTTGGAACTGGTTATGCTCAGACTCAGGATGTGTATACTAAGGCTACGGCTCCTTCTATAGAAGCTGTATCTAAAGTTACAGATGGTAGAGCTTATCAGTTATCAGATGGTTATAATGTGTTGGTTATGCAGAAAGTAAAAGATCTGCAAGGCGGCGGTTTCCATTATGAATTGGCCTTTATCCCTTACTTTCAGGCTAATATTGGAGAATCTCTTTGGACTGTAGAAAGAGACGCCAATATAGACAAAACAAGAACTGCTTTTATTTTCAGAAACCTGGCTCATCATCTTACTCTGTCTTTTGATCCAGCAAATGCACAGGATTATAGAGGTGGAGTACGGACTGCTTCTCATTTAGGAGGAAAGGATGTTTCATGGACATGGATGCTTGATGAAGCTGGTGAGAACCTGACAATCGCAAGAACTCCGGAAACATATTTTCATGCAGACTCTATCATGACTTTGCTTCCTGCATCAGATGGTTCTGGTAAAGTGGCTGCTGTCAAGTATGCAACAAAAGATGTTCAGGAAAGAGTAGATGCCTTCAGAATCAAACCGACAGTTGCTGGCCCGGTATGGTTAAGCAAGTATGATTTGAATAGTAAACTTCAGACTCAGGCTGACGACAAGGTCGCTTTCGCATTTGCTAAAGGTGTTTCTGAAGGTATGCCTAACAAATGGGTAGAGCAGGAATATGAAGCTGTTGATCCGAAGCCGGGTACATTGTCTTATGGCGAAGTGGCTGATGCTTATGCAGCTTATGAAAAAGCCTACGCTGTTTATGAAGCTAAAGTAAAACTGGTAGACGCAGCTCTTGAAGCATTAAATGATCAGAAAGAAGATTATGCTGTTACAGCGAAGATGCTGAAAGACGAAAGAGAAAACTATAATGAATTGGTAAAACAATTGCAGGTAGTTAGTGTTTCTTTGCTGGGACATCGCTATGATATGAAAGATCTTAACGAAAGATTGCAGTCTATTGAAGAGTCAATAAAGAATAATGCAAACATAAATGATGATCTGAAGAGCAAGATTGAAGATTTACATACAGCTTTAGTCCATGCGGTAGATGCATGGGAAGACGCTCAGACTCTTGTTGATACTCGCAATGAAGAGTTGAGCATCGCTAATGAAGATGTAATGGCTGCAACAGAGGCATGGAGCGTGGCATTGAGTAAGAAAAATGTTGCATGTCAGAAAGATTTATTAGTTAAGAAGTATTTTGATGCAGTAAAGACAAATACAGATAGCAAATTCGATCAAGTAACGTTATCCCTTTTTAATACTGTATATCTTGATGATACAAAATCTTGGAATGATTTTTTTGCTCTTGTAGATATTGCGACTGAATCTGATAAAGAATTGTTCTTTGAACTTGCGAAAGAGTTATATGATAATGCAAAGACTGCTGGTATTGATGAAACAGTTGCTATAACATCTGGTATCGATGATGTAAATACAGGTTTAGGAAAAGTAACGAACGATTATGTAACATCAGTAAATGACGCTTACAAGGTTGCCGAACAAGATGCTGAAGATGCTGATTCGGAACTTGAAAAGTGTACGGTTGCTGTAAATGAGAGTGTCGCTAATAAAGCTGATGCAGAAGAGGCTTTAAAGACAGCTAAGGCTAAAGAGGAAAAGGCACGTACTGAATACATCACTGTAAGAAATAGTATTATTCATAATAACGAATTAGATAAGGACCTCTTAGCATTGCTAAATAAACTGGAAGGTCAAAAATCTGAACTAGAGGTAACAATTTCAGATGAAGAAAGTAAGGAAGCTACGCTGAGGAAATCATGTACTACTTCGATAGATAGAATTCTTGCTTTGAGCCAGGACTTGGAATTCGACAAGGGTGATGTTATTTATCACATGCATAAATGGGTTCTTGCTGATAGAGCTGCCGCTAAGGCTGCCCGTACTGCCCAGGGATTGTATGCAGTTTATACTAATTTGAATGCTGTTAAAACTCCGTATTGGTTATCTCTGAAAGCTGATAACGGTGAATATCTGATGGTCGATACTGCTTATCTGTCAGATGAAGTGGCTGGTCAAAACCATTTAACATTCAATACAAGAGAATATAAAGAATTTGTCAATTCGAACGCACCGCTTGCTGCTCGCGACATCAATGGTCGTTTCAACTTCCGTTTCTTGTATTTCCCGACTCAGGACTCTTTGCGTATCGAAGCTGACGGTTACAACCAGAAGGATGTTACAACACTTCATTGGAAAGATCGTGATGACAGCGAAATTCGTTACAGAGCTTCTTTTGCTCCTGGTTTCGAACAGAATTTAGTGAAAGTTGCAGTTCTGGGTAAACATCGTGAAGTAACAGTTGGTAGCTCTGAATATATCAAACGTCCGAATGCATTGGAATGGACAATCAATGACCGTATCGGTTTAAGTCTGGCTGGTCCTGTAAATGTTATTAATGTTCCTGCAGGTCTGTACTATCTGGATATTGTAAAAGCAAATACTCAGGAAAACGGTGCCCGTTTGATGTTGGATGTTGATGGTTACTCGCTGACTAAAGTGACTCCGGCTGATCAGGGTAAGATGGATTTTGCCCATATGCCGGCTGCGAAGTGGTATGTAGGTTCTACTCCGACAGACTTCGGTGGTTATCCGAATATTTACAATATGGAAACAGGTGAAAAACTGAACCTGGGTGCGTATACTGTAGAAGAAAAAGACGGTAAATATTATGTAACAATCAGCCAGTATATCTATCAGGGTTATGTTGAAGAGAAAAATGATACATTCGTATTGAGTGTAGCTCCTGAAAGTGAAGAAGGTTATTACCGTACAGCAACGGAAGATCCGAGAGCGCTCTTTACACTGGATTATCTGAATATTTCTTCCGGATTGAATGTTGAAGTAGGTGATAAGACAATCAATAATGATTCTGTTTTAGTTGTATCTGCTAACTCTGAAGATAAATTCAGATTACACAGAGTCGGAAACAACCAGGAATATGGTTATGGCAACTCTTTGGAACGCGGTTTATATCAGATCAGCCTTTACAATCCGAATAAGTTGAACCAGCATAACAAATATGTACAGATCACAAATGTAGATGGAACAGAAATGATGGTAGTATCCAATGCTGCTTCTGCAACTAACTTCTATTTGAAAGAAGTAAATGATGTAGACGGTACTCACTACTATGCATTGATTGATGCTGCCTGGGACAAGAAAGCTGGTGTTGTAGATGCTACAGGTTTGATCAAAGCTGAAGATATTACAGCTGAAACACGTACTTCATCATTTGCTTTAGTCGTTGATTCAACTCGTTATTATCGTGAATTTACTAAAGACGAACTGGGTGAAAAGAATATTTTGAAATTCTATCGTACACGTTCAACTGATAAAGAATATCTGTATGCTTCTGAAGCAACTGATTTGAATCTGTTGGCAGTAGAAGGTAAGGGAGACAATGCTGATGCTTTGGCAGAAATGACAGTAATCCCGACAACTGAAACTGGCGTATTGATGCCTCAGTACTTTATTGGCCGCAATGTAACAGAACAAAAAGGCTCTGTTAAATGGTGTGGCGAAGACCATGCTTCATTAGCTGATTCTTTGGCTTGTGTACATACTCATGTAACACCTGATACTATATTTGGTAACTTCTTGGTTAACTTGAAGATTGACGCTAAATACAACAAGTATGACTGGGAAAATAAATATACTCGTCTTGCCTTCCTGAAAGGTTATGTAGTGAAAGAAGAAGGTACTATGCCGGGTACAGGCAACTATACTAAATTGTTTGTTGATGGCAAACAAGTAACTATTGCTGAAAACAAACATAATGCAGCTAAGTTTGAATTCCGTCTGATCAATGATGATGAAGCTCAAGACTTCTTGATCGAATCTGAATCTTGGAAGAATGACAATGCATTTGCCGGTGGTGCTCGTCCTATGACTGAAGGCGGTTGGTTGAAAGTCCAGAACGGTGTTCCTGTAATTGTAAAAGACAATTTTGAAAACTTCGATGCTTCATCTGCTGATATCTACAATGTAGAATCTTCAGAAGGTTCATCTGTTGCTAACGAAGATATCACAACTTCTACAATCGCTGTAATCGGCGGTAAGGGAACAGTAACTGTTAAGGGTGCTGAAGGCAAGAAGGTTGTTATCAACAACGTACTTGGTCAGGTAGTAGTTAATACAGTAATCACTTCAAGCGAAGCTACAATCGCAGTTCCTGCAGGTGTAGTTTATGTAACGGTTGAAGGTGAAGCAGCAGTACCTGCTATCGTAAAATAAGAAATTATTTATAATCAATAAATTTAAATTGACTGCGCGGTTCTTACGAACTAATTACCCCGTGAGGGCGAACAAGCGGTCGATATTAATACTAAAGTAATGAAATAAAGTTCTTCTGTTCGATCTCTGTGAAGAGCGAAGGCAGACAAAAACAAACCCCGGGGAATACGTTCTCCGGGGTTTCGTTGTTTGAAATAAAAGAGCTATCTGTTTATAGTGACGGGAGTAACTGTTTCCCCTCTCGAGAGGGGATAAGGGGTGTGTTAAAGCATATCAATAAAACAGACTTAATGCCTACATAGAGATATGTAAGAAGTTATTCGTGTGTTGCGATACAACCTGTTTGCAGGTGAAATAATAACACACCCCCTTCCCCCTCTCCAGAGGGGAGCCAGTTACAACCGGTCGATAATCTAAATGGTTCACTTCTGATACTAACAAAATCCTGTGTTATCACAGGGCAATTAAAATAAGAAACAAAATGAAAAAAAACAACAAGTCATCCTCTCTTTGGATGCACTGTGCGGCGAGATAAAGCGTCTGCGCTGGATGAGAGAAGAAAGCGGCTGTCTGTCGCGTAGTAACAAACGGAAACTGAAAGTTTGCAAACTTCGGCTGCAGGAGCTGCTGGGAGCAGTCGTTATTTATCCTGAAGATCGTTTGCATATTCCTGCAAAGGAACATATGCTACTGGCTTTCTATATGGGAGAAATGAATAACCGGCTGAAAGAGCATTTCGGTGAAAACTATGACGGCAAGCTGCTTGCCCTGCTATTCGACATATTTGAATTTGAGGTATCTCGTGGAACCATCCTGAGATATTACTATATGTCGGAGGATGAGAAGGAAAACGGGAAATAATTTTTCTTCCTGTTCTCTTTAAAATTGACCGGTTTATAGTATAGCCTTTCGCTGTCAGACCTCTCCTGAAGCCTTCAGACAGCGTTGGCGAAGACTGGGACCGGTCTTTTTAACTGCTTTTTTTGTAAGATGGGAATGCCTATATTGCGTATATATTAACCGGCTGGATAGCCATTAAATTTAAACGTTATGATTGCAACACCTTCAGTCTCTTTCTTCGGAAAACTTTACCTGTCTACATCGGAGTCCTTTACCTTGGAAGAAATCATTATCCTGATCCGTACCCGGCGCTGGATACATGAAATAACCGCTTATCGCGCTGCCCTGGCTTCCGGTGACAAAGAAGCTGCCCGCTCCCTGAAAGCACAGCTTCCGGGGTTTACTCCTTCCGGCCTGTTCAAAGGAGGGCATCGTGCCAACCAACTGGAAGCCTATAGCCAGGTGGTGGGGCTGGATTTCGATCATGTGGCCAACCTGGCTGCCTTGATTGCCCTATTCCTGCAACAACCTTTTACGCTGGCCTTATTTATCAGCCCGGGCGGTGAGGGGGTGAAAGTCTTTGCCGGAGTCGATACCGGGCGCGAAGAGCATGCCGCTGCATTTGCAGCGGTAGCCGCCCATTATGAGCATCTCTCAGGTGTTTTCTGCGACCGTGCCTGTAAGGATATCAGTCGTTGCTGTTACGTGAGTGATGATCCGGAGGCATATTATAATCCGGAGGCTCAGGTATTCTCCCTTTCCTCTGTAGTGCAGAGCCAGGTGTTTGTACACGACTGGCTGCGTGCCCATCCTGCCGTTGAAGGCAGCCGTAACCAGACTGTTTACCGCCTGGGTTGCGAAGCCAACCGGAGAGGCTTCGACCGTAATGAAACGGCCTTTTTTTGCATACCCCTGTTACGCGGTGACGACTTTTCCGAAGAAGAGATTCGTCAGGCTTTATCTTCTGCTTATCAGGGACATACCGATGAATCGGCTACCCGCCCCCAAAGCAAAAGGACAGAAAAGGACGAAAAGGACACCGCCACATTTTCGGGTGAGGAGCTTCGCGAACAAACCCCTTTTCTACCGGAAAATATAACCACCGGTCTTCCCCTTTTGCTGGGCGATGCCCTTCGTTTCTATACCGACCGCCGCGAGCGCGATATGGCTTTCCTGGCAGCCTGTACCGTATTGAGTGCCTGCCTTCCGGGAGTATGGGGTATCTATAACCGGAAACGTGTCTATCCGCATCTTTTCACGGTCGAAGTGGCTCCGGCGGCTAACGGCAAAGGGTGCATCAATGACATGCGCCGCCTGGCTGACAGCTATGCCTCACTGATCGAGATCGAGACGAAACGCAAAGAGGACGAATATCTTCAGGCATTGGAAGAATGGGAACTGAAGAAAGCGACTGCCCATCAGAAGAAACAGGCGGTCAAAGTGACCGATGCCCCTGTAAAAGCCTCTACCTGCTATTTTTTCATCCCTACCCAGATAACGAAAGCTAAGTTGCTGGTCCACCTGGCTGAGAATGGCGAGACTGGCGGACTGATGGTCGACAGTGAGATCGATACCTTGATCGCTGCCAGCCGTCAGGACTATGGACAGTTCGACGACCTGTTGCGTAAGGCTTTCCAGCATGAACCTGTCGCCTCCTCCCGTAAGGTGGATAATGAGATGATCCGCGTTCCCCGGCCGCGTCTGGCTCTTTTGCTGGCGGGTACACCCGGACAATTTCCCCGACTGGTGCCGAGTGCGGAGAACGGGCTGGCGAGCCGTCTGCTGCTGTATACCTGCCGCAGCAAGGCGGTCTGGCAGGATGTTTCGCCTCAGAATGGAGCGGAAGGGTTTGAGGCCTGGATCGATACCCTCTCCGAACGTGTACGTGATATAGCCCTGTTGCTGCGTAAACGACGTTTGCAGGTGCGCCTTACTTCCCGACAGTGGGATGAACTGAACCGTCACTTTGCGCAGCTATTGCGTGAAACCGACCTGTTTGGGGAAGAAGACTTCCTGGGTGCCGTGAAGCGTCACGGACTGATGACCTTCCGTCTCTGCATGATTTTTACCGCTCTCGATGTCGCTTCGCTCGATTACGGACTGGACGAACGTTTCTGTGACGACGCTCATTTCCGAGCGGCCCTCTCCATTGTCGATGTCTGCCTCGAACATAGCCGCCTGCTGATGACGCAGCTTACCGCCCCGGCAGATATCCCCGAACTGACCTGCCCGGATTATTTCCGTAAAATATTCGACCGGCTGGACGATCAGTTCACTGTGTCCGACCTGTATGCGCTCAGCCAGGCAGTCGGCATAAGCGACCGTTCCGTCAGACGCCACCTTTCCCGTCTGGAGCCGGTCTTCATCACCCGTCTGTCTCACGGCCTCTACCGTAAAAACACTTCCCCTGCCGCCTGATCGGATGAGTGGTTTCTGAAAATGTGGGGGTGTCCTTTTTGTCCTTTTCTGTCCTTATCTTTTGCTTCCCTCTGACATACAGTCTTTTACCCTGTAGCCCACCGTGCAACAGGGTATAGGGGAACAAAGGGTAGGATATAGGGGAAACGGAGGTACTCTATAGGGGAAAAAGAGAGTGAAACCCACGGTGTTTTGAACAGTCGGGCACACAGTCATTTTTTGATTGTCTTTGCGAAGATTTGGATGGCACGAAGTTTATTTTGGAGATGCTCTAACTTTGCATAGTTCACCAAAGCAAGATTAATTCAATATATTTGTTGTATGAATAATTGAATTAACCGATCGGTAGAAGTAAACTATCTCGAGATGTAGAGTTGCAATCAGCTTCT